>CAVALG010000001.1:0-3558 GCA_963589585.1 Roseburia sp. AF12-17LB
ACTCAACATTTACCGCAAGGGTGCTGACTTCTTCGGGAACCGATATTTATTCAACCATATCTTCATCAATCAATTCGCTTAAAGGCCATAAACACGGTGGCGCCAATGTAAAGGTTACTAATATGATGACCGATATTAAGAACAATGTTAAGGATTGGTCCGATGAAGACGAAATCAGAGCGTATATAAAGAAAATCCTTAACAAACAGGCATTTGATAAAAGTGGTTTGGTATACGGTATCGGTCACGCCGTATACACATTGTCCGACCCCCGTGCCGTTATACTGAGAAAAGCGGCTCAAAAACTTGCCGAAGAAAACGGCAAAATGGGCGAACTTAAACTTATGGATACCATAGCAGCCGTAACGCCCGAATTGCTGAGCGAATTAAAGGGCAGGAAAATGACAGTATGCGCAAATGTTGATTTTTATTCGGGCTTTGTATATTCAATGCTCGGCATACCTACCGAACTGTATACGGCGCTTTTTGCCATTGCCCGTATTTGCGGTTGGTGCGCCCATAGGATAGAAGAGCTTACCACAAGCGACAAGATTATAAGGCCGGCTTACAAATCAATTGTGCCTAACAGAAAATTTGTGCCTATAGACGAAAGGTAATCGGAGATATCTAAAATGCGAAAAACAGTCAGTAAGGTTCGTGCCGCTGTTGAAAAATATAATATGATAAATGACGGTGACCGTATCGCAGTCGGCATTTCGGGTGGTAAGGACTCTGTTGTTTTGCTGTCATCGCTTGCTGAACTGCGGCGCTTTTATCCGCACAAATTTGAACTTGAAGCCATTACTTTAGACCCCCAGTTCGGCGGAACGCCGGGCGATTACAGCCAAATACGCGAACTGTGCAGCAGGCTTCGCGTAAACTACACAGTTAAGCGTACAGACCTTTGGCAGATTATATTTGAAATACGCAAAGAGAGCAATCCCTGCAGCCTTTGCGCAAGAATGCGCCGCGGCGCATTACACGACCTTTCAAAGGAACTCGGTTGCAATAAAATCGCCCTTGGGCATCATATGGACGATGCGGTAGAAACATTTTATATGAACATATTTAACGGCGGAAGAATCAATTCTTTTTCTCCCGTGACATATCTTTCGCGCAAAGACTTGTATATGATAAGGCCGCTGATATTTTTAACCGAAAACGAAACTTCAGCCGCAGCCAAAAGGCTAAATCTGCCCATCGTGAAATCTAAGTGTCCGGCGGACGGTGTAACTGAAAGAGAAAATGTCAAAAATCTTTTAAAACGGCTTGAAGCGGATTATCACGATATAAAAGAGAAAACCATAAGTGCAATGCAACGCTCCGAAATATCGGGTTGGTGAAGATTGCTGTCAACCTTTTTCAAAATTTTGGCGCAGTTTTTCTATTGCGCGTTTTTCTATCCGCGATACATATGACCTTGAAATGCCAAGCGATTTTGCAACCTCGCGCTGCGGCATTTCGGCATCTTCGCCCATACCGTATCTCATATATATAATCAGCCTTTCGCGTTCGTCAAGACAGGTATCGGTCAGCTTTCTTAATTTTTCGTAACTTATTTTATTTTCAATATCGCTTTCAATATCCATATCATCAGAGATTATGTCAAGTAAAGTAAGCGAGTTGCCATCTTTGTCAACATCAATCGGGTCACTTATGTATATGTCCTGGGCGCTCTTTTTTAAATTTCTGAAATACATAAGCACTTCGTTTTCAATACATCTTGAAGCATATGTAGCAAGTTTTATGCCCTTTTCACTTTTGAAAGATGATATTCCTTTTATCAGCCCTATGGTGCCTATTGATATAAGGTCATCTTTGTCGATACTTGTGTTGTAATATTTTTTTATTACATGTGCAACCAATCTCAGATTGTGTTCAATTAATTTCTGCCTTGCGTCACGGTCACCGTTTTCGCAAAGTACTACAAGTCTTTGTTCTTCTTCGGGCGGCAATGATTTCGGGAAAGAGCCGTTCCCTGTTATATGAAGTGCAAAGTGAAAAATATGGGATAAGATATTCAATAACATTTCAAACATAGTCTGACCCCTCCGTATTAAACTTTATGCGTAAAAAAACCACGCATTGCAAGTCCGCAAATTTTATTTTTAGGTGAAATGATGAAAGTTCTCTTTAAAACCCTCGGCTGTAAAGTAAATCAATATGATGAAATGGCCCTTGCCGCGCAACTTGAATCAAACGGGTTTGAAATTGTGTCAGAACTTGATAAACCCGATATATGCGTTGTCAATTCCTGTACCGTAACCGCCGAAAGCAATCGCAAAACACGCCAGGCTTTGCATAAATTTAAAAAGAAATTTCCTGATTGTATTTTGGTCTTAACGGGTTGTATGGCTCAGGCGTTTACAGATGAATGTTGCGATATTGAAGGGGTTGACCTTGTAGTAGGCAACACCGAATATGCTAGATTTTCATCAATAATTAAAGATTTTATAGTTAACAGAAATAAAGCCGCCTTTGCTGCGGAACATACAAGCGGTGAAGAATATGCAGAACTTGATTTTACGGCTCAGCGCGGTAAAACCCGTGCTTTTATAAAAATCGAGGACGGATGCAACCAATTCTGCACCTATTGCATTATTCCATATGCAAGAGGCAGAGTGCGCTCGCGAAAACTTGAAGATATTAAAACCGAAGCGCTGCAGCTTGCGCAAAACGGCTTTGCCGAAATAGTGTTGGTGGGCATAAATCTTTCGGCATACGGTATCGATATCGGTTGCGATTTGTGCGATGCTGTCGAAACCGTTGCGGGTATTTCGGGCATACACCGTGTGCGGCTTGGTTCTCTTGAACCTGAACTGATAACCGATGATGTTGTTAAACGCCTTGCGGCAATTCCAAAATTTTGCCCGCAATTTCATTTGGCATTGCAGGCGGGGTGCGATTCCACCCTTAAGCGTATGAACCGTCGCTATGATACCGTACTTTATAAAGATCTTGTTTCGGCAATAAGAACCTCGTTTGACAACCCGTCAATAACTACCGATATTATGGTTGGGTTTGTCGGCGAAACCGAACAGGATTTTTTGGAATCGGTCAAATTTGCCGAAGAAATAGGGTTTGCAAAAGCACATATCTTTGCTTATTCAAGGCGTGAGGGCACAGTTGCTTATAATTTGCCCGGGCAAATAAGCAATGCCGAAAAACAACGTCGCTCTGAAATAATGATTAAAACCTGTAATGCGGCAGAGAAAAAATTCCTGCAAACGCAAATAGGCAAAGTTTGCTCGGTTCTGTTTGAGGAGAACAAAAACGGATTTTGGTGGGGCTATACCGATAATTATACGCGTGTTGCCGCAGCATCCGATTTTGATATTGCGCACAAGTTGCTGACAGTAAAAATCACCTCGGCAGCAAATGGATTTTGCTTTTGCGAGATTATTTAACCCTGTTTTGGCAAAAATTGAAACAGATATGGGGCTTTTAACTGTATTTATCGCAAAAAAGCCGCTAAAACCGCACAATTTTTTATTAATTTGTAAAAAACCGAAAAAAACACAAAAAACGCAAAAATAGGTGTTGACAAAGGGGGATAGG
>CAVALG010000002.1:0-3344 GCA_963589585.1 Roseburia sp. AF12-17LB
TATACTCGCAAACATCGCCGATATCAACACAGTCTATTTTCAAAAACTCGTTGTATACGGGTTCGTCAACCTCAAAACAGCATTGCTTTATTGAGGGGGCTATGCCTACAAGTATGTTTTTGGGGTCGCAGCCGTAGTCGCTCGCCATTCGCTCAACCGTAAGCGCTCCTATCTTACCAACCGTTCCTCGCCACCCTGCGTGTGAGGCGGCGATAACATTTTTTTGCGGGTCAAAAAACAGCAGCGGAACGCAGTCAGCATATTGCGTTACAAGAACTATTCCGGGCACATCGGTAATAAGCCCGTCAACATCTTCATAATCGCGCTCTTTTGTTATCCCTTTACCTATATCATTTTCGGTAACGTTGCGAATGTTGACGGTATGCGTTTGGTGCGAAAGCACACAGTTTTTATAGTCAACACCAATCGCTTCACATACACGGCGGTAGTTTTCAAGCACATTTTCACGCTTGTCGCCGTTAGAAAAACTCATATTAACAGTGGAATATATACCTTCACTTACGCCGCCGTGCCGTGTAGTAAAGGCATTTGCAACCTTTCCCGTTTCATCAAATGACGGGAAAGAGATATACATAAGTTCGCCTTTTCGGTTGATTTTAAGCGTTTTCGATTCCATTTTTATCGCCCTTTCAAGGTCTATTTTTCGGTTGAAACGGTGTAGTTTCTGCCGTTGCATTTAACGGTAATATTACCTTGTTTGTCGGTTCTGTATATGTCAGCGCCCGATTTTTGGTACCGTGATAATATTTCGGGCCGCGGATGACCGTATCGGTTATCAATTCCGCAGGATATAATCGCCACAGCAGGTGAAATCTGTTTAATAAATTTTGCGCTGCTTGATGTGACGCTGCCGTGGTGACCTACCTTTATAACATCTGCGCCTAAATCGGGGTAATCCTTCATAATCTGCTTTTCAATCTCTGTTTCCGCGTCGCCCATAAACAAAAATGTTATGTCATAATAGGTCATTTTGATAACAACCGAGTAGTTGTTAAGGTTGCCGTAATTGCTTGAGGCAGGGGACAGGCAGCAGATTTCCAAATGCTCCTCGTTAGATATTACCGTGCCAGCGGCGGCACGCGTAACCGAACAGCCTTTGGCTTTTACTGCCTCTAAAAACTGCTCGTATATCCGCGTGGTGGGCATATCTTCTTTTGAAATCTGCGGCATAAAAACTTCCCCTATGCCGAAGTTGTTTATTACATTGTCAAGTCCGCCGATGTGGTCCTCGTGAGGGTGCGTCGCTACCAAAATGTCAATGTCGGTAATGTTAAGATTTTTAAGATGTTCGGTAAGTTGGTTGGCTGTGGCTTGTGTTCCGCCGTCAATAAGCATATTTCTGCCGTCGGGTAGGCGTATAAGCGAGCAATCGCCCTGCCCGATATCAATATATTCCACCGTCAGATCTTTAATCTTCGTATCGGTACTGTTAATATTACTGTCGCAACCGCTGAAAGTTACAATTACAAATACCGATAATACAAGCGCTATCGCTCTTTTAAACCCATTTTTTACCGTCATTCGGCGTATCTCCTTCTTAAAACTGCTTAATTTTGTTTGAATAACGGCAGAACCCAAAACCTTTATCGGTTTCGGCGTTCTGCCGTTTTATCAGGTTAAATCAGCGGCAAAAAGCAGCGAACGGAAATTTTATTGCCTGTTGCTGAGTTTAAGTGTAATGTTTACCTCTTTTTTGCCTGCAAGCATTTCCCACGGTACGGTGTTGCCGTTTACCTTTTCGCCGTCAACAAACAGTTCGGTTTCGGCGGCTTTTTCCATCTTAATGCGGCACATTGTTCCTCGGCAAAGGCGATCCATTGTGTATCCATCCCATTCTTCGGGAATCTGCGGGTCAATAACCAAACCGCCGAGTTCCGGGCGCACACCCAAAATGTACTGCGTTGCCGTAACATACATCCAGGAAGCAGTACCCGTAAGCCAAGAATTCACGCAAGCACCTGCACGGTTGTGCGGCGGAGCCAACATTGTCTGCGAGTAAACATAAGGCTCGGTCATACAAACATCGGCAATGTCGTTTCTTCTCGTCGGGAGCGATAGGGTGTAGCATCTGTATGCGTCTTCATTTCTGCCCAGCAGCGCCAAAGCCATTATTGCCCAGGTGTTTGCGTGGAAGAAGTAACCGCCGTTTTCACGCGCACCGGCAGGGAAGAGGTAGTAGAATTTGCGTTTTATGTCAAATCCCGTTGATGCAGGGTAATGCGATATAATACCCATTTCCTTGCAAAGGTATTTAAGAACATTATCCATAGCCGAATTTGCCTTTTCTTTGTCGGGCAAACGGCTGAGTACCGACCAAGACTGCGGATTAAGATAAATCTTGTTCCACTCATCGTCATTTGTACCGTATTTTTCACCGCTCGGCGTAAATGCCCTTATAAACCATTCGCCATCCCATATTGTGTCTAATTTAGAGCGGCAGTATTCATATATTTCGTCAACATTTTTCTTCCTTTTTTCAAGTCCCATATGGGCAAAAAGGGCACGCAGTTCGTAAGCGGCATGCGCCAACTGGAAGAATACAAAGGTTGTTTCGGCAGGTCTGCCTTGCTCATCGTTGCTTATCGGCCAAAGACTGTCGTTCCAGTCGTTGCCCAAAAATTTCGGTATTCCGTGCGGCCCTAAATTCTGCATAGTAAATTCAAGACCTTTTTCAATGTGTTCAAGAACCGTAGCCTCTCCGCCGTCAACATACGGTACTACCTCATCCAAAAATGCGTAGTCGCCTGTTTCTTTAACATAACTTGTAACGCTGAATACCGACCAAAGGTGGTCGTCACTGCGTCCTCCGCCTACCGATTCGCCTGTTGCGGGGTAGTAAACGGTTCTTGCGTTACCGTCATTGCGCTGTATTGATAAAAGCAGTTTAATACGCTCTTTTGACTGTTCGGGGATTGAGTGCAGTACACCCAAAACATCCTGCATACTGTCCCTGAAACCGAAACCGCGGTCAACTCCGCGCTCATATATCGAAATAAATCTCGACCAATCAAAGGTTGTGCGCGTCTGGTAAGAATGCCAAATGTTAAGCATTGTGTTCATATCTGCGTTCGGTGTACTTACCTGCAACTTGTTAAGGTGTGTTTGCCAAAGGTCGGCAATTGCTTTAAAGCCCGCTTTTCTTTTATCTTTGTCAAACGCTTCGGCTATCTGTTCGTCAATGCTTTCCTTATCTTCGGTTGCACCAAGGGTGTAGGTGGCGTTCTTCTTTTCACCGGGCGTTAAAGTAATTGCCGAGCAAAGAACACCAACGGCATTGTCGGAATGCATTATGCTGTTTTTGCAAATTCCGTCGTCCAATACCT
>CAVALG010000003.1:0-5375 GCA_963589585.1 Roseburia sp. AF12-17LB
TGCTTTCAATGCAGGGTTTTACTTTTTTGAAGTCATACGGCTCGGAAAGAATTTCATCGATACTCTCGCGATATCTTTCGCGCGGACCGATACGGTCGGCAGGTATATCCTTAAATCCGTCACCCGTCCAGATATTCATAACGCAGGGTTCGCCGAGTTGCTCTGCAAGATAAGAAGAAATGCGGATGCAGGCTTTACCGTGGTTAATCCAAAACTTTCTTGTTTCCTCATTGGGGCTTGAAAGCGTCAACGGGTCACACATCGGGTGTGAAAAGAATGTGGGGTTAAAATCGCAGCCCAAGCCACGCTCTTTACAAAAATCAACCCATCTTTTAAAGTGTTTCGGCTCTAAAGCGTCCCTGTCAGCCCATTCGCCATCTTCAAAAACAGCATATGACGCATGAAGGTTCATTTTAGGTTTGCCGGGAATTAAGGACAACACCTTATCGATATCCGCCATCAGTTCTTCCGGGGTGCTTGCCCTACCGGGATAATTGCCCGTTGTTTGGATACCGCCTGTAAGCGGTTTGCTTTTATCGGTATCAAAACCTCGTACATCATCACCCTGCCAACAATGCAGTGAAACCGAAACGTTTTTTAACTTTTTTAAAGCAGCGTCGGTATCCACACCAAACGACAAATACTTTTCTTTTGCTTCTTTATAACTCATCTCTTAACCTCCGTTTAAATTAAAAGTCTATACAGCGTGACGCACGGCGCAGCTGCAATTATTTACAGGCTTTTCTTAAATATATCAATAATTTCGGAACGGTCAAGCGTTTTATATCCGCCGTCCATAACAACGGTTACATCCGCAATATCACCAAGCATATTTTCGGTAACTCCGAACTCTGAAATATTCATAACAAGCCCAAGTTCCTTCATCCAATTTTCCATTGCCGCAAGACCATCTTCGGCAATCTGTGTGTCGGTCTTACCGTCGGCGTTCACACCCCACACATTGGTTGCAAAACGAACAAATTTTTTAAGCCCGTAAGGCATAATATAATGGTAATATGCAAGTGAAACTGCCGAAAGCGTCATACCGTGGGTGGCGTTGGTATAACCGCCTATTGCCTGCCCTAACATATGCACCATCCAATCGGTGGTTTTCCCTTTTGCAATCAAAGTGTTAAGTGCCCAGGTAGCTGTCCACATTATATTGCTGCGTGCCTCATAATTTTGAGGATCTTTATTAGCAATACGGCTTGAATGTATAACAGAACGCATAAGTCCTTCCGCAATATAATCGCTTGTATTATCATCTTCGCCCGAAAAATACTGCTCACATATATGGTTAAAAATATCATAAATACCCGAAACCATTTGGTAATGCGGCAATGTAAGCGTGTAAACAGGGTTAAGAACCGAAAAGCGCGGCATTGCCGCTTCGCCTGCATACACATGGCCTATTTTCTGCTTGGTTTTACTGTTAGTAATAACCGAGCCTGCATTCATCTCAGAACCTGTTCCTACCATAGTAAGCACACAGCCTATGGGAACAACCTCACAATCGGGTTCTTCAAAACGAACATAATATTTTTCCCACGGGTCGTCATTACAGTTAATTGAAACGGCAAGTGCTTTACTGTAATCGCAAACCGAGCCTCCGCCTACGGCAAGAATTAAATCAGCGCCGTGAGCACGGGCGATTTCTAAGCCTTCATACAGTTTATCAAGCGTCGGGTTAGGCATAACTCCGGCAATTTCGGCAATATCTTTGCCGTTCGCCTTTAATATGCTTACCACCTCGTCATATATGCCGTTCTTTTTAATTGAACCGCCGCCGTAAACCAATATAACGCGTTTACCGTATTTCGGCAATTCTGTATTAAGAAACTGCAATGAATTTTCGCCGAAATATAGCTTTGTAGGGTTACAGTAAGTAAAATTACCCAACATAACTGTCAACTTCCTTTCGGATATGATATATAATGCGGCAAATGCCGATATATATATTTTAATGTTGCTTAGCCACTTCGTCAATATATTTTCTTAAATTTCAGGTTAAAAGATTTTAAATTTTCTATTACAGACTTTGCAACTGAAAAAGTTGAAGTTTTTTTAAAAAAACAGTAGCATTTGAGTAAGATATATGTTATAATTAACAAAAATGCACCCTTATGTTTTTTAAATACATAGAACATCAATAAAAATTTGTGGCTGCGCTATATTCCCGATGTATGCACAGTATACATTCGGCGCTGTTGCAAAGGGTTGCGAACAAAGCCTTTAATAAGCTGCCGGTTTAAAGGTTTTGCGAATATCACCTAAAACTACCGGCGGCAGAATGGAGATTAAAGTATGAAAAGGAAACTGATTGCTGTTATTACAGTATTGGCTCTTTGCCTGTCATTGCTTATCCCGTCAGCTTCGGTTTTTGCCGAAACCGAACTTCCGTATTGGGACAAATCAGTAATAATTGACGGCCGTACGCTTACATTGACTGTAACATCCAGAAATGCCGCAGGCGTGCTCGGCGGTGGTGTTGTTGAACTTAAGTATGACCCCGATGTACTTGAATTTCAGAGTACAAGCAATACAGGCCTTTCAGATTCAAGCAATATATGCGGCGTCGTCAACGGTTTAAGTTATTTGAACACATTTATAGCGAACTTTGCTTCCGCTAAATCATTCAATGAAGATCGCACGCTTGTAATTGCTACATTTAAAATTAAAGACGGTAAAACCTGCACCGGCAATCCCTTTACCGTTGTAAGGGATCGTCTTATAGATTCGGGCGATGGAACAAACGCCCGTCCCGTTAAACAAATAAACATAGACAGTGAAGGTAATACTGTTACGCCTGCTGTTAAATTCAGTTGTTTGCACAGTATTTTAACCGATTGGGAAATAACCAAAAAGCCTACATATACGGAAGATGGCGAACGCATTCAAAGATGCGCCGCTTGCGAAACCGTAATTAAAACCGAGAAAATAGACAAACTTAAAATTGATGATTTGCCCTATTGGGAAAAAACTGTTGTTGCAGACGGCAGAAAAGTTACAGTAACCGTTAAATCGGTGAATGGCGCAGGAATACTTGCAGGCGGCGCGGTAGGGTTAAAGTATGACCCCGAGGTTCTAAGATGCGTTGACGATCTTGCCACCATAAGAAAGTCAAGAACCCTAAGCGGTCTTTCAGTCCTGAATGTGGAATACCCCACCGAAGACGGCGGCGTTGCTATATTCGTAAACCTTGCGAACGGAGAAGCGATTGAAGAAGACGGTGTTCTGTTTTCTGCTGTATTTGAAGTTATTGAGGGGAAATCCTGCGGCGAAACCCCGTTCACAATAGACAGAGAAGATATGTTTGGCATAAATGATGAGGGAGACGCCACAATCCCACATATAACGGCAGAACCCACATTCACCTGCAATCATAAAGATTCAAAGGTTGAAACTAACCCTGCAACCTGCATAAAAGAGGGTTCCGAAACAACCACCTGTAATGTTTGCGGCAAAACGGAAACCAAGGTTCTTGAAATAATCGACCACGATTACACCGTTAAAGCAAGCGAAACCCCTGCAACTTGCACCGCCGGCGGTAAGATAGTTTGGAAATGCGCTACCTGTGATAAGACCAAAGAGGAACCGCTTGAGGCACTTGGTCACAATTGGGATAACGGCACCATAACTAAAGCTCCTACCTGCACCGAAAAAGGCATTAAAACTATTGCTTGCACAAGGTGCGACGAAACTAAAACTGAAGATGTTGACGCTCTTGGGCACAATTGGGATAACGGCACTATAACTAAAGCCCCCACCTGCACCGAAAAAGGTGTTAAGACTATTGCCTGCACAAGATGCAGCGAAACAAAGACAGAAGATATTGCTGCCACCGGACACAAACCCGGAAATCAGGTGACCGAAGTGGAACCCACACTTACAGAAAACGGCATTGCGCGTATAAGATGTACAGTGTGCGACGAAATACTCGAAGAGGTTATTCTGCCCAAGTTGCTTAAATACGGTGATGTTAACGCAAACGGGGTAGTAGATTCAAATGATGCTATTTTGATACTGCGCTATGACGCTAACGTCTTAAGCGAACTCACCGAATCACAAAAACTTGCAGCAGATGTTGATGGTACGGAAGTTATAGATTCAAATGATGCTATTTTGATATTGCGATTTGATGCAAAAACCATTACAAAATTCCCTGTTGAGGATAAAAAAGCCGACTGAGTATAACCTTTATGCCCTTACCGCCCCATTATTTGGGGCGGTATCTTTTGTTTCACCGCAAATTGCACATTTCTAACTTTCACACAGTCTGCAAACCATTTGTAAATTTTTTGTTTTTTGTCAAATAACACTTGAAAAATAAGCGTGCATTGTGTAAAATAGACTTGTATTGTTATAGGATTTATGCAACTTATACCCCTAATGCACAAGACTGATTAACACAGGGAGGAAACTATAAAATGGCAAACAGACTTTTTCAGGGCATTATTCACCAGATGCAATCTGCAATAGACCGTGAAATAGGCGTTATAGACGAAAACAATATTATTATTGCCTCTTCCGATTTAACAAAAATAGGCGAAACCCTTGATATGCTTATTTATTATCCGGATATGCCGACGACATCATTTATGAAAGGCCGAAATACATACAAGGCATTCGGGAGCAATCAGAAATCCGAGTTTGTTGTTTATATTGACGGCATTGACGAACAGGCTGAAAAGTATGCCGATCTTTTGGCTGTATCGCTTTCAAGTATTAAGTATTATTATGATGAGAAGTACGACCGCGGCAATTTTGTTAAAAACATTATTCTTGACAACATTCTGCCGGGTGATATATACCTTAAAGCGAGAGAGTTGCATTTTAACAGCGAGGTTGCAAGAACAGCGTTTATTATCCGTACGCAAAGCGAAAACGAAATCTCGGTTTACAATGTTCTTCAAAATCTTTTCCCTGACAAATCAAAAGAATTTATCATTAACATAAACGAAACCGATATTGCGCTTGTAAAAGAAACCAAGTCCGATATCAGTTCCGAGGATCTTGACAATTTAGCCGAATCGATAGTTGATACACTTTCCGGCGAATTTTATGTTCAGTGTCTGGTTGGTATCGGTTCAACCGTCAACAACCTTAAGGAACTTGCAAGGTCATTTAAAGAAGCACAGGTTGCTTTGGAAGTCGGCAAAGTGTTTGATACCGAAAAAACCACAATCAACTACGGCAGTTTGGGTATTGCAAGGCTTGTATACCAATTACCTACCACGCTGTGTGAATCATTTTTGCGCGAGGTTTTCAAAAAAGGTTCTATTGACAGTCTTGACCACGAAATTCTGTTCACAATACAAACTTTCTTTGAAAACGACCTTAATGTATCCGCAACGGCGGAAAAACTGTTTGTACAC
>CAVALG010000004.1:0-8577 GCA_963589585.1 Roseburia sp. AF12-17LB
CCATGCCTATGGCTGGCTGCCATAAATCAAGGGGCAAATATATAATAACAGGAGTACATATCAATGTACAAAACGAAAAAGCCCCTTTTGGGGAGAATTATGAGTTGTGTTCTCGCAGTAGCAATGCTGATGTCTATGTCGGCTGTGTCTGCGTTTGCGGCAACACCCACCAAAGCAGGTAATTACAAAGTTGATGCAAAACTTTCCTGCTATGTAGACGCCATGGGCGGTATAGAGTTTTCTGATGGTCACGGTCTTTTGACCGGAACTACGGTAACGGTTTCCGATGACGGTTCTGCTACTGCAACTTTGAATCTCGGAACCACTACCGATCTTTCCATTTATACGGTTGCTTGCACTGCCTTCATCGGTGTAGACGAAGCACCCGGCTATTACAAAGACGGTTCTGTAACCAAAGAAAATGTTACTTATACAACCAGCACGGATACCGTTGCAAACGCAAACGGTCAGGTAAACTATATCACCTCTATTACTATGCCGGTTGATACCTCTGTGAGCGAATATGCAATGTGGCTCTATCTCGACAGTAATGTAATGGGCTGCCAGCTTGGCGACGGAAACGGCACCGGCTCTTCCAACACTCCCGGTGTTGCCACTAAACACACCGCAAAATTAACTATTAATTGGGATTCTGCTGAAAAGATTGCTGTTCCCGAAAAGTCTTCCAAACAAACAGCGAATGTTGAATATACCGTAGAAAGCGGATATGAGGTTGAAATCCCCGCTACTATCACCGTTGATTCCGCAGCCAAAAAGGGTTCTTATACCGTAGAGGCACAGAACTTCGTTATCGACGAAGGCTCTTATGTAACCGTGGCGGCAAACGAGAGCGGAAAATTGTCAAATGGCTCAAACGAACTTGCGTTTACAAATACCCTGGAAGAAGGCAAGCTTACTAAAACGGGCGATACCCTCAAAGGCGAAGTTGAAGTAACCGAAAACGCTGCCAACCCCGGTAAGTACACAGGAACAATTGATTTCACAATCAACTACTTTTCCGGCGAATAATTAACAACTGCTGAAAATACTGTAGTTATTAACTGCTGATGAAAAAAGAGCGGTGACGGCCAAAAACCGTCGCCGCCTTTTTTACTCATAAGAAATATTTTCTATATGATAAATGACGGGGCGTTTAAAAATGATGATATTCATTTCGGAATGAGTGGAAACGATCACCATTCCGAAAGTCATACAGATTTATCACAGAACGACTTGCGGATTATAGGCAAAATCATTTCGAATCTATTTGATCCCCAACAAGCTTTTCAACGCGCCGAGATTGGTGGCAAAGAACCATAATTTTGATAGAAACCCGTTAAGAGGGTTACAACCTCGGTTCAGATGGGGCAAATCGGCAGAAGTGCCGTCAGAACAAGGCTTTTTTGATAAAAGTACTCACCCACCCGCAAGGGTCAGAAGAAAGCGGCGATTATTTCGTACGAACAACTGAAAGCCCAATTTCCGTTTAATTCATATGGCGATTTCGTTTATCATCTTTTGCTACGGTATGCTCGGCTCTCCTCTTGCCATCTGGGTATACAAAGACAGTTTCTTAGCCCAGATCCAGCAGAACGGAATGTCCGCCGATGCGGTCGCCAAATCACTACTATTTTACATAAGGTTCTTCTTTTTTAAAGTCTTTCGGCCCGCATCAAGCTCGCCACTCTTTTTGCCGCACCGCTTTTTTCTTCCCTCGGTAGAACCGATGGATTATTTCCACATCTAAATACACCATCAAGTGCGCCCGCACTTTTACAATTTTTTAAGTAAAAGTTCGAGCGCATTTTTTCTATGACTGATTGAATTTTTCTGTTCCGACGAAAGTTCGGCAGCAGTTTTGTTATATTTCGGTATAAAAAACAACGGGTCGTACCCAAAACCATTCTTACCCTTTTCTTCATATCCGATTTCGCCGTAAAAATACCCCTCGGCAGTTTTTAATGTACCGTCGGGATATGTTAAGGCAACGGCGCAGGTAAAATGAGCAGAACGGTTTGTAACACCTTGCAATTTTTTAAGCAGCAATTCGTTGTTCTTTTTATCGTTTCCGTGTTCGCCGCAAAAACGGGCGGAATATATGCCCGGGGCGCCGTCAAGCGCATCAACACAAAGTCCGCTGTCATCCGCTAATGCGCAACAACCCGAAATTTTGGTGATTTCCTTTGCTTTTTTAACGGCATTTTCAATAAATGTTTTTCCGTCTTCAACAGTTTCGTGATAAATCCCCGCTTCTTTTAATGAAAGTATTTCATCAAACCGCTTGCCTAAAATAGCCTTAATTTCAGTCAACTTATGTTCATTATTCGATGCAATTATAAGTTTCATATTTCACCCCTCAAATTTTTTATTTCAGTTCTGCTATTGTTACACCGCTTTCGCCCTCGCCGAATGTTCCAAGCCTGAAAGAAGAAACCGCTTTATTATGCCTTAGATAATCAGCAACCGACTTTCTCAGCACACCTGTTCCTTTACCGTGAATTATAGAAACAGAATGCACTTTTGAAATTATTGCATCGTCAATAAATCTGTCAAGTTCAATAATAGCCTCGTCACTTGCCATACCGCGTAGGTCTATTTCAAGCGCGGCGCGGCGTTCCGCAACATTTATACCGTGATTGATGCTGCGTGTTTTAGGTATTTGCGGTTTGGACTTTTCGTGTACTGCGGCAAGGTTATCAAACCCTACACGAAGTTTTATTATGCCTGCCAAAACCAGAGCTTTTTTAGATTTTTCATCAACTTCAAGCACCGTTCCAATTCGGTCAATATCAATTATTTTAACCTCCTCACCTACTTTAGGCGGTCTGTTAAGTTTACTATCGGAAACGGTGTTTTTAACAACGGGATCTGCGGTGTTTTCCAAGTTTTTAATTCCCGATTTTGCAGCCGCACGCGCCTGTGCAAGCCTGTCCGCTGCCGACTTGCTTTCCTGCTTTTTTATGGTTTCAAGTTCGCCGAGCATACGCGAAGATTCAGCCCTTGCTGTTTCCACAATATTCATCGCCTGCGTTCTTGCACGCTCAAGAATTTTGTTCTTTTCGGCTTGCATATTATCTGCGCGTTGTTTGTTCTTTTGGCGAACCGCTTCCAATTCAATGCGTATTTTTTCTGCTTTTTTGCTCTCTTGCTCGGCGTTATGGCGTGCCTCATCAAGCGCGGCAACAACCGTTTCAAAGCGCCTTGCGTCATCCGAAACCAATTTTTCGGCTTCATTTATAATATTTTCGGGCAGACCTAATTTTTTTGAAATTGCAAACGCATTTGAACGCCCCGGAGCACCTATAATCAGCCTGTATGTAGGTGAAAGCGTTTCAACATCAAACTCACAGCAGGCGTTGCAAACGCCCTCTGTTTCAAGGGCATAGGTTTTAAGTTCTGGGTAATGCGTTGTTGCAGCCACAAGCACGCCGTTTTTGCGAAGCTCCGAAAGAATAGCGGTAGCAAGTGCTGCGCCCTCAACAGGGTCTGTTCCTGAACCGAGCTCGTCAATCAACACAAGGCTGCCCTTCCCTGCTCTTTTTAAAATTGCTATGATATTGGTCATATGTGCCGAAAATGTAGACAGCGACTGTTCAATACTCTGTTCGTCACCGATATCGGCAAGCACATTTTGGAACACGGCAATCTCGCTGCCCTCGTCGCACGGCACCATCAATCCGCACATTGTCATAAGTGACAACAACCCTAAAGTTTTTATCGTTACCGTTTTACCGCCTGTATTGGGTCCGGTTATAACAAGCGTATCAAAGTTTTTTCCCAGTTCAACCGATATAGGAACAACGCGTGCAGCAGGTATAAGCGGATGACGAGCATTTTTCAGAACTATTTTTTCATTGCAATTAATTAAAGGTTTTACGGCACGCATTTTGTACGCAAGATCCGCCTTGCCAAAAGCGAAACTTAATTTAACCAAAGCCTTGTACGACTCTGCCGCGGTTTTCGATATACCTGCAGCGTCAGCCGAGAGTTCGGCTAATATCCGTTCAATTTCTTCTTTTTCTTTTGATTGCAGCATTTTCAGCTCATTGTTGATTTCCACAACTGCCATCGGTTCAATAAAAACGGTTGCTCCCGAAGAAGATGTATCATGTACAAGTCCCGAAACCTGCGCGCGGTATTCAACCTTAACAGGAACAACAAAACGCCCGTCGCGCTGTGTTACAATTGCATCCTGCAAATATTTTGCGGTAGCGCCGCTTTTAATCATTTTATCAAGTCTGTCGCGCACATTTGCTGAACAGGAACGCATATGGCGGCGTATATTATTAAGTTCTGGTGAAGCGGTATCAAATAGTTCTTCCTCATTTTTTATGGAGGTAAGTATTTTATCTTCAAAGTATTTTGACGGGATAAGTGCTTCAAACAGTTCATCGGTTA
Source organism: Roseburia sp. AF12-17LB (assembly GCA_963589585.1). Taxonomy (GTDB): domain Bacteria; phylum Bacillota; class Clostridia; order Oscillospirales; family Acutalibacteraceae; genus CAVALG01. The sequence continues at coordinate 4,399 of CAVALG010000004.1, forward strand.
TCGGTGTATTCCCATAATCTGAATGTTTGCGCCATTCTTTTACCGAGCGCACTACGCGAAGCGTTTCTCCTATTTCCAAAAATTCGCGCATTGAAAGAACTGCACCTGCAGCGGCGCGCGCAAGTGGATTAGTAATATCTTTTGCACCGCCGAATGAGGGCGCACCGAATTTTGCAGATAAAACATATGCTTCATCGGTTTCGTTGAGCCGCCTTTTGACTTCCTCTAAATCAAAGGACGGCGAAAGCGTTAAAGATAATTCTTTTGCATCCGCCATATCGGCGCAATCTGCAAGTTTTGCCAAAACCTTGTCCAATTCAAGGGCGGTGTAATATTGATTATCGTTATAGTTATCCATTTTTCTCCTCTGTTATGTCATCCGGGGTAATTCCCAAAGATCTAATAAAATCGGGCATTTTGAATCGGTGTTCGGTCTGTTCGCGCAGATATTTTTCGGTTAAATCGGATAACCGTTTTTCGGCTTCTTTCGGTATTTTAAAAGAAAACAGCCTTTTAGGCTCTGAATGAATTATGTGGTTTATAGCGGCAAGAACAGTACCGTTTACGGGAACAAACGCTCCGCCCGATAAGCAGTTTTTACAGACTAAAACACCGTCATTAATATTAAAATAGAATTCACCGCTTACAGTTCCGCAAATATTGCAGGCGTCTATACTCGGCATATAACCGCACTGTGACGCTATTCGCAGTTCAGCCACCGCTTTAACTAGAACAGGGCGTACTTTTTTATTTGCAAGGCAGTAAAGACAATTTAAAGCTGTTTGCAATAATTCCGCCGCAGGATCGCCTTCGTCCGAAAAAAACATACAAATCTCAGCTATGTATTGAGCAACCGAAAGTTTTAAGATATCCGATCGCAGTTCATAAAACATTTCATTCACATTTGCCTCGGTTACGGTATACGCACCTTTTGAGCCTCTATTTAAAGTAAATTCCGAAAAACACAGCGGCGAACAGGCGGCGGCGTTTCTGTGCCCGATTTTGCGGATGCCGTTTGCAAAAATACTCATAAGTCCGAAATCGGGCGATAACACCGTCAACACCTTATCGTTATCCCTTATGTCGGTCGTTTTTAATACCAGACCTGTTGTTTTGACTTTCATACTGTACACCACCGTCGGTCTCAAGCTTTCTGCATCTTGAATAATTAATATAATCCTCAACAGAGCCGGTTTTTAAAAATATATTCCACGCCTCAAAACTGTTCATTTCAGGACCCCCAAAATAGTTTTTGTAAAATTATTTTGAGCACTGTGAATCGTAATATTAAAGGTAATATCAGTCAAGTCCGAAATTATGTATTATACCGCCGCGGTTTCGCCAATCTTCCTTAACCTTTACCCAAAGCTGCAAGTTCACTTTGCAGCAAAAAAAGTCCTCAAGGTCGGTTCTGGCAAGACTGCCGATTTTTTTAAGCATAGCGCCGCCTTTGCCGATAACAATTCCTTTGTGTGACTCGCGCTCACAATATATTACGGCACCTATATCCATTACGGTTTCTCCGACTTTATTTTTGCGTTCTGAAAATTTCTCAATTTCAACCGCTATTCCGTGCGGTACTTCCTTGTCCATAAGCCGCAAAATTTTTTCCCTGATGATTTCGGCAACCATTACACGCTCGGGCTGGTCTGTATACGAATCATCATCAAAATAGTGCGGTGACGGAACGGCAAATTTAAGTTGCTCGGCTATTAAAGTTTCAATCCCCTCGCCGGTTTTTGCGGAAACAGGCACAACTGCCTCAAAATCAAGGCTGGCGCTGTATGCCGAAATCATAGGTAAAAGTTCAGATTTATCGGCAAGCGTATCAATTTTATTAATTACAAGTATTGCCTTTAGACGGCGTTTTTTTATGCCGTTTATCAGTTCAATTTCAGCAGCAGGCAAATTTTTGGGATCAAATCCGAACTTGGGGTTTGCCTCAACAACAAGAGTTACCGCATCGGCATCACTCATACCGTCCCCAACCGCCTTTATCATTTTTTCACCCAAAATATTCCTCGGTTTATGGAAACCGGGAGTGTCTATGTAGACGAGTTGTACATTTTCTGAGTTGTACACGCCCATTATACGAGTACGCGTAGTTTGCGATTTATCGGAAACAATTGCAACCTTTTGACCGATAATTCTATTAAGTATTGAGGATTTTCCCACATTCGGGCGTCCCACTATAGATATAAATGCAGATGTCTGCTCGTTCATATTTATTCTCCGTTCGTTTTTAGTTTCCCCGTCTTTGCGGTACTGCAATAACAGCGGTTATAATTACGGCGCATACAATAATTAAATACCATAGGTGATTGCCGCAGTAATTTAGTATCATAATAAATCTGCCGCGTATACATAAAAGCAATACGGCGATTACTATATCAAAAACAGATAATATCAGCGATGCCGCCGCTGCCGCGTTCTTAACATATTTTATATTGTTGTCATATTCTTTTGTAACACGGTCACACAGTCGCTCAATTGCGCAGTTAAAAGCTTCTGCGCAAAGTGTTGTTCCTACAATAGCGGCAAGAATTGCCCATTCTGCAGGGCGCTTTAAAACAGGAATTGCCGCAACAAAACTAAGCAGACCGCAAAAGAACATAAATCTGAAATTACGCCCGTCGGCAAAAACTGCCGCAAAGCCTTGAAAGGCATATTTAAAACTTTTTAAAAAGCCCCTCATTCCCTTTTAACACCCATTTCTTCAAGCACTTCACGCTGCCTTTTAAACATATCGTCTTCCTCTTCTTTGCTGTTTACATGGTCATATCCCAATAGATGAAGCATTGAGTGGACCGTTAAAAACGCTATTTCACGCTTAAAGGAATGACCGTACTCCTCTGCCTGCTGTTTGGCTTTTTCTACGGAAATTACTATATCCCCCAATTGGCAGGCACCGTTTTTAGGGTCAATATCATATTCCCCGTTTTCACCCAAAGGGAAAGAAAGCACATCAGTTTCGCGGTCAATATCTCGAAACTGCGCGTTAAGTTTGCGTATACCCGAATTATCGGTAAATGTCACCGAGATTTCCGCATCGCCGTCAAATTTTTCATATTTAAGCGTTGCTTCACACGAACTTTTTACTAAGTTCTCTAAAGTTTCGTCAATCGGTTCTAAACTTTGATTGTTTGAAAATTCAAGTAATGTCATACCCGCTGCCTTCTTTCATACGCTTTTTCGTATGCTTTTATAATTTCCTGTACAAGGTGATGGCGCACAACATCCTTTTCACTGAATTTAATTATTGCAATATCATCAATATTTTTAAGAATTGAAACCGCTTCTTTTAACCCCGATTTTTTACCGTCCGGCAAATCTATTTGCGTAATATCGCCCGTAACGACTGCTTTTGAATTAAATCCCAAACGGGTTAAAAACATTTTCATTTGCTCGCTTGTGGTGTTTTGCGCCTCATCTAAAATTATAAAACTGTCATCAAGTGTTCTGCCGCGCATATAGGCAAGCGGCGCAACCTCAATATCGCCGCGCTCCTGACATTTTGCAAAATTTTCTGCGCCCAGCATATCAAACAGTGCGTCATAAAGCGGACGAAGATACGGGTCAACCTTTTGCTGCAAATCTCCCGGTAAAAAACCTAACTTTTCGCCTGCTTCAACCGCAGGGCGGGTAAGTATAATTCTGTTTACCTGTTTGCTCCTGAAAGCGGCAACCGCCTCAGCAACCGCCAAATATGTTTTACCGGTACCGGCAGGACCTACGCCTACCGTTATTGTGTTTTTCTCAATAGCGTCAATATATTTCTGCTGGCCGAAAGTTTTTGCCTTAATCGGCTTACCTTTTGAGGTTATACAAACACAATCACTGTCGGTTAAATTTCCGATGTTGGAGTCCTCATTATCGGCAACCAAAGACATAATATACCTTATGTTCTGCTCATTCAGCATTTCGCCCTTGTTAAGAGTTTCAATCATAGCGTTTATCGCACGCATAGCAAGGCTGACATTTGCAGGTTCACCCTTCACTTTAATTTCGCTGCCATGCGAAACAACAGTAACATTATATTCGTTTTCTATAAATTTAACATTTTTATCAAAATTTCCGAATAGTTCAACTACCTGTTCCATTCGCTCTATATTTACTGTTTGTTCAATCATTTTTCAACCTCCGTGCAAATTTTACAGTTCTGTAAAGTAAGTTATGAAC
>CAVALG010000005.1:0-29004 GCA_963589585.1 Roseburia sp. AF12-17LB
CGTCCTGCGCAAAAGGAATTTCGCTTAAAAGGTAGTAACGCACCGCGTCAACCCCGAAACGGTCGGCAAGATCGTCGGCATATATCACATTGCCCTTGGATTTTGACATTTTATCTTCGCCCGACAAAAGCCACGGGTGAGCCAATACCTGACGGGGCAGCGGAAGACCCAGCGCCATAAGTATAACGGGCCAATATATTGTGTGGAAACGGACAATATCTTTGCCGATTACATGCAAGTCGGCAGGCCAGTATTTATCGTAAAGGTCGCCCGTGTTGCCCTCGGGGTCATAACCCAGCCCCGTAATATAGTTTGAAAGAGCGTCAATCCATACATATATAACATGCTTCGGGTCAAACTCAACGGGTATACCCCACTTAAAACTGCTGCGCGAAACGCAAAGGTCCTGCAAGCCCGGTTTTATAAAGTTGTTTATCATCTCGGCACGGCGCGATTCCGGCACAAAAAGGTTGGGTGTGTTTTCGTAATATTCTATAAGCTTATCGCCGTATTTTGAAAGGCGCAGGAAGTAAGCCTCCTCCTTAGCGTCAACACATTCGCTGCCGCAGTCGGGGCATTTTCCGTCGTTTAACTGCGAGGGGGTGAAGAAAGATTCGCACGCTACGCAGTATTTGCCCTCGTATTCGCTTTTGTAGATATCGCCCTGGTTATAAAGGCGCGTAAAAATGTGGCTTACAGCCTTTTCGTGGTCGGGGTCGGTCGTTCTTATAAAACGGTCATAAGTAGTGTTCATTCTGTCCCAAATCGACTTGATTTGCGATGAAATTCCGTCAACATATTCCTTAGGCGGAATACCTGCCGCCGCCGCTTTTTCTTCTATTTTCTGGCCGTGTTCGTCAGACCCCGTCTGGAAGCGGACATCAAAACCCATAGCCCTTTTGTACCGCGCTATCATATCCGCAAGCACAATATCATAAGTGTTGCCGATGTGCGGTTTGCTTGAAGTATAGGCTATAGCCGTTGTTATATAAAACTTTGGTTTCATTCCGATTAACCCCCGATTTTCTTTAATATATGTATACAAAATATATTATACCAATATTTTCGCTGTATTACAAGAAAAATTTAATATCGGCGGAGGCGAGGAGAGAAACTAGATGTTAGATATTAGACTTTAGATGTTAGACCGTGGTAACGGCAGTTTGATAATATACGGTAGGCTGCTGTCTGTCCCGGAACCGTCTTGGCTCACTCAATCTAGATGCTAGACGCTAGATTTTAGACTTTAGACCACGGTAACGGTAGATTGATAATAGACGGTAGGCTACTGTTATTCACAAACTCTTGGCTCCCTCTGACGAGGGAGCTGTCAAAAATCTTTGATTTTTGACTGAGGGAGAGAAGAGCCAAGGTAAAACAGAGTTGCAATTACTGTCTATTATTAAAGTATAATTGCATATTTAAGATTAATAATAAACGACAAATAGTTCTTACCGCTGACTTTTTCTCTCCCTCCGTCACGGCTGCGCCGTGCCACCTCCCTCGTCAGAGGGAGGCAAGGGGTTTCTGCTTCGCGTCAGGTGTCCGCCGGACACCCGCACCCTTGTCAGATGGAGGCAAGGGTTTGTTCGTGCTTATAGTTATCAGCGTTTACCGTCTGCCTTTTATCTTACTTTAATCACATCTAATGTCTAAAATCTAACATCTAAAGTCTAGCATCCCACATCTAATGTCTAAAATCTAATATCTAAAGTCTGGATTGTGGAGGCAAGACTTCTTCGGCTTACGGCAGCACTGCCGAAAACCCGGTTCGGCATTATCCGTCTTGTTAACAAAAAATTAAAAATGCGCACGCCAAAAAATTTTCATTTTTTCTGTACAAACGCTACAGTTTGTGGTAAAATATAAAATAGTATAAACTGCGGCGGTATAATTTGCGGCGCTTACAGAGCTGCCGCGCGCCCGTAAGGTAATTACAAATATCACAAAACAATTAAATTTAAGGGGGTAACCGATATGTTCAAAAAAACTGTTCTGTTGGTTTGCGCCCTTTTTCTGTGCCTGTCGCTGTCGGGCTGCCGTTGGTCGTTCGAGGCGTCCGAAATGCTGTCCTCCCCTGCGCCCGCAGGCGAACTGGGGGTAATTAAAGAATTGCTTGATGAAAAGTACGGCGCACCCGTTACCCTTAAATATCCGCGTACCGGCTCTACCCATTCCGCTATTGTCATACGCGATTTTAACGGCGACAAAAAGCGCGACGCGGTTGCCTTTTTTAAGACCGACGATAAATCGAAGAAGAACACCCCTGCTATGCATATTGTGCTCCTTTGCGAGAGCGGCAGCAAGTGGAAAATAGTTTCCGATACCGAGGTTGCGGCGGTTGCGCTTGATAAGGTCGAATTTTGCGATTTAACCGGTTCGGGCCGCACCGATATTGCAGTCGGGTGGGAACTTGCAGGGAGCGAAGGCCGCCGCTTGGAGGTTTACGGCGTAACCGACGGTAAACTTAAAAACCGCGTGGATAAGCCTTATACCGTTTTTGCCGTTTGTGACTTAAATAACGATTCATTACCCGAGCTTGTAACGGCTTACATAAATTCCGCGCAGCACAAGGCTACAGCTTCACTTATAAAAGTGGGCGATAAGGGAATTAAAAGCAGTTCCGAAATACAGTTGGACTTTGCGGCCGATTACCGCGCGCCTGTAATTTCCGAAACGGCTGAGGGCGTACCTGCTTTGTATATTGACGCAATAACTGCCGACAGCGGAAGTTTTACGCAACTGCTTTGTGTAAAGGACGGGACATTTACCAATCTGCTGCCCGACGGTTCTGCGGCTCGCCCCTCCGACATTGCGGTTACCGACCTGAACGGCGACGGTATACCTGAAGTCCCCTCGGCGCAGTTGCTGCCCTCAAGCCCCGACCTTAAAGGCAGCGAAAATGTGGCTGTAACCGTTTGGAAAACCTATAGTCTTGACGGTGCCAACACAGTGGCATACAGCGCCGTTAATTATGTTGACGGATATTGTGTTTTCCTGCCCGATAAATGGGTGGGCGCGGTAACTGCAACCGCCGATTACGGCAAATCGCAACGCACATTTTACCGTTACGATAACGAAACGGGAACCGTCGGCGAGGAAATTTTAAGGTTTGTTACCGTTTCTTCTGATGACCGCGCTGATTATGACGCGGATAAATCGTATTTGGAAGTGGCGTCATCGGGCAACCGCGTATATTACGCCAAAAGCGGCGTCAGCAGTATGACGCCCGATAAAAAAGAGATTAAAAAGATGTTTGCGCTGCTGTCGGACGGTAAGCCGTCGGTAAACCGCTGACAGGGCAGCCGCGCTTGTTAAAAATATTATAAAGGGTGATTTACAGGTGAAAAAAGTTCTTATAGTTGAGGACGAAGCCGATATCAGAGGTTTTGAGGTAATAGGGCTTAAGCGCGCGGGATACGCAACAACCGAGGCAACCTCGGGCGAAGAAGCTCTTGAGGTTTTTGACGAAAACAGCGGCGATTTTGATATTGCCCTTTTGGATATTTCTATGCCGGGTATGGACGGCTTCACCCTCTGCCGCGCCTTGCGTGAGCGCTCGCCGGAACTCGGTATAATTATGCTTACCGCGCGTTCGCAGGAAACCGATAAAATAAGCGGACTTATGATGGGTGCGGACGATTATATAACCAAACCGTTCAGCCCCACCGAACTTACCGCGCGTGTTGATTCGCTCTACCGCCGCGTGCAGCTGCAGAAAAACCGCGTCACGCTCCCCACCCGTTCGGACACCATTGTTTTGGGCAATTTTGCGCTTGATACCCACCGCCGCGTGCTAAAAAAATCAGGTAAGGAAATAGAACTTACACAGGTTGAGTATCAGATTATGGAGTATTTTTTCACCAATCCCGATTCGGCGCTCAGCCGTACCGCAATACTTAAACGCGTTTGGGGAACAACCTATGTGGGCGAGGAAAAAATTGTTGATGTAAATATTCGCAGGCTGCGTATGAAGGTTGAGGACGACCCCTCGGACCCACAGCACCTGCTCACCGTTTGGGGTATGGGCTACCGCTGGTGCAGCAAGTAGAATTTAGATTTTAGACTTTAGACATTAGATGTGATTGAAGTAAGATAAAAGATAGACGGTAAACGCTGCTAACTATAAGCACGAACAAACCCTTGCCTCCATCTGATGAGGGTGCGGGTGTCCGGTGGACACCTCTGCGCAGCAGAAGCACCGACCGAGGCGGCAGCCGAGACGGAGGGAGAGAATAACTGACGGTAATCACAGTTTATCGTTTATTATCAAACTACCGTTACCACAGTCTAATATCTAACATCTAATGTCTAACATCTAGCTTGGGAGAGAATAACTGACGGTAATCACAGTTTACCGTTTATTATCAAACTACCGTTACCACAGTCTAATATCTAACATCTAACGTCTAACATCTAGCTTGGGAGAGAAAAAACTAACAATATGAACAATTTACCGTCTGTTATCAGTCTACCGTTACCACAGTCTAACATCTAAAGTCTAATATCTAATGTCTAAATTGCTGTCCGTTCCTGCAAGTCCGACCGCGGCGCCAAGCGTTCCGCTTGGCGGATGGCACGCACCCCATTTGTGTATTTCCATTATCATTACCCACCGCGCGCCGCCCGAAAACATAGTTTTCCGCCGCGGTCGGGCTTGCAGGAACGGACGGTGGGCAGCGCAGCCGACTAAAAACCGAAAAACCAACGGTAAGTACAATTCACCCTCTATTATCAATTCACCGTTGTCACAGTCTAAAATCTAAAGTCTAATATCTAATGTCTAAATTGCCGCACTTCCGCGGTCTGTGGCTGCCGCCGCAGACCATTTCCGCGCGGCTTACCTGATATTTTCCGTCTGTTCGCGGGCTGCTTTTGCTACTTGATTTTTTATCTTTCTTTGCCTAAGTCTTTCTCTCCCTCAGTCAAAAATCGAAGATTTTTGACAGCTCCCTCGTCATAGGGAGCCAAGAGGTTAGTGAATAACCGCGATTAAAAGATTGACGGCATGCGTTGCTTACCGTCCATTCACAGTTTGGCGGTATGCATAAATTCCTTGCCTTCCTCTGACGAGGAAGGTGGCACAGCTTTAGCTGTGACGGAAGGAGAGAAAAACCAACGGTAAGTACAATTCACCCTCTATTATCAATTCACCGTTGTCACAGTCTAAAATCTAAAGTCTAATATCTAATGTCTAAATTGCCGCACTTCCGCGGTCTGCGGCTGCCGCCGCAGACCATTTCCGAGCGGCTCACCCGATATTTATCGCCTGTCCGCAGGCTGCCGCCGTTCACATCTAAAGTCTAACATCTAAAGTCTAATATCTAAAAAGCGAGGTGCCGTAAAATGAAAAAAATAGGTTTTAAATCAATACTGTCGTTAAGCGGCATCACGCGCCGCTGGCTGCTTAATGTGCTGGCGGTTGTTGTGCTTGTTATGCTTGTTTGCGAAATTGTTTTTATTGTTGCGTTTACTTCATCAACCTACAGTTCGGTTGTTGATTCCGCAATATCTTACGCCAAACCGTTCGGCGCGCTCGCACTCGCAACAGATGAGGACTTTACCGCCCGCGCCCGTGAAATAAGCGACAGTTTTGCCGACCGTGATAAGGTAGAAGTCCAGGTTTTTGACAAAGACGGCGTTATGACCGTAACAACGGGCGGCTTTTACGGCAGCACAAAAGGTGGGGAACTGCCCGATTATAAACAGGCTAAAAACAGCAAATACGGCACCGCCTTTTGCCGAACCAAAACAGAGGACGGCGCACCCGTGCTTGCCGCAACCGTCATTTTGCCCGACTACGGCGGCGGAAGTATGGGCGCTTACCGCGTGCTTACTTCGCTTGACCGTGTCCGCATTTATATGACCGTTGTTATATCGGTTGCGGTGTTTATAGGCGTGGCGATAGTTCTTATAACGGTTCTTTCGGGCGCGTATTTTATTCGTTCCTATGTCCGCCCCGTCCACCTTGTAACCACTGCCGCAGGTAATATCGCCGCAGGCAATTTTAAAGACCGGCTGCCGGTTGAACACGATGATGAGATAGGTGAACTCTGCCGCGCCATAAACAATATGGCGGAAAAACTTGAAAATACCGATAAAATGAAGAACGATTTTATTTCGTCCGTTTCTCACGAACTGCGAACTCCGCTTACCGCAATAAGGGGCTGGGGCGAAACGGTTAAAATGTGCGGCGATGACCCTGCAACGGTGGAACGCGGAATTGACATAATTTTAAGCGAAGCGAGCCGGCTTTCGGGTCTGGTTGAAGATATACTTGATTTTTCAAGAATGCAATCGGGAAAACTCAGCGTTACGCTTGAAAAAACCAATGCAGTAGCTGTTTTATCCGAGGCGGTGGGTATGTATACCGAACTTGCGGCGAAACAGAAAATCACCCTTACGCATATAGCACCCGAAAATCCCCCGTTTGTAATGGCGGATCGTAACCGCCTTAAACAGGTGTATATAAATGTAATAGATAACGCCATTAAATATTCTTTTGAAGGCGGATTTGTCTGCGTTTCCTCGTCGGTTGAGGACGGTTGCCTGCGCACCGAAATCTCCGATACGGGCGCAGGTATCGCCCCTAAGGATATCGACCGCGTTAAAGAAAAATTCTACAAGGCGAATAAAACCGTCCCCGGTTCGGGTATCGGGCTTGCGGTTGCCGACGAGATTATAAAACAACATAACGGACTTATGTTTTTGGAAAGCACCGAGGGCGTGGGAACAAAGGTTACAATAGTCCTGCCGGTGCTGCCCGAAGAAAAACAAGAGGACGAGGTCACCGCCGTTTACTTCCCCCCGATGAGTGAAGAAGAAACCATTGACGATGTTAAACAGGCGAATTCGCTTGAAGAAATCGAAAGCGAACTGACCGTTGAAAGGAGCGAACAAAATGGGGAATAAAAAAATTACAGGTATAGGCGGTCAAGCGCTGATTGAGGGAATTATGATGCGCGGGCCGAAAAAAACTTCGGTTGCCGTAAGGCTGCCGAACGGCGAAATAGATATTTCGGAACTTAACGGATTGGGCTTGGCAAAGAAGAATAAGTTTTGCTCTCTGCCCATAATCCGCGGCGTTCTCGGTTTTGTGGATTCCCTTGCCACGGGCTATAAAGCGCTGATGATATCGGCGGAAAAATCTATGCCCGAAGAGGAAGAAACCGATAAAAAAGAGGGCGTTTCGGCAGAACCGCAAACCGCCGAAAACGCAGTGCCTGCCGAAAAAGAGGAAAAGAGCGAAAAAGAAAAATCGGAACAAAAACCCGAAAAGGGTTCGTCGGCAGCGCTTATGGCGGTTGTCGGCGTGCTGTCGGCAGTGTTGGGCGTTGCGCTTGCGGTTGCGCTGTTTATGTTCCTGCCTGCAATAATCTTTAACCTTATAAATGCCGCCGCCACACCCGGTGTAAAAATCGGCTGGGATGTACTGTGGCGCGGACTGCAGGACGGCAAACTCGATATGTGGCGCGCCGCTGTAGAGGGCGTTGTTAAGGTAATTATCTTTATAGCCTACATAGCCGTTGTTTCGCTGCAGCCCGATATAAAGCGTGTGTTCAAATACCACGGCGCAGAGCATAAAACAATTTTTTGTTACGAAAACGGGCTGCCCCTTACGGTTGAAAATTGCCGCAAACAGATACGCTTCCATCCGCGCTGCGGAACATCTTTTATGTTCCTTATGATAGCGGTAAGTATAATTATATCCACCGTTATTGTTATCGCGTTCCCTGCCGTAACCAAACTTACAGCCCTTTGGGTTGCAATAAAAATACTGCTTATACCGCTGTTTTGCGGCATAGGTTACGAACTTATAAAATACTGCGGCCGCCACGATAACCGCCTTACCAAAATAATTGCCGCACCGGGTCTGTGGATTCAGCGCCTTACTACCAAAGAGCCGGAGGATGATATGCTCGAAGTCGCAATTGCCGCAATGGAATATGTTATCCCCGAAAACGCGGAAGACGATAAATGGTAAAATCAAAATTTGACTTAACGGCACAGCTTACCGCCGAGTTCCGCGCGGCAGGGATTGAGTTCCCGTCGTTTGACGCGCGCCAACTGACAGCGCAGTTCTATAACGGGGACGAGCAATCGGTAAACCGCATAGAGGAACTTGCGCGCCGCCGAATAAACGGCGAACCGCTGCAATACCTTATCGGGGAATGGGAGTTCTACGGCATACCGTTTTTCGTGGGCGAAGGCGTGCTTATTCCGCGCCCCGAAACCGAACTGCTTATAGACTGTACTTTTCAATTTACCGACGGCAAGAAGGGCTTAAAAATAGCCGACCTTTGTTCGGGCAGCGGTTGTATCGCCGTCACCCTTGCGCTTAATACCGAAGAAAGCCGGGTTATTGCCGTTGAAAAATCGGCAGCAGCTTACGAATATCTTAAGCGGAATATCGAAAGAAATCACGCCGCGGTTGACGCGCGCCTGGGCGACGCCGCCGAGTTTTGCGAAAAGTGCGATATTGTGGTTTCCAATCCGCCTTACATTAAATCATCCGCTATACCCTCTCTCGCGCGTGAGGTTTTAAAAGAACCCAAAACGGCGCTTGACGGCGGCTCGGACGGGCTGTTCTTTTATAAAACCTTTGCCAAAAACGCCCCCAATATGCTAAAAAACGGCGGCAAACTGCTGCTTGAAATCGGCTTTGACCAGGGCGCAGAGGTTGAAAATTTGCTTAAATCGGCAGGGTTTTCGGGTGTGGAAATATTTAAAGATTTATCGGGTAACGATAGGGTGATTATTGGGACTTATGCCCTTTAACGCGTTGTAATACATTCACCCGTTTTAATAAAATTAGGGTTGTTACGAATTCAGTTGTCAGAGGTTAGGTTTTAAACGCTAGATGCTAGATGTGGTTGAAGTAAGATAAAAGATAGACGGCAAACGCTGTTAATTATAAGTATGCACAAACCCTTGCCTCCACCTGACGGGGTGCGGGTGTCCGGTGGACACCTCTGCGAAGCAGAAGCACCGACCGAGGCGGCAGCCGAGACGGTGGGTTTTGCCCGTAGGGCAAAACTCGGAGGGAGAGAAAAAACTAATGGTAAGAACTATTTACCGTCTGTTATCAAAACTACCGTTACCCAAATCTAATGTCTAAAGTCTAATGTCTAACATCTAGTTTGAGGGAGAGAAAAAACCAATGGCAATCACAATTTACCGCTTATTATCAAACCATCGTTACCACGGTCTAAAGTCTAATATCTAATGTCTAACATCCAGTACGCCGCACTTCCGCGGTCTGCGCCTGCCGCCGCAGCCTACTTCCGCGCGGCTGCCCTAAGTACGGAATGATCGAGTAAAAACCAATGGCAATCACAATTTACCGCTTATTATCAAACCACCGTTACCGCGGTCTAAAGTCTAATATCTAAAATCTAATGTCTAATAAATCAGAAACAGGAGGAATTTTAAATGTCTGACGATAAACAAAAAGCGCTGGAAACGGCGATACAGCAACTTGAAAAAACCTACGGCAAAGGCACTGTTATGCGCCTCGGCGAAAATACAAATATGAATGTTGAACATATCCCCACGGGGTCGCTCTCGCTTGATATCGCGCTTGGTATCGGCGGCGTTCCGAAAGGGCGTGTGGTTGAAATATTCGGGCCCGAATCTTCAGGTAAAACCACCGTTGCGCTGCATATAGCGGCCGAATCGCAAAAACGCGGCGGCGAAGTCGCTTTTATTGATGTTGAGCATGCGCTTGACCCGGTTTATGCCGCAAATCTGGGTGTTGACATTGATTCTTTGCTTGTTTCACAGCCCGACACGGGCGAGCAGGCGCTCGAAATTGCCGAAGCGCTTATCCGCTCGGGCGCAATCGAAGTAGTAGTTATCGACTCGGTTGCTGCGCTTGTCCCCAAAAATGAAATCGAGGGCGATATGGGCGACAGCCATATGGGTCTGCATGCACGCCTTATGTCGCAGGCGCTCAGAAAACTTTCGGGCGCGCTTTCAAAAAGCAACTGCGTTGCCATATTTATTAACCAGCTGCGTGAAAAGGTCGGCGTAATATACGGCTCAAGCGAAACCACCACGGGCGGCCGCGCGCTTAAATACTATGCCTCGGTCAGAATTGATATAAGAAAGATCGAGACCCTTAAAAGCGGCGGTGAGGTGTACGGTTCCCGTACCCGCGCCAAGATCGTTAAAAATAAAGTCGCCCCCCCGTTCAGAGAGGCGGAATTTGATATTCTTTACGGTAAGGGTATCTCCCGTATGGGCGAAGTGGTCGACCTCGGCGTTAAGTTCGATATAATCAAAAAGTCGGGCGCGTGGTTCTCGTATAACGATATAAGACTCGGTCAGGGTCGCGAAAATACCAAGACATTTTTGCAGGATAACGACGATATTTGCAGCGAGATTGAGGCAAAACTCACCGAAAAAATGAAGGAGGCAACCACCGCTTCCCTTAATAAACGTATCGGCAACAAGACCGAACCCGTCGCAGAAACCGCCGCAGAAACCGCCGCAGAAACAAAACCCGAACCGGCTGCCCCGGCTTCGGAGGAGGAAAAGGCAAAACCCGTGCGCCGCACCCCCAAAATCAATATAGATGTGTCGGTTGACTGATGAGGATAGATGAAGTCCTGCGCCGCCGCAAATCGCTTGTCGCGCTGCGCCTTTCGCCGCCGCCCGATCTGCAGGAGTTCGGTGCGGAGGTTGACCCTGTCGGCTTGCCCGCAATAGATGCCGAAACGTTCCGCAAAAGCGGATATACGGAAGGGGACGAACTGCCGCACGGCGAGTTTCAAAACCTCGTCCGCGCTTCGGCTTGCTCGCGCGCCCTTAGCCGCGCCTATTGGTACCTTGAAAGGTACGATTGTTCCGAAAAGCAGATGATTATAAAGCTGCGCCGCAATTTTCCCGATTATGCCGCCGCCTTTGCCGCGCAAAAATGCGCCGAACAAGGCTTTATTGACGACCGCCGATATGCCGCGCGCCTTGCCGAAAATTATGTAACCGTAAGGCATATGTCGCGCCGCGCGGCGCAGGCTAAACTCTACACAAAAGGCATACCCGCCGATATCGCAAAAGCGGCGGTCGCCGAAATAGAGTGCGACCCCGTGGAGAATATAACCGAACTGATAGAAAAGAAATATAAAAACCGCCTCGCCGATAAAAAGCAGCGCGCAAATACCGTCGCCGCCCTTGCAAGAAAAGGGTTCTCGTTCGGCGATATAAAAACCGCCCTTGCAAATTTTCTGCCCGGGGCGGAGGACGAATTTTACGGAGATTAAAGTATGGTAAAAGTTGCAATGGTGTCGCTCGGATGCCCCAAAAATCAAATAGACGCCGAAATGATGCTCTATGACCTTAGGCAAAAGGGGTTTGACACGGTAACCGACGAATACGCAGCCGACGTCGTGATAGTAAACACCTGCGGATTTATCGAGGACGCAAAACGTGAGGCTATCGAAACCGTTTTAAGCGTTGCCGAACTTAAAACGCGGAACCTTAAAGCGCTTATCGTAACGGGCTGCCTTGCCGAGCGTTACGGCGCCGATATGGTGGCTGAAATGCCCGAGGTCGACGCGGTTGTCGGCATCGGCGAAAACGGAAAGATTGCCGAAATAATCAACAATACCCTTGCCGGAAAAGGCGGACTTTTTGCCGGAAACAAGTACGATTTAAACATTGATATGCCGCGCGTCCTTTCAACCCCCAAGTATACGGCGTATGTAAAAATTGCCGAAGGGTGCGATAATTGCTGCACCTATTGCGCCATTCCCATGATACGCGGCAGGTTCCGTTCGCGCAAAATCGAAAATGTCCTTGCGGAGATTGCCGCACTTGCAAAAAGCGGCGTCAAAGAGGTCATCCTTGTCGCACAGGATACCACAAGGTACGGCGAGGATATCTACGGCAGCTCAAAACTGCCCGAACTTATCCGCCGCGCGGCGCAAATTGCGGGAATTGAGTGGATACGCACGCTTTATACATACCCCGAGCGGATAACCGACGAACTTATTAAAACCGTCGCCGAAGTCCCGCAGGCGGTCAAGTATTTCGATATTCCCATCCAGCACTGCAACGGCGAAATTCTTAAACGTATGAACCGCACGGGCAACCGCGAAACCTTGACGGCGCTAATGCAAAAACTGCGTAAAAATATCCCCGGCGTCACTCTGCGTACTACCCTTATAACCGGCTTCCCCGGCGAAACCGAGGCGCAGTTTGAGGAACTTTGCGGCTTCGTGAACGATATAAAATTCGACCGTCTCGGCTGCTTCGCATATTCCGAGGAGGAGGGCACCGTCGCCGCGGGTTTTAAAGACCAAATCGAGCCGCAGCTGCGTGCCGACCGAGCCGAGATAATTATGAACGACCAACTCCGCATAGCGATAGAAAAAAACCGCGCCAAGATAGGCACGGTTCAGCGTGTATTGGTTGAGGGATTTAACGAAGAACTTGCCTGCTTTACGGGCAGAACGGCAGCCGACGCACCCGAAATTGATGGTAAGGTGTATTTTATGTCGCAAAAAAAACTGAACATCGGCGATTTTGCGGATGTAAGAATAAACGACGCAGTCGAGTATGACCTGCTGGGAGAAAGGGAGTAAACTATGAATTTGCCTAACAAACTAACCGTTGCAAGAATAATCGCAACACCGCTGTTTATGGCGGCGCTGCTGTTTGAATTTCCGTTCCATTACACTGCTGCGCTTGTGATTTTTGCCGCCGCCTCGATAACCGACCTGTTTGACGGTAAAATAGCGCGTGCGCAGGGGCTTGTAACCGATTTCGGCAAGTTTTTAGACCCGTTAGCGGATAAAATGCTTACCACCGCCGCATTTTTGGGCTTTATGGTAAAGGGCATCGGCTGGCAGACGGTTTGGGTAACATTTATTGTCCTGTTCCGCGAATTTGCCGTGTCGTCGCTGCGGCTTGTAGCCGTAACGGGCGGCAATAAGGTAATAGCCGCCAATATGTGGGGCAAGTGCAAAACCGTTACCCAAATGGCAGGCATAATTGTTGCGCTTGCGTCCTACGCCGTGCTTAAAGATTTCGGCATAGGCGGTGCGGAACTTGCCTGCGTGTTTGAAACGATTATAAGCATACTGCTTTGGCTTTCTGCTGCGTTGTGCGTTGTTTCGGGCTTTATCTATTTCTACGAAAGCCGCTCGTTTATTAACCCCAATAAGTAAAATTTAATCTTATACATAAAAGGTCAACCGTAAGGGTTGACCTTTTTAGTATAACTGTTGATTTTTAATACATTAATCATATTCGACCTTGGCGGTGTTACCGTCTTTCCGTTTCGTCCTCGGCGTTTCAAACACCTTCGGCAAGCGGTGCGTAAAATTCAGGCGTCATAGTAATTGTGCCTTCTTTTGCTACCATAGTAACAGGCGCGTCACAAAGCAGCGAGAGTTGTGAAACAAACACACTGTCGGTCGCCTGTTCGCCTGTGAAGATGTGTATAGGGTCGGCTTTGTCGGCATATGATATAAGGCTTGTAAGGGGATTGTTGCTGTATATTACCTTAATGGGTGAAGATGTATCTTTAGCCAACTTTTGCAGAATTACCATATCGCTCGCGCGTTTTTCGGCTTCGCATTGCTTTGGCTGAACAGTTACAACCTCATAATCTTTATGAAGTCTGGCTGCAAGTTTTTTACCCTCTGTTATTATTCTTTCACAGTTTGGCTGCGCCGTTATGCATATGAGAATATTGTTTCCGTTCTCCATATCCAACCTTCCTTTCTGTTGTGGCAGCTGTTACTTTCGGGGGGGTATGTGGATTTAACAGTTTTATGATACTACACATTGCAAAGAAACAAATGAACATTTTGTTTCGTTACGGTTAATTAGTTTTAAAAAAGATTTAACAATTTACCGCGCGAAGATAATAATATCATTCCAAAGGGGTCGCAGATTGTAAAAAACGGGGGTGCATAAAAATTATTTTAACTGTTTTGTTCCGCTATATTTCTGGCAACAAATATTCCGCTTGCGGACGCGTGCGAAAGCGAGTGGGTTATTCCGCTGCCGTCGCCTATTATGTAAAGTCCTTTGTGGTCGGTTTCAAGGTTTTCGCCAAGTTCAACCTCCATATTATAGAACTTAACCTCAACACCGTAAAGCAAAGTGTCGTCATTTGCTGTGCCGGGCGCAATTTTATCAAGCGCATAAATCATTTCTATAATACCGTCAAGTATGCGCTTAGGCAATACAAGGCTTAAATCTCCCGGGGTTGCTGCCAGCGTGGGCGTAACAAGACCTTCTTCAATGCGCTTGTAGTTACTGCGGCGCCCCCTTATAAGGTCGCCGAAACGCTGTACTATAACGCCGCCGCCAAGCATATTTGAAAGGCGCGCAATGCTTTCACCGTAGCCGTTGCTGTCCTCAAACGGTTCCGAAAAATGCTTTGCAACAAGCAGCGCAAAGTTGGTGTTATCGGTCTGCATAGCGGCGTCTTCATAACTGTGGCCGTTTACGGTTACAATGCCGTTTGTATTTTCGTTTACAACCATACCGTGCGGATTCATACAGAATGTACGCACATTATCCTCAAATTTTTCGGTGCGGTAAACTATCTTGCTTTCATACAATTCATCGGTAAGATGTGAGAAAACAACCGCCGGCAGTTCCACACGAACGCCGATATCCACGCGGTTGGAGCGTGTCTTTATGTTAAGCGTGCGGCATACGCCCTCTATCCACTTGCTGCCGCTGCGGCCTACCGAAATTATGCAGTCGCGGCAGGTAAAATCGCCTGCCGAAGTGGAAATTTTGTATCCGCCCTCGCAATATTCAACGGTTTTAACGGGGGTGTCAAAGTAAAAATCAACCTTTTCTTTAAGTTCGGCATACAGGTTTTGCAGCACTACATAGTTAATATCGGTACCCAAATGCCTTACCGACGCTTCAAGCAGGTTAAGTTTATTTTGTATACATAGTTTTTTGAACTTAGAGCCGGCGGTGGAGTAAAGTTTGGTGCCCTCGCCGCCGTGGTTCATATTAATATCGTCAACATAGCGCATAAGTTCAAGGGCTTTCGCCTTGCCGATATGCTCATAAAGCGTTCCGCCGAAACTGTTTGTGATATTGTACTTACCGTCCGAAAACGCCCCTGCGCCGCCGAAACCGCTCATAATAGAACAGCTTTTGCAGTTTATGCAGGTTTTAATTTTGTCGCCGTCTATCGGGCAGCGGCGTTTTTCAAGCGGATGGCCCGCCTCAAACACGCCTACTTTTAACTGCGGCGCAACCTTAACAAGTTCGTATGCCGAATATATTCCGCCCGGACCTGCGCCGACTATTATAACATCATAATTCATAAAATCAATTCTCCCTTAAAAATGCGTTATGACGGCAAGCCGAAATAATAGTAATAACTGTTGAAAACCGAGCGCGTTAGCAATTCACTACTGCCCGATTTTGCCGATATTTCATCTGTGCGGCTCTGCAAAGCGTCAATTTTTGCGGTAAAGTCGTCCTTTGTTACATTTTCCGCTTTAACGGTTTTCCACTTGCTGCCCACTTTAAAGGAAAGGTAATTTTCCTCTTTTACTGTGGATTGCGTGCCCTTAACCTTGTTGTTTACCGTAACCGCATAAATTTCAGTTACCTTGTCGGTATAGGCGTAATCGTCCGCTTTAAGCCCGTAGGCGGCAAAAAACGCAGTGATGTACCCTTTAACAAGTTTCACCTGCTCATCGCTCAGTTTAACCGAATCAACCACCTTGGTTTCAACCGTGTAGGTGGTGCCGTAAACGCTGTACATTGTTTGGGGCAGGTATTCGGTGTATATCTTATAATAATCGCTTTCGCCTTCGCATGAGTAGGTTTTGGCATAGTATTCATCAGCCGATTTAAACTCGCCCGTAGCCGCCGAAAGAACGGTGGGGTAATCGTACAAAAGCAGGGTGTACGCCGTTTTCATATCGCCTGTCTGCATAAGGTAACTGTAAGACTTGGCAACGCCCTCGGCGGTGTTTTCAACCTTATATTTACCGTCGCTTTTACTGTCGTTTTTATCAGCCGAATCAGCCATTTTGCCGCAGCCTGCAAACATAACTGCAACAAGCGCAATAACCGCCGCTACCGCTGTAATTCGGGTTAAAATTTTGTTTTTCATATTTATACCTCTTGTGTTTTACCGATTATTTTATCGGGATAAGTGAAAGTGCGTCGGAGTGGTATTTAAGTTTTACATTTTCCTCAAGCGTGTCGCAAAATTCAGACTTCCAGCCGTTAAGTAAAATTTCCTCGGCAGCCGCTTTCCAACGCAGGTCTTTAACCGAAATAAACACAAGGTCAAGCCCTTTATCGGATTGGGTTACGGTGTAATCACCCTTTTGGCGTTCGGGCGCAAGAACCCAATCGTTCAATCTGCCGTTGTATTTTTCGTCGGATATATCGCCGCGCTTGTAGTCGGTATACAGTCCTTCTTTTGACTTGCTTTGTTCATCCTCGGAATATTTTTCAACCAGCGATACAAACAGTTTGTCGGTAGCGCCGCCTATAATAAATTCATTTTGTATATCAAGGATTTTACGGTTCTTTTCAATAATTTCATCGGTGCTGTCGGCAGTCAGGCACAAATCGCGCAGGTTGATAATGGCGGTATCGGAATTCATAGGCGGAACGGCTACCATATAAACCGTTGCGCTGCTTTTGCCCGATATTACCTTTGTTTCGCCTGCGGTGCGCTTTTCGTCAAACAGCCATTTTCCAAGAGTTTTGTCGCAGTCGCCGAATTTAACATCATCAGTAAGCAAATCATTCGCGCTTTGGAAAGTGTCCTTACCGGCAGCTGACGCAAAGGCGTTTACCGCCGCTAAAAACGATTCCGAATCGCTCGCTTCGGCAATGGTTTGCGCTCCGCTTTGCGACTCTTTAAGCGAATCTGCTTTAACTTCATATGAGTAATATGCAGCGTCGCCTATAAGCGTTAAATTATCTTTAAGGGTTTTGTTGTATTCGTCTTCGGTAAATGCCGCTTTACCTACAGCCTGGTAGTACTTATCGCCCAGAGCAACAAGCTTTTCGGCCTCTATAACATCACGCTCACTTATACCTCTGCCGACCTTTTCAAGGTTCACCTTTTTGGCAGATTCCTTAATTGCCGCTGTTTCCTCATCGGTTAATGTGTAGCCCTCGTTTTTTGCGGCTTCGGCAAAAATTATGCTGCTGCGCGCCTTTGTTTTGGCAAGCGAAAGGAAGTAATCGTACCAGGATTCATCGCCCTTGTAGGTCTGCTTTTTAAGCGGTTTGTCAGTGTTTATAGCAGAAGTGTCATATGTTCCGCTGTTCAGAAAATCCTCATATCCGCAGTAGAAATAATATGTGAACATAGCAGCGTCCACCTTATAATTATCGGTTTCGTAAACGGTCGTCTCGCGTAGGTAATCGCCTTTGTCAAGGCGGCGGTTGACCAGCGTACCCACCAAAAGTCCGCAGGCAATACCAAAAACCAACAGGCAGCAAATTACCGATATCAGGAATTTGCGGCGGTTCTTTTTAGGCTTGCCGCTGCTTTTTTTGGCGTTATAAACTTTTTTGCCGTTTTCCATAAAATCACCATTTCTTTCAGAAGTACACGCCGTTTTGCCCTACGGGCGCAGGCGATATTCAAGCACTATGCTACATTATAATATTACTATCATTAAGGCTTGTTTGTCAACCCGTAATATGTTAATAAATAAAACAATCGGGTAAAATTTGCGGTTTGCGCCCACCGCCTTAAATACCGGAATTTAGACTTTAGGTGTTAGATGCTAGACTTTAGACATTAGATATTAGACATTAGATGTGGGATACTAGACTTTAGATATTAGATTTTAGACATTAGATGTGGGTAACGGTAGTTTTGATAACAGACGGCAAGCTTTGCTTGCAATTAGCCTTTCTCTCTCCCTCAGACAAAAATCTTCGATTTTTGCCAGCTCCCCCGTCAGGAGGAGCCAAGGGAATTGTGGATAACGATAGCCTAAGAACAGACAGCGAATACATATTACCGTCCGTTTGCAATTTGGCGGTGCGCGCAAACCCTTGCCTCCCTCTGATGAGGGTGCGGGTGTCCGGCGGACACCTCTGCGAAGCAGAAGCGCCGACCGAGGCGGCAGCCGAGACGGAGGGAGAGAAAAGACTAGAGGTAAGAACTGTTTACCGTCTGTTATCAAAACTACCGTTGCCACAGTCTAATGTATACAGTCTAAAATCTAAAGTCTAAAGTCTAAAACATCTGGTGTCCGGAGCCTTTTGTGGTCAGTATGCACAAAAACATAGCGCAGTTTTGGTAATTTCCAACAGGGTTAAAATTCATCAGATTAATAATGCATATTGCAAAAATTATGCAAATACATTGCACATATTGTAATGTTTTAAATTGAGCAAACAACATATTCAATGTTTTCTAATAAAATCGTTTAAAAAATTGCTTGTATTGAACAAAGTGCATAAAAAAATAAATTCGAGATATTAACCTTTAAGCGAAATTTCCATTTACTTTTTTGCGATTGAATTGTATAATATGTGTATAGTATGTGTGGTACGCTGCTTTGTTTTGTAACAATTCAACAGAACAAACCAACAAAATTCTATACATATATTTAAAATCCAAGAGGTGGAAGCTATGAAAAATTTAAAGAGGACACTTGCCTTTATGCTCACGCTGGCTATGCTGGTTACGGCTTTGGCAGTACCGACGACCGCGTCGGCGCAGTGTGACCACAGTTATGTGTACACACTTGTGAAGACGCCCACGGAATCGGCTGACGGGGAACGCACGGGAGTTTGCTCCAAGTGCGGCGATACCGTTACAGAAACTTTGAAAGGTATGCTGACGAATATTGACAGCACGCCCGACGGCGGCTACAAGTTCGGCAATACCAATTCAAATGTCGGCGCTATATTGAACGACACTCCGGTTTCGGATCAAGCCATAGATTTTGTAAAGGACCTCGGCGGTGTAGCAAATGACCCGACAGCCGGCGAAAACAACCGTTTGGTTCTTTATGAATATTTAAGGCAGCAAAAGGACTACGGTTATAATGTAAGTCACGAGGAAGTTATATCCGAAATATCATTCGGCGAGGGCGTGTTCTATTTTGATGACGCTTTCAGAATGAATGTATTTCAGGACGGCTCTTGGAAATATTACGGCCGCTTCACCTTTAACGGCGTGAAAGATAAAACCACCTTTGTTATAGACGATACCACGGCTACAGAGAAGGGTATGTTCACGAGCGTAAACAACAAAACCTGGTCTATGCTTTACGGCTCGCTTGTAGATATAACCTTTATGACCAAAACATTCAAGGATACCGGTAAACCGTCCCAAACCATCAATTTTGTTGACGGCGGCGTGCAGGAGAACGGTAACAACCTGTGCTTAAACCTTTGGCAGTTTAAAATGAACAACTGTACGGTCAAGGGATTTAATTCACTCTTTACGGGTTGTTCTTCCCTTACGGGCCCGTACCTTACCAACAATACATATACCGACTTTGCCGACGCCGCTTTCCAGGGCTGCGGTCTTGTTGATATGAAGGTCACTAACAATATATTTGAAGCTTACGGTTATAAGACCGACGACGGTTATGAACCCAGTTACTTTATGCCGCAGTCGACTTTCTGCGCAGGTATAATCTCAAACAACAAAATATCAAATATGGTATTTGACGGTACAAACCGCGCCGGGCGTCGCCAACTTACCGGCCAGAGCACTACAACTTTTTCCAACAATGCTTGTGACCGTGTTTACGGCTTGAAAAATATTGATTCGATAAGCGGCAATATATTTGCGCGCTGTTCCAAAAAAGATATGACCGATTTCCTTAAAACCAAAGGGACGGTATCTTCAACCTACACTTCGGCTGACGCTATAGTTATTGAATCCGCCGCCAGTGTAAATAAATTTTCCGCCGACGATATGACGGGTACATATCTTATGTCATCGGACTGCGGGCAAGCAACCGAAAATGCCTATAAATTCGGCAAAATCGGGTGCGACCATCTGTTTAAGAACAATAAAATCCAAAACACTTTCAACCATACGGATATTGACCTTTCGGCGTTTCCGCTTTCATATGTTCCGGCAAATACATACTATAGCGGAACACACTTAAATCTTAACGGCGCAAGCGTTTATGTCCGCGTAAATAACACAACAAGCAACAAAATGGCTTACGGCTGCACAAGCCTCTTTGATGCGGACGGCAACGATATAGGTTACACCGATTGCGCCGTTCCCGGATACGGTTCGTGGACTGCCGCGGGCAGCGGCAAAACCCGTAAAGTTCTGTCTGACGGAAGGATGAACGTCAAATTCACCGCCGCAACGTCCGCAAGCGGGGGCGACAGGGCTGTTTGCACCTATACTATTGAGAATTTCGATGTAAACGCATATTACCGTTTTTCAACTGAGGGTGATGCCGAAGTTTTATCGGGCAACTGCGAAACCGTAAGTTACAGTGTTGATTTTTACAATAAAGACGGTTCTTTTGCCACGATAAACGGCAAAAGAATACAGTCGATTTATGCGGGCTTCAACACTGCCGACGGTATGATATATAAAGCGGGCGGCGGCAGCGAATCTGCACTTTACAACGCAAAAATCACGGTGCTTGTAGGTTCAACCAAGGCATCTTCTTCCTCTCCCGTAGAGGTTGTTGTTCCGCCGATTAAGGTTGAAAAATACAACGGTATGTCAAACGGCGGTTCCAAGGGTATAAATAAGGTTAAAACCGCGGTTGACTATACGGCGGCAGGTGCGGATTACGACACCGTTGCGGCTGCAATCAACGCAAAAACAAGCTTTAACAATCCGGATAAGATTGAAAAAGTATATTTCAATGAAAAATTCGGCGATCTTAGAAAAATAACATACGGCGGCAAAGATTATTATGACGATACTATTGCGCTGCAAACCGCTCTTAACTATGTTAAAGATAAAAATATGGAACTGGTTATTGAGCGCGGTACTTATAATTTCGCATATAATCGCGACCTTGCGTATGCCGGATATAAAACAGGCAGCATTTACCTTGAGGGCGGTTCAACCTACCGTGTGCGCGGCCTTGAAGATGTAATGTTTAACAGTTCGGGCAGCGATATGAAATCGGGCGCCTTCTTCTATCAGGAGGGTGAGGGCGATGTCAGCGGCTATATGATAAATATCAGGAATGTTCAGAATTCCTATACTTCAAGTGAATCCGGATCGGTATTCTACGGTATAAACTTTAAAAACTTTATGTTTGATAAGTGTATGCTCGGCGGCGGTTACTCGCTGTTTGATAACTGTAATATCGAATCAAGCATATTCCAGGGAGGTTCGCTTTCAAAATCTGTTCGCCAGTTCTACAATTCTTATGTTCATAACTCACTGTTTATAGATAACTATTGTCATGTCGGCTGGGTAAAATCTCAGGCAGAGGGCGATACGAGCCGAACCGATGTCGGTTGGCTGTTCTATAATACAGGTTTCGTTAATTCAACATTCCAGAACAACTGGTCTGAATTTATGCGTTTTTCTGACGGCAGTTGGTACGAAAATAACGGATATCCCGCAACCAATTCACTCTATATCGGCAACCTGCTTGACTATACTACAGAGGTTCGTTTGGGCGCCGGCGATATCGCAATAAGCAACTCAAACTATCACTCAAGCAAATGGAACCTGCGTTGGAATGATAAGGGCATCACTAACCCCACAAAGGATATGGAAACCCGCTCTGTAGGTACATATCATTTGTCATCGGGCGCGGCGGTTATATCGAACTGCTTCTCTGAAAATGCAGAGGACAGCCCTGCCATATATTTTGAGGGCAAGGCGACAAAGCCGAATGCAGACGGCACAAAAGCCCTTAAAAATATGACCGTTTTTGCTAACAGATATAATTATTCGGGCAATACCGCAAACAATATCTTCACAACAGAGGGTCAACTTGCGGAGAAATATCCGCAGTTCGACCTTGATGATAATTGCCTTTATAAAAAACTTGACGCTAAAAATTCTACAGGCAACTATATCAATTACGGTATAACATTCGTTCACGCCCCCGAATATGTAATACCCGGCACCTGTATGAATGACGGCGATATCGCTGCTGTTCTTACAACTGATAAAACTGCCGAGTCGATTTTGGGAACAAAAGGCGGCATAATAAGCGATACAATGCTTGAAAATTACGAGGGTAAGGCGTACTATAACGGCGGCAAAACCGTATATCCGCCCGTAACCCTTAAAGACGGAGATTATACGCTTGTATACGGTAAGGATTATACATATTTTGATACGCTTGCCGCAGCCGGCATAGGAAAAATTTCCGATAATGTTACTTGCAGACTTGTTGGTATCGGCAAATATACCGGTATTATCACCCTTACTTATTCAATTGTTGCCGCACCTATTGATGATTGCACGGCGGTCCTTGAATATAATACCGTTCAGTTTGACGGCAAGGCAAAGGAACCTGCCGTAAAATATGTATACCGCGGAACTTCGGTTGTACCTGCTTCCGAATACACAGTAAGTTATGTAGGCAACATAAACGGCACAGCTTATGCTGTAATTACTGCTGCAGGCACAAGCTACAGCGGCGAGAAGTGGGTTCCGTTTACAATAACAGGTGCAAAACATAACTTTGTAAGCACCACCGTAGTTGCCCCAACCTGTACAACCAACGGATATACCGTTTATAAATGCTCCGATTCGGGCTGCAGCGTTACATACAACGGTGATTATACCAAGGCACTCGGACATAATATGATAATAGCTGACGGTTATGACCAGGCCCCGACCTGCTCTACCGCAGGATTTAAGGGTTATGTCTGCGCTAACGGATGCGGCAAGAGCGAAATAGTAAATATTGATAAGATTTCACATATTTACCGCAACTATGTTAAAAAGGCTACCTGCTTAGAGGGCGGCGAAACCGGAATTAAATGTGCGGTTTGCGGCGACAAAACCGTCTACACAACTTCCGCGGCTACCGGACATATTAAAACCGAAACCGTTAAAACAGCGGGCGACTGCCAAACAGCCGCTAAGATAAACGAGGTTTGCACAGAGTGCGGTGCGGTGGTTTCTTCTACAGACCTTGCAATTGACGAAAACGCTCATATCTGGAATGTAGAAAAAATGATAACCGAGCCTACCTGCAAAACTTCGGGTATTGCTTCGGCTACCTGCTCGGTTTGCGGAAAGCACGATGATAACGCAGTAATCAAGGCAAAAGGACACACCCCCGGCGAATGGATAACCTCGGGCGGCGAAAAGGAAAGATACTGCACGGTCTGCAAACAGAAAATAAATCAACGCAAAGTATATAGCTGGGATTTCACTGATAAATCAAAGGGTGCCGCAAATGCAGATGAATTTAATTCATTAAGCGCACTTAATTTAAACACTTCCAAAAACACCTATTCGGCAGATAAAAACAGTTATGTTATTCCCTATTACGGAAAAATGGCATATACCGTTATGACGCAAACTATGCCAACGGACGGTTCGTTTGCTTCTGCAGATATAACAGTTAAGGGCGACCCGTATTGGAATAACATAACCGTTCCCGGCGTTGTATTTGCAACCGACTCAAACGGTGCGTATGTCTACCGCATTTATGTAGGTGAAGTCGGTAACATTGCTGAAGAAGTGAACTATCTGCAGTACAACAAGTCCGGAACAACCATAAGGGGCGTGGGTTCAAGCTGGTCGCTTAAACCCAAGACTTTGTCACTGCCGCTTACCGGCAAGTCATATAAAACAGGCGAACAAATAACTTCGACCAATATCGAAAATTTTGTTAAGTCTGCTCCTACAAGAAACGGTCAGAAATACGCAACCTACGATTACCATATTCGTGTTGAAAACGGCGTTATAAAAATATCGGCAGATGTTCATTATAACTTCAAGATAAACGAACACGCAGACGCTATTAAGTTTGATGTTACCACAGCCGAGCGCTCGTTTGACCTTGATATAATAACTGCTAACGCTTCAACCTACAGCGATACCAATTTTGCCGATAAAACTACTGTTAAACATACCGATTTCAAACCGCAGTTCGGTCTTTATAACTACACCTTTAACACCCTGTTTGAAAATCAGGAGGGTACGGCGGAATTGTTCGGTGCAACGGTAGAATATGAACTTCCGGCAAGCGGAGGCACCTGCGAACACTTAAATACCAAAACCGTTCCGGCAGTTGCCGCTACCTGTGAAACAGCAGGCAGAACCGAAGAGATAATCTGTTTAGATTGCGGCAAGACCCTTTCGGGCGGACAGGTAATAAAAGCGCTCGGTCACGATTATGTAACCAAACGCACCGACGCTACCTGCACGGTTGACGGTAAAATAGTAACCACCTGCTCACGCTGCGATTATGTAAGCGAAACGGTACTTCCGGCAGAGGGTCATAAATTTGCCGACGCAGTAGTTACAAAACCCGCAACCTGTACCGAAACCGGCGAGGAAACCGGAACCTGCACGGTGTGCGGCGAAACAACCGCCAAAACCATACCGGCTCTCGGCCATAATTGGGGCGAGTGGACAGTAACAACACCTGCCACAACAACATCGGAAGGCACTAAGACCCGCACCTGCCTGCGCTGTGCGGAAACACAAACCGAAAAAATCCCGATGCTTTCGGGAGATATCGCTTTTGATTGGGATTATACCGATACTTCTAAGGGTGCGGACGATCTTGACGATATGCTGAGTAAGTCGGAACTTGTTAATTCCGCTAAGGCCGGCAACTTTGTTTATAACAGTGACGGATATTTAGCAATATCGGGCGGCAGCAATTTCTCAGGTGCTGTTTTCACTACGCCTACAGGTTATGCACCGTCTTCTCTTACGGTACTTGCCCCGAACAGCTATCGTGAAACCTCGGCGCTTCAATATGAAACTGCCGGTGCGGTAATCGGTAAAACTGTATCCGGAACAGGCGATGATGCCGTAACAGGTATATGTCAGGTTGCTGTTGCAAGTAAGACTTACGGCGCTTCGCTCCATATTACCAATAAAAACGCAACTTATGACGGCAGCGGATTCAGAAAATCTATAGATCTTAATTTAAAGAGTGTCGAAACAGGCGAGTATGTGGGCAATTCGTACAAAAATGCCTTCGGCATTGATATCGCAGCTGCAAACTATGACCGCCTTGTATATAAGTATGACATAACGGTTGATAACGACGGAAATGTTACCGTAACCGTAACCGTTAAATATACCGACCCCGATACGGGCACGGCATATGAAACCGAAGCGGAACCGATAACAATTAACCTTGCTGTTTTGCAGTCTGCAAACAGTTCAATTACAGCATTTACCCCGGCATTCGGCGTGGCAAGATGCTTAGAGTTCAACAACGATTCTAAACCTGCAAAACTTTACGGCGTTACCGCTGTTTATACTAAGGATGGAAGCGC
This sequence comes from Roseburia sp. AF12-17LB, assembly GCA_963589585.1. GTDB lineage: Bacteria > Bacillota > Clostridia > Oscillospirales > Acutalibacteraceae > CAVALG01. The sequence continues at coordinate 25,405 of CAVALG010000005.1, forward strand.
ACCGTCTTGCGAACACAAAAACACCAAAACAATCGCAGCAGTAGCCGCAACCTGTACTACTGCAGGTAAGACCGAAGAAGTAGTTTGTGCCGATTGCGGAGCACACATTTCGGGCGGCGAAACGACAAAAGCTCTCGGTCACGACTATAAAACCGTAACGGTAGAGTCAACCTGTACTGTAAAAGGTTCAACCACAACAACCTGCTCGCGCTGCGATTACAAGGATGTTAAGGAACTGCCGCTTAAAGACCATACCGCAGCTGCAGAACGCAAAGATGTTAAAGCTGCAACCTGCACCGCAGAGGGTTATACGGGCGATGTAGTCTGCAAAGATTGCGGAACGGTAATTGAAGCCGGTAAAACAATTGCTAAAGCCGACCATACACCGAGCGATTGGATTATAGATACTCCGGCAACTTCAACATCAGACGGAAGCAAACATACCGAGTGTACGGTTTGCGGTACGGTTCTTGAAACCGAGGTAATACCTGCAACAGGTGTTGTTTACGGCGATTTAAACGGCGACGGTGTTGTTGATACAAATGACGCAATGTTTGTACTCCGTTACGATGCAAGAAGTTTGACGCTTTCAGATGCACAACTTACCATTGCCGATGTAAACGGCGACGGTGTTGTTGACGCGATTGACGCAATACTCATTTTACAGTATGACGCTAAAATTATAACGGAATTTCCTGTTAAAAGCACAGCGGAATTACCTATAGACGAATACTGATTTAAAAACACGGCGGTTTTGCTTTATGTGAAACCGCCGAACCGATGTGTTATGAAGATTTTATTTAAAGGATAGTATAAGCCGAGAAGAGTCGAACTTTGTACGGTTTTGCCAGCCGCATTATCCATCGGCTTTGCACTCATTCTTGAAATGTTTACACAAAACAATCGGGGTGCAACGGTTCTTAAAACGACGCGTTTTGTATACCGCTGCCTATTTATACATAAAGCCCTTGGAGGAATAAATTATGAAAAAAATCAAGCGCCATCTTTCTGTACTGCTTTCACTTATTATGGCAATAGGCGCGGCTGTTGTTCCTATAAGCGAGGTATCTGCCGATGCCGTAAGCGCCGGCAACTATTACTGGAACTATTCAAGCGTAGGCGGCAGGGCGGACTATGACGAAACAATGGGAATGTCCGATTTTATTATCAGTCAATACCGTTTCGGCAAATATGACAATGAATATTTAAATTATAACGACCGTCAAAATCTCGGATTTTATCTTTACGGCAGCAATGATTCATCAAAAAACCGCCCCGGCAATAACACACAGGCGGTTGTGGTCGATAATATGGTAAAAGACGGCGGGCAAATCGCTCCCAAAGCGTTTAAAATAAATGGCGGATTTGAAACGAATTATCAGCCTGCGGGCACGGTTGCTGCTTCGCTCTCGGGCGTTGTTTTGGCAAAGGATAAATCGGGGTATTATACATATCACCCGTATGTTTCGGCAGCGGGAAAAATATACGCTGCGTTCATTTACTCACCCATTAATGAAGAATCAAGCAACGGACAAATCGAAGCAATCAGCGCGGCAAGCGCTATGTCGGGACGCTTGTTTACCGGTGATACGCCCATTAAAAGCGCCGAGTATAACGGAAAATCAATATCGGTTACAGCGGTTTCGGGTGGACAGAACTTAGCCGACAGCGGTAACTTCGCAAAACTTGCAAACGCATTTGCAAAAAGTGGGATTATCCCTGCCGATAATACCGTTCCCGAAACATTCACAACAACTGATTATGCCAATGTAACCGTAGATTACAACGCAGCCGTTTCGGGCAGTACAATCACCCTTAATTATGCAATAAATTACAAGTTCGCAAGCGGTGATGTTATTACCTTCCGTGCGGCGCCGTTTGTTATTACCGCGTCGGGATATAAGGTCGGTTCGGCTGCAACCGAAACGGCGTATTCCTCTGAAGATTATAACAACAGTAAGTATGAACATACGGATTTTAAACAGAAGTTCGGTTATGCTTACCTTACGCTTGATAGGTCAACTTCACAGGGGTTTGCAACCGTAAACTCGGCTGCCATATCCACTTCCGGCGAAACGCGCGAATACAAATATGACAGTTCGACTACGGGATATACGGATTACAGAGCCACTAAGTCAAATTCGGTGGTATTTAATGCCGCAGGCTACGGCGGATTTGATACACAAATGCTTAATTACGACCGTACCGCACGCCTTGCTTTTTACACCTATGTGAAGGACAGCAATTACCGCATAATCAACAAAATTCAAGGCGTTGCTTTAGATGATATAGGCGGCGAAGCGCCTACATCTTTCAGAATGAACGGCGGCTATTACGCTACCAATCGCGAAAGAATCGGCGGCGCGTATTTCCCCGGTATAATTGCGGCGTCGGACGACAGCGGATATTACGGATACAACTGCTCGCTTGATAAATCGGGCAAGCTTTTTGCAAACTTTATTTATATCGCCTCCTCTGAGGCGGAGAACCGTGTTGCAACTACCGGTATTACTACATCTAACCGTTTTTTTGTAATAACCGTGATGAAAATATCCGATTCATTATATAACGGCAAAAAAATTGACGAAAGTGCCGCACCGATAAATACCGGGCTGTATAAAAGCAAATCGGAACTCTCTATGTATGTAAACGGTCTTGCCTCGGCAGGGCTTATACCGGCTACTTCGGTTATTCCAACCGAGAATTCATCTTACGAATCACAGAGGTATACCGTTGATTACAATGTTAAGAATGACGACGGTAAGATAACCATTGATTTCTCGGTTTCTTATAAATATGATAACGGCGATGTTCTTACGGTAAATTACTATCCCCTTGTTATAACAAGTGACGCCTATTCATTTAACGGCGGAGAGGAAACAAAATATGCAGAGTCGCCCAACTCCGTATATAAGCAAGCGGGACTTTCACACGAAAACTTTTCGGCAAGATTCGGATATATGTGTTATGTAACTTCGGGTATGGAATTGGATGCGTATTCAACCGTTAATTACGCAAAACTTTCATTCACCGACAGCGAAATTCCCGATAATGCCGATTGTAAACATACAAGCATAAAAACAATACCTGCCACGGCTGCCACCTGTACAGAAGACGGCATAGGCGAACGGGAAGTTTGCCGTTATTGCGGCAAACTTATTAAGGACAGCACGGTTATAAAAGCGTTGGGGCACAACCTTAAAACCGATAAAAAAGAGCCCACTTGCACAGTTGCCGGCTCGGAAACAACATATTGCACACGCTGCGACTATAAGTCGGTAGTTTCAATTCCCGCAAAGGGCCATACCGTTAATAATATGAAAATTACAAAACAGCCTACCTGCACAGCTGCCGGACAGAAGAGTGGGACCTGTACAGTTTGCGGAAAAACTGTTACCGAAACTATACCTGCAACGGGGCACATCTGGGGCGATTGGGAAATTGTAACCCCTGCAACAACAACTGCTGAAGGCTTGCAGAAACACAAATGCTCGGTTTGCGCTAAAGAGGAAACCGAAAAAATCCCCAAGATTAAAGCTTATACCGTTTACGATTGGACCTATACAGACACCTCTACCGCCGGCGCAAATGCCGTTGCGG
>CAVALG010000006.1:0-2162 GCA_963589585.1 Roseburia sp. AF12-17LB
TAGGAAGAGTGATCAAATTGGTATACATTAAAGTGAAAAAGATTATAAGTATTATTTTATTAATAATAAACATTATTTCATTTGTTTTAGTTTTGTTGTTCGGGGCAAGTGGGGTAATATATGATCTGTTTGGACCTGCAAACTATGAAAAAATGCTCCAAAAATTAGGAATTTCTTGGAGCCTTGAGCATATAATGATATTTATGTATGTGTGTTTAATAGTTTTGATGATAACTTACTTTTTGCGTAAAAAATTCTTTTAATGACCCCTATACCGCAAGGTTTGTTAATACGGATGTAGTTATATCCGGCATAGGCGGAGATATCTTAGGCTATAACGCTTTTGCGTAAGGTAGGCTTGTATATTTAAAACGAAACCCCTCTGCCGAGAAATCGGCAGAGGGGTTTGCATAATCGCACATTTTTAAATTACCTACTTTTGAGGCGCGATTAAGTCAATCATTACAGGCATTGCCTTTGCATAAAGCCTTCATTATTAATGTATCAATCATTTTCGCAACTTCGCATTGCCAAAATGGTTTTGGAAATTAAATCGTCCACTGTCCACCCGAGCATATCTGCACCGCGTTCAATTACTTCTCTTGAACAGCCTGCGGCAAAGTTTGCGTTCTTATATTTTTTCTTCACCGATTTGAGTTCCAAATCCGAAACGCTTTTTGACGGGCGCATAAGGGCAACCGCGCCGATAAGTCCGGTAAGTTCATCTACTGCGTACAACACCTTTTCCATTTCGTGTTCAGGTTTAATATCGACGGTAAGCATATACCCGTGACTTGCGACTGCGTGTATAAGCCGTTCGTCAATTCCGTTTTCGTGCAGAATTTCCTGTTCCCTTATGCAGTGCTCATCGGGGTACATTTCAAAATCAAGGTCATGGAGTATACCAACGGCTTCCCAAAAATCCGCTTCATCACCGTATCCGAGTTCCAAAGCGAAAAAGCGCATGACGCCGCCGACTGTTTTCCCGTGATTCAAATGAAATTCGCCCTTGTTATATTTTTTTAATAATTCAAATGATTCTTCCGGTGTGGGTACCATTTTTCAATCCTCCCGAATAAATTATGCAGACGGTAATCATTAATTAAAATACGGTATAAACATATAATACCTATTCAATTAGTGTATAATATTATAAATTCCCTGTGTCAGATTGTCAAGGGGTGAGCCTATAAACATTAGCCTTTTCTTTTAAAGTGTTGATAAGTAAAAGTATAAGTGAAATAATTTCGCCATCTGAAAAAAACATATCTACCGTAAGTAGTTCACTGTAGCGCACTTTTTTGCCGATTTTTTATGTTGCAATATATTATTTATCCCATTTTAAAGTTCAATATCCCAAAGTGTAGACTTTGTTATTGAGGAGTGCTATACTTAGTCTGCAAGAGAATTCGGCAAAGTGTAAGGAGTAATATGTTATATAAAATATCAAATTGTTTGGCTGATAAGTTGGTCGGCGCCGAAGTTATTACTTTAGAGTCGAAAGATGTATATCTATACGGTCTTGAAGTGATGATTTCATCGTTGCTGAGCACATTGCTTATTCTTATTATCGGACTTGCTTTGAACAGATTTATTGACACTCTTTCATTTTTAGTTGTATTTATAGGCCTGCGCAGTTTTTCGGGCGGCTTTCATGCCAATACATATTTGAAGTGCGCTGTTGTAACACTTTCTTTATACCTTGCCGTAATTCTCCTTTCTTTTTTTATTAAAATACCGCAAATCGCATTATGGTGCTTAGCGCCTGTCGGTGTCGCGTTATTGGCCGTTAAAGCGCCAGTGCGCAACCCGAATAAGCCTTTAACCGAAAGCGAAGCGGTTCGCCATAAAATTGTAAGCATTATCATCTTTTTGCTGATAGTATTAGCCGGTTCTGTTTTACCCTGCAAATTTGCTTCGGCAGTCAGCACATTGTTTTTTACCGCAATTGCCGATTTGGGCTTGATGTTTGTAAAAACGCGGTATATAACCAGTAAATAAACCGCAAATTGATTTGCTGTTTATAAAAATGGAGAGGAAGGATAAAAATGAAAAAATTAATCGGAAAAATTATTGCTAAAAGCGCTATGGCTTCGGCTAAGGTAGCCGCAGGTGCTGCTTCTGCGTGGAATACTTATCAACAGAAAGAGCCAACCGCACTT
>CAVALG010000006.1:2172-7795 GCA_963589585.1 Roseburia sp. AF12-17LB
AAAAAGAGCAAATAATTTATATTCATATGCAAGATCGGGGCGCAAGCCCCGGTTTTTTATTTGACATAATAACAAAATTATACTATAATACCCTAAAATCGGTTTAAGGTGATTCCAAGTGTTTAATATTGTTATATGTGATGATAATAAAGGGTATTTGTCGCTGTTTAAAGGTATGGCGGAAGAGCAGTTTCACAGTGCTGTTAAAAACGGATTAGACTTCTGTATCGGCGCAAGTTTTGATAACGGGAAAGCATTGTTGGAGTATGCGTATACACATAGGATTGATGTATTATTTTTGGATATTGATATGCCCGATTTATCCGGCTTTAAAATTGCAAAAAAGTTGAATGAAAAAAGTAACGGCGGAATTTTAATTGTTTTTATGTCTGCTTACGATAATTTTGTTTACGAGTCTTTTGATTATTTTCCGTTCGCTTACATCAGAAAGAATAATGTATCAAACGACCTGCCCAAAGTTGTTTCCAGAATCGTTGAAAATTTGTCGGCTAAAATGCGGTATATAACGCTGCCTTGCGGAAAGCAGGAGGTTAAGGTGAATTTAAGCGAAATGGCGTATTTTGAAAGCAAGAAAAATTATTACGAGGCGCATTTAACCAACGGAGAAATATATTCCTGCAGGGGAACCTTGACACAGCTTGAAAGCGATATCGGCGCATTTGACTTTTTCAGAATACATAACGCTTACATTGTAAATCTTGAAAACGTCGGCAGGGTTATAGGGAATCGATATGTAACGGTAAACGGTGTAACGCTCCCGATAGCCCAAAAAAGATCAAAGGGTTTTAAAGAAGCGTTTTTAGAGTTTACAAGGAGGAATATAGGCATATGATAGTTTCGGTTTTTGAAGTGCTGTCAACGCTTGTGGAAGCACTGTTGATTGCGTGGTTTATACCTAAATTTTTAGGCGTATCACTTAAGAAAAAACCACCTGCCCTAATTATACTTGCCGTTCAGCCGATCTGCCAATTGATATTTGACCGATTTATGCCGGGCTTTACACTGTTTCCTATGGCAGTAGTATTTACCTGTATTTTAGCTTTTGCTATTGCTTTGTCGCCTAAAACAATATGGTGGGACGCCTTGGCGTCTGCCGCATATGTTATATCAATTATGCTCACCTCTACCTTGCTGTTTTCACTGTTTTCAATGTTTATAGATAATAAGGGAGATGTATTGCAGGGAACCGACTCGAAGATCCGCATTATCTACCTTATTGTTGCCAGACTGATGCTGTTTGCTTGCTGCCAGTTGTTGCTTATACTGTTTAGAAAAGATAAGGGTATTGAAACACCTAACGCTCTGATGTCGTTGACCTTAACTTTGGGTACGGCAGTGGCTTTGTCTGCACTTATGAAAATGGCGGCGTTGGATACGCAAAGAGTTATGAATATTCCGATTTTGGTTGTCGTAATTATTGTGTGTATTACAAATATGCTGTTATATTTGCTTGTAAACCAAATACAAAAACTCCAAAAAAGCAAATATGAATTAAGTTTAATGAACGAGCGCATAGTGCTTGAAAAAAAGCAATCCGAAAATGCAAACATTATTTGGTCTAATATAAGAAAAGTAAGACACGATATAAAAAATCACCTTTCGGTTATAAAGGGCAGCCTTGAAAGCGGCGATGTTGACGCGTGCCTAAGTTATATTGACGATATTCAACAAACCGTTGAAAGTATGGGCGATTTAATACGGTCGGGTAATTCAATAATTGATTATTTAATCAATTCAAAACTTTCGGGTCTTGACGGCGTTGAGGTCTTAATTACCGGCTCTGCAGGCAATTTCGGTGATATTAAAGATTCCGATATGGTGTGTATATTGGGAAATATAATTGATAACGCGGTAGAAGCGCAGGATAATGTTACGGGCGTAAAAAGGATAGAACTGTATTTTTTAAAAATGAATCAAAACCGATTGATAGTTTGTAAAAACTCTGTTGAAAGTTCCGTTTTGGATAAAAACAGTGAACTTAAATCAACCAAAAAAGACGCATATATGCACGGTTTCGGGCACCAAATTGTCGAAACAGTCGTTAAAAAATACGGGGGAATGGTAGGTTATTTTGAGGGCGGCGGAATGTTCGGCGTGCAGGTTTCAATCCCCGAACCGATTGAAACCGAGTATACTCAAACCCAAACGCGCGAACGCAGTTGTGCGGCTGATTAAGGGGCGTATTTTGCTGCCTTTTAAAAATATTGGGCGAGGGGTCCTAAATGAATTATATAGAAATCAACAAGGATAATATAGACAAAGAACATATCTGCTGTGCTATGTCTGGTAAGCAGAGCATTACAAAAAAAGAGTGGCTTAAACAGCGCTTTGATGAGGGGCTTGTCTTTTACCGCAGTGATGAGCGCGGAAAGTGTTTTATTGAGTACATTCCGGCGGAAAGCGCTTGGGTCCCGATTAATGCTGACGGTTATATTTACATTAACTGCCTTTGGATTTCGGGCGCTATGAAAGGCCACGGGTACGCTAACGATTTGTTGGCAAAGTGTATCCGTGACGCAAAGGCACAGGGGAAGAAGGGGTTGTGCATTCTGTCGGCAGAGGGGCGAAAGCGTGAGTTCTTGGCTGACCCTAAATTCTTAACCCACAAGGGATTTACTGTTGCGGATGTGTCGGATTGCGGAATCAACCTTATGTTTCTTCCGCTTGAACCAAGTGCGAAACCGCCTGAATTCAAAGATTGCGCGAAGCACCCGAAATCGGCAGGGGACGGCTTTGTTTTATACTACACCGACCAGTGCCCCTTTACATATTATTGGGTGCCGCGCGTACAGAATGTTGCCGAAGAAAACGGCGTTCCGCTAAAGGTAATACATATCACAAGCCGTGAGGACGCGCAAAATGCACCTGCCCCGGTTACGACATATGCGCTGTTTCGTGACGGCAAATTTTTAACGCACAGCATACAGTCGGACAAAAAGTTTTTAAAATTGGCAGGCATAGAGGATTAAATTTGAGGGGCGTATGAACTATGATTTTGTGTTTTTCGGGCACGGGTAACAGCCGTTATATATCACGGAGGATTGCAAAAGCGCTGCAGGATAAAACGGTTGATTTAAATGATAAAATTAAGACAAATGATTTTTCGCCTGTTCATACGGGCTGTGATGTAATTGTTGTTGTACCTACTTATGCGTGGCGAGTTCCGCGAATTGTGTCCGATTGGCTTTATAAAACCGAACTACCTGATGCTAAGCGCATTTGGTTTGTTATGGATTGCGGCGGCGAGATAGGAAATGCGGCAAAGTATAACCGCCGAATTGCAGAGCAAAAGCATTTGCAATATATGGGCACGGCGCAAATTGTTATGCCCGAAAACTATATTGCTATGTTTAACGCTCCGCAGGCCGATGCAGCCCGAAAAATTGTTGAAAAAGCCGAACCGCATATTGCGGATGCTGTTAATTGTATTAAGTCGGGAAAGGAATTTGCCACGCCGCGCAATAATCTGTATGACCGTTTGATGAGCGGACCCGTAAACCCTGCATTTTACCGATTTTTTGTTAAAGCCGACGCTTTTTATGCGAATGACGATTGTATCGGCTGCGGCAAATGCGCCGAAAAATGCCCGTTAAATAATATCAAACTGCGGAACCGGAAGCCCGTATGGGGCACGAAATGTACCCATTGTATGGCTTGCATTTGCTATTGCCCCGTAAAAGCCGTTGAGTACGGAAAAAAGAGCGTCGGGAAACCGCGCTATCACTTTGAGGGATTATAAATCGAATTTAAATTTACGGAGTGTTTAATATGAACAATGGTTTGACATTCAGGAATGCAGAGCGAAAAGATACGCCCTTAATTCTTGAATTTATAAAGGAACTTGCCGATTACGAAAAAATGTCGGACGAGGTTGTTGCAGACGAAGCAACGCTTGAAGAATGGATATTCGATAAGCAAAAAGCGGAAGTTGTTTTTGCGGTTGAGGACGGAAAGGAGGTTGGCTTTGCGCTGTTTTTTCACAACTTTTCCACATTTTTGGGTCGTGCAGGCATCTATCTTGAAGATTTATATGTTAAACCCGAATGCCGCGGTAGGGGATACGGCAAGGCCATTTTAAAAAAGTTGGCTTCAATTGCGGTTGAGCGCGGCTGCGGACGCTTGGAATGGTGGTGCCTTGATTGGAACAAGCCGAGCATAGATTTTTATCTTTCCCTGGGCGCTGAACCTATGTCCGATTGGACAACTTACCGCATTACGGGCGATACATTAAAAAATCTTGCAGAGTAATTACGCACTGCAAAATAAAATCACACCTTTAAACTGTTCCTCTGCCGTTTATTCGTCAGGGGCTTTTGTGCGTTTGCTAAAACGGGTACAATATGGTATAATCAATTTAAATTTAGAATTTGTAAAAATGCAGTAAAATTTTGGAGGCAGGGTATGGATAGAAACGGCTTTTACGCCGCTTTGAAACAAATGGGAATCGACCCCGAAACTGTATCGTTCGACAACAGTATAAAAGATGGATACAATATCAGAAATAATCATTTCCGTTGGGAAGTGTTTACAAGGGAAAGAGGGGCGGAGTACGATTGTATGGGTTTTTCATCGGAAAGCGATGCCCTGCAATACCTATTACGAGAACTTATCGAATGTCATAACAATTGATTGCGCCGCGAGATGAAAATTATAGAAGTTTAGGGGTGAATATGAATGATAAAATTGTTAGAAGTTAAAGAATTTCAAGATGTTGCAGATTGTCGGTCACTTTTATACCAAAGCAGAGAATCGTTTTTAAAATGCAGTTTTAAATTGACTTGCGGGAATATATACGGCGTTATAAGCGATTTTGGCTGCGGCAGTTGGGGTTTGGTTACCTGTTTGGCAGGACGGGGAACAGAGAATTATTCCGGGGAAATTTTTATTGACGATAAACAAGTGCCTTTTACAAAATTGTCGTCATATTCCTGCTTTATAACGGAAACGAATTTTTTTGACGCAGATGCGTCATACAACAAATTAACAACGCGGCAGTGTGTTGAAAAAGCGCTAGCTATCGGTAAACAGCCTTACTCGGTATCTGAAATTAAAGAGATTTTTCACTTATCCGACGGCAGGTTTGACAGACCCGTTACAGAGGTAAGCGGTGAAATATGGTTGATTTCCGCTGCCGTCAATTTTTCATTAGGCAAGGATATTTTTTGTTATCCTTGGCTTAATGAGATTGATATAGTGCGATTTAAAACTGCTTATGAATTAGGAATTTTAGATTTTCTTAAAAGCAGCGGTAGAATAATTTTAGTCCCGTCCTCACAGGAAAAAGTGCTGCGAAAATTGTGCGACCGTACAATGAAATTCCATAACGGTGAGTTTTTGTTTAAGTGATTACGGTACTGTGAACCTACAATATCCTAATGGCTGAAAACATTAAATCTTAAAAAGTTCCTCTGTCGGATATCCGACAGAGGAACTTTTTTGTGATGTTATATAAAATTTTAAAATCACTGTAAATTTTAATCGCTTAATCCTTCTTCAAGTCCCATAAAGAAATCATCATACCGACAGTCATAAATTTTACGAAGTTTAATCAGAACGCTGATGCGAATATTAAGTTCTCCGTTTTCGTATTTTTCGTAAGTGC
>CAVALG010000007.1:0-22483 GCA_963589585.1 Roseburia sp. AF12-17LB
ATAATTCTACTCCGAGTATCTCTGCGCATTTTCTTGCGTAAAGGTCAAGTTCCTTCGCTTTTGTGCGCAGGGTACATCCCGGAAAATAACTGACCTTCATCTTTTTCCTCCTTAAAGGTTTAAACCATATGTTCGGGGTGGAATACCTCGTCAAACTTTTCGGCTGTTAAAAAGCCCAATTCTACGCAGGCTTCTTTAAGCGAGATGTTATCTTTAAACGCCTTTTTAGCGGTTTTGGCGGCATTTTCGTAACCGATATAAGGGTTAAGCGCAGTAACCAACATAAGTGAGTTATGAAGATTATCGTGCATTTTTTCACGGTTTGCGTTTATGCCTACCGCGCATTTATCGTTAAATGATATAATTACTTCAGAAAGCAGGCGAACCGATTGCAGGAAGTTATAAGCCGCTACCGGCATAAACACATTAAGTTCAAAGTTACCCTGTGACGCCGCAAAACCTACCGCCGCGTCATTACCCATTATCTGAACGGCAACCATAGTAACCGCTTCGCACTGGGTGGGATTGACCTTGCCGGGCATTATTGATGAACCGGGTTCATTTGCCGGTATGCGTATTTCTCCCAAACCGTCACGCGGACCGGAGGCCAACCAACGGACATCGTTTGCAATTTTCATCATATCCGCGGCGGTTGCTTTAATTGCACCGTGAGCAAAAACATATTCGTCCTTAGAAGTAAGGGCGTGGAATTTATTAGGAGCGGTTACAAACGGTTTTCCGGTAATTTCGGCAACTTTGCTTGCAACAAGTTCCGAAAATCCTTCGGGGGCGTTAAGGCCTGTACCTACCGCAGTACCGCCGAGGGCAAGTTCCGAAAGCGGTTTAACGGCAAGTTTAAGCAATTCTATATCGCGCTCAAGGCTTGCGCGCCAGCCTGATATTTCCTGGCTAAATTTAATTGGGGTTGCGTCCTGCAAATGGGTACGCCCCGACTTTACCACACCTTGAAACTTAGTTTCCAGGCGTTTGAAGGTTGAAATAAGAATTTCAAGCGCAGGAATAAGGTTATCTTCAATAGCCAGAACCGCCGAAATGCTCATCGCCGTTGGGAAAGTATCGTTAGATGACTGGCTCATATTAACATCGTCATTCGGGTGGCAAAGTTTTTCGCCCGCAATTTGATTTGCGCGGTTGGCAATTACCTCGTTCGCGTTCATATTAGACTGAGTGCCCGAACCGGTCTGCCAAACAACAAGCGGAAAATGGCTGTTAAGACTGCCCGAAATAACCTCGTCACAGGCAAGGGAGATAGACTCCAACTTTTTAATAGTCATTTTTTTCGGGTTGAGTTCAAAATTGGCGAAAGCCGCCGCTTTTTTGAGTATGCCGAAAGCGTGAATGATTTCGGCAGGCATAGTTTCAATACCTACGCCGATTTTAAAATTTTCGTGGCTGCGCTGAGTTTGCGCACCCCACAAACGATCGGCAGGAACCTGTATATCACCCATTGAATCATGTTCTGTACGGTAATCCATAATAAAATCCCCCTTTGGTTTAGGTTTAATTATATTTCAAGGTTGCTTATAACATCTTTAAGGGTATCGGCGCTGCGGCGCAGAAGCACAATTTCATTATCGGTAAGCGGAACATTCACTTTACCGCGAACGCCGTCATGACCTACCATATTAAGTGTACTTAAACATACATCGTCAATACCGTATTCGCCGTGCATCATTGTTGATACGGTCATTGTGGTATCAATACCCGCAAGCAGGCATTTGCATATATGGCATACCGAAACCGAAACGGCATAGAATGTTGCGCCTTTACGCGCAATAACCCTTGCGCCCGATTTGCGTACATACTGTTCAATTTCCTGGAAATTGAGTTCAGGCGTGTTAAAATCCGGATTGGAAACAAGCTGCTTACATTCCTTTATAGGAACATTTGATATATTGGCAACCGACCACGGAATAAATGATGAATCGCCGTGTTCACCGAAAACATAAGCGTGAACATTGCTTTGGTTTATATTATAGTACTCAGAAAGTCTTGAACGCAGACGGGCGGTATCCAATATAGTGCCCGAACCGATTATGCGGTTTTCGGGCAAGCCCGACATTTTGTAGAAGGTGTAGGTAAGTATATCTACCGGATTGCTGACTATAATATATGTAGCGTTCGGAGCGTACTTTGTGATTTCGGGTATTATCTGCTTAATAATATTTACATTTGTTTGTGCAAGTTCAAGGCGTGACTGCCCCTGTTTTCTGGGTAATCCGGAAGTTATTATAACTATATCGGAGTTCTCGGCATCGCGATAATCGCCGGCATAAACCGAGCTTGCCTCGCAAAACGGGGTGCCCTGCCTGATATCAAGCGCCTCACCCAGAGCCTTTTCGCTGTTTATGTCTATCATTACAATTTCAGACGCAAGCCCCATAACCGTTAAGGTGTACGCAATGGTAGAGCCGACGCTTCCGGTACCTATGATTGAAATTTTATTCACTGTATACCACTCCTGTTTTACATAATTCATTATATTATATCATTAAGTGTCAACTAATTCAATAGTTCGGCAATTATTTTACAATATACATTTTTGATATAACGGTTATATCATTTTTGCATATCAAGCGAAACAGGCAAACCACAAAAAACACCGGCTGCATATATTGCAGCCGATGCTTGTCTTTTTTTATTTGGCAAAATCCACAACGCGATTTTCGCGTATAAGGTTTACCTTTATTTGCCCCGGATAGTCAAGTTCTTCTTCTATCCGTTTGGCTATGTCGCGCGCAACGATAACCATCTGGTCGTCGCTTATCTGGTCGGGCTTGATAATAACGCGTATTTCACGGCCTGCCTGAATGGCAAACGAAGTGTCAACACCCTTGAAAGAGTTGGCGATCTCCTCAAGTTTTTCAAGCCTTTTTATGTAGTTTTCAAGATTTTCCCTGCGTGCGCCGGGGCGTGCGGCGGATATAGCGTCCGCAGCCTGAACGAGGCAGGCGATAACCGTCTTAGCTTCAACATCGCCGTGGTGGGCGTGTATCGCGTGAATTATCTGCTCATTTTCTTTATATTTTTTGGCAGCTTCAACACCCAGCATTATGTGGGAGCCTTCCTGCTCGTGGTCAAGCGCTTTACCGATATCGTGCAATAGTCCCGCGCGTTTTGCAAGGGTAACGTCGGCGCCGAGTTCGGCAGCCATAAGTCCCGCAAGGTGGCAGACTTCCATCGAATGGTTAAGCACATTCTGACCGTAACTTGTGCGGTAATGTAATTTACCCAGAAGTTTGATTATTTCGGGATGCATATGTGCAATTCCCGCGTCAAGCATAGCGCGTTCACCTTCACGTTTGATGGTGCGGTCAACTTCGCTTTTGGCTTTTGCAACCGCCTCTTCAATCTTGGTCGGGTGAATTCTTCCGTCGGTTATCAGCCGTTCAAGCGCAAGGCGCGCGATCTCGCGGCGGATGGGGTCAAAACTTGATACCGTTATGGCCTCCGGCGTGTCATCAATAATAAGGTCAACACCCGTGGCGGTTTCGATTGCGCGGATGTTCCTGCCTTCACGGCCGATGATTCGACCTTTCATTTCGTCATTCGGCAGCGGAACTACCGAAACGGTCGTCTCGCTCGAATGGTCGGCAGCGCAGCGCTGTATCGCCTGCGAAATGAGTTCGCGCGACTTAGAGTCAACCTCTTCCTTAAACTGCTGCTCATATTCGCGTATCTTAACCGCCTTTTCGTGGCAAAGTTCATCATCAAGTGCTGATATTATCTGTGATTTTGCCTGTTCAACGGTCAGACCCGAAATTTTTTCAAGCATATCAAGCTGACTTCTCTTGATTTGCTCAGCTTCCGCAATTCTTTGCTCAAGGTCTTTGGTGCGTGCGTTTATTTTTTCTTCTTTTGCTTCAATACTGTCAGTCTTTTTGTCAAGTGATTCTTCCTTTTGCTGAAGTCTGCGTTCCTGTCTTTGAACTTCGCTTCTGCGTTCTTTCAGTTCACGGTCGGTCTCGGCTTTAAGGGTGTATATTTCGTCCTTAGCTTCAAGCACCGCTTCTTTCTTTTTCGCTTCGGCAGTTTTCATAGCCTCGTTAAGAATTCGTTTGGCTTCATCCTCGGCAGAGCCGATAACAGCCTCCGATTTCCTGCGCCTGAAAGACATACCTGCCAAAAAGGAGATCACTGCAACGATTACCGCGATAATCGCAAAGATTACTATAGTAATCGTATCGGGCATAAAATGCACCTCCTTTATATTAAAACGCAATTAAAACAATGCCGCCGCCAATAGGTGGGGCGGTCTAAAAGAGGGTTGCGTTTTTGACCCCCTGCGAGTTGTATGAAAATCAGATATCTTGTGTTCGCCGGGCACAAAATTCACCAATATATACATACTAACATATATTTTATGCTTTTTTATGCATATTGTCAAGTGCTAATTTCGGTGGGCCGCAGGCAGCGCGCGTTTCAACTGTCATTCAAAAAATGGTGTCTGCCGGGTTAAGCGGCAGTGATAATTATCGGCTTTTCGCCTGATATTGTTCCCCCCACGCCCACATAGCGTCAAGAATAGGTTTTAGGCTGTAACCCGTTTCCGTTAAAGTGTATTCTACCCTCGGAGGAACTTCCGCATATACTTTGCGCTTTACAAGGCGGTTTTCTTCCATATTACGAAGTTGTGCGGTTAATACTTTTTGAGATACCGTTCCGATAGACTTTTTCAGTTCTCCAAAGCGCTTTGTGCCGTGCATAAGGTCGCGCAGGATAAGAACCTTCCATTTATCGCCTATCAGCATAAGAGTTGTTTCTACAGGGCAAGCGGGTAATTCCATAGTAAACCTCCAATAGTTTCTTTTAGGTAAGTATGGCACAATATTGTGCCTACTTTACTTTAGATACTTTAAATGATAGTATAAACTCACAGAAACCGAATGTCAAGTTTCTGGTAAGAAACGGAGGTGTTATAAGATGACAAAAGTGGTTGATTTTTTAAAGGCTAATCCTGTACAATATCTTGCAACCGTAGGGCGTGACGGTAAGGCAAAATGCAGACCCTTTATGTTCTGTTGCGAGTATGAGGGAAAACTGTGGTTCTGCACCAACAACACCAAAGAAGTATATAAGGATATGCAGGGAAACCCAAACATTGAGATTTCTGTATCTTCTTCCGATTATGCCTGGATAAGGCTTGCAGGGAAAGCGGTGTATGAAAACAATATGGCTGTAAAGGAGATTTGCATTCAAAATCCGATTGTAAAAAGCCAGTACGACAGTGCGGACAACCCGATTTTCGAGGTGTTTTATTTGGAAAATGCCCACGGTGTCATTGCCGACTTTTCCGGCAACCCGCCCTATAAGTTTTAAAATAATATCTAAAAACGGCAGTTTAACAAAAACACACGCATCCGAAATCGGGTGCGTGTCAGTCCGTAGGCAAAGCAGGTTTTCTGAACAAATGAAAACCTGCTTTGTCTAGACAAAGCAATCGGGGTACAACGGTTCCTAAAACGGAGTATTTTCCCGTTTTGTTTGTCTCATCACTTGAAATACGGAAGTATTCCTGCGTTCTTCGGCTTCCAAACCGGAAAAATCTTCTCGTTTTAGGTCGAAGATTTTCGGCAAGCGGCGTGCTTTAGCGGCGCGGCGACCCGACCGAGGAATACTGTCGTATTGTGAGCGGAGGGCAACAAAGCCGCTTAGTACGCCGATTAGCCGAAAAAACCATTGTACCCTGATTGTTTTGTCTATACAAGCAAACAAAAATGATATATAACACATTGCTATAACGGCAAACACGCATACCGCCCTAAAAGTGATATGCGTGTTTCTTAGCAACTCCGTTTGTCAATCCGGTAATGTTGCATTTTATTAACAACTGTCAAAAGGGCGGTTTTTTATGGCATAGATTAAAACTGTGTCAGCCGAAAACATCATCCGATATTTTTTCGGCGTTCCGCGCCAGCGCTGCGGTAATGTGCGGTGCGGCAGTTCCAAAGGCAAATTCGTGGCCTAAATGGTAAAGCTGCGGAATGTTGCGTTCGGGTACTAAGAAGAAGGTTCCGCCTTGCCTAAACAGGCTGCATTTTATGTTGCCGCAGATGGATTGAACGGCGGCAAGATATTCTAAAAGAAGTACGCCGTTGTCGGTTTTTATTGCACGGTTCACCCTAATGCGACGCGGCGAAACGCGCAGCGGCTCGCGTTCCCGTTTAACAATTATTTTAAAACCGCTGCCCCTTACCCTGTAAAAATCGGCGGTAAAACTGCCGCGCTTTACGCTTTTAAATTCGGGCAGTGCCGTCATAATTATTTGCGACAAAAGTTCGGTGCTTTTAGGCTTTTCCGGATTTTCAACTATGTAGTCTATTCCGTAAGCGTCCGCTTCGGCTTCGTTTAAAAATATTTCTGCAGAACCGTCTTTTAAAAAACTGACCTTCATAATCGGTCACCGCACCTTTCCCGAAAACGGAGCCGTGCGCAGAAAATTGCAAACGGACAAAATTCACCGCTCTCCGTAATCTGTATATCTGATATATCATATTACGAAAAGCGGAATTCTGTTATTGTTTTATTTGGATTTTCAGTTCATTCTTCAAGCTGCTTGCCTAAAAACGCCGCCGCAACGCTTGCAAGCTTAACATCACTGTCTTCGGGACGCGAGTTGGATTCATCCTGTAAAAGTATCACCGCGCCGGCAACATCACCTGCCGAAATAATCGGCACAATAACGGTTGCGCGGCGGCTTATTCCCTCTAAAACTATCGGTTGGTCATCGGTAGTCTTGCCGAGTACAAACGAGCGCCTGTCCTCTGTGTATTCTTCAAGCGACGGCGCAACGCGGCGGTCAAGGACCTCACGCTTTGAAATACCTGCGGCGGCAATGCAGTGGTCGCGGTCGCATACAACAACGGCAAACGGAGTGCATTTTGCAAGCACTTCCGAATATTTTGCTGCCGTCTGTGACATTTCACCTATCGGCGAATACTTTTTAAAAATAACTTCCCCGTCCGCATCTGTGTAAATTTCCAACGGGTCGCCCTCGCGTATACGCATAGTGCGGCGGATTTCTTTCGGGATAACGACCCTGCCGAGGTCATCTGCTTGTGTCAAGTAGAATCCAAAAATTTTTAAAAACCCTTATATATCAAGGATTTCCGGACTTTCGACAAAATTAACCCTTGCGTTATTATAACACAAAAACAGCATAAAAGCCAGCAAAAAGCCGGCTTTTACATGGTCATGAAAGTTGAAAGGCAACATCAAACTTCCATTCAATTTTCAGATTTTCGTTGTCAAAAACAATGACGCGGTCTATATCGTCGTACATTCTTTCCCGGAGTTTATCGTCCGGTTCATCTGCTGCTGCAGCGATATTTTTGATCGCATTCATTGCCGTGTTGCTTTCTTCCTGCTTTTGCAGCAGGTTTTCGATTTCATCCTCAATTCGTGATAACTCCGATTGAAGCCTGTCCCTATCCTCTGAAAGAGCGCTTTTCTTTTCGAGAAAAGCATTTCGGGATATTTCATCGGAACGGAATTGCTCATACAGTGATGCAACCTTTCCACCTATCCCTCCAAGCTGAATGCGGAGGGATTTTTGCTGCGCCCGAAGAGGGGCAAGCTTATCCGGCTGCTTTTCATTTACTGTCCTGCGATATTCTTCGCTGACGATTTGCAGTTGCCGTTTGTATGTGGTGAAGACAACATCCTCTATATTTGTCCGACTCCAATGAATGCCTGCGCACGGAGCGTCTCGTATATATAACGGTGTAGCGCAGGAATAATATTCGTCCGAGCCAAAGGTCTTACGAAGCCTGCGGCCGCAGTGCCCACAATAGTAGACGCGGTCACGGCGGTCGGTTCTGACAACATCGTACTTTTTCACCTTCCGCAGAGTATCATTCGCTGCGTAGTATTCATCGTGTGTTACGATGGGTTCGTGCATGCCCTCATTTATCACATAATCCTCCGGCGCATACCGTTTTTGCACTTTGGCCCGAATGGTTTCATTTCCGCATTTGAAAGACACCATAGCTCCGGTATACTTATAATCCCGTATGATTCGGATCACCGCCTGATGACTCCACATTGCATCGTTGCTAATCCCTTGCCGTGAGAGCTTTTTATGCTGCATCGGCGTCGGAATATGCTTTTCGTTAAGGATACGGGCAATTTCCGTGGATTTCTTCCCCTCAATAGCCCACAGGAAAATATCTCGCACAATGGGTGCAGTTTCGGGATCCGGCACCATATGGTGCTTTTGCCCTTTGATCTTTGTGTATCCATATGGGCAATGGCTGACATACCGGCCGTTTCTCATCAGCATATGCTGAGATGCTTTTACCTTTTTCGAGATGTCAACGCTGTACATCTCATACATAAAGTTTCGGAAGGCAACATCAATACCGCCGGTTGTCCCGATAAACTGATTGCTGTCGTAATGGTTATTGACCGCAATAAACCGGATGCCGAGATATGGAAAGATGTGCTCAAGGTAATCGCCGGCTTCAATATAGTTTCGCGCAAATCGGGAAAGGTCTTTCACGATGATGCAGGAAACATCACCGGAGCGCACCATCGCCATCATCCGCTTAAAACCGGGACGGTCGAAATTCGTCCCGGAATATCCGTCATCGACGAACTCGACCGTCTTCATAGAAGCAAGCTCAGGCTGCCCTTGAATGAACTGGGCAATGATGCCGCGCTGAGCCGTAATACTATTGCTCTCATCATTCGCACCGGTGTCCTCAAGCGATAGCCTGAGATACACGGCAATCTGCTTTTTCGGCATTTAGGCAACCTCCTTTCTGATTCGCTCGCACTCCTTGAACATTTCTTCAAACTCAGGCATGTACTTAAACCGAATATCCAAAGAGCCATCGGTATTCACTCGGATCTCATCAACCATTGCCTCGACCATTTCTTCGGTCACTGTTTCCGCCTTATAATAGCGTGAAATGAGCCGATTCCATTTTCGGGCGCCTGTTTCAGTCACCTTGGTTTTTGTTTTGATTGCCTGAAGCTCCTGCAATTCGCTTTCATATGCGGCGATTTCCTTTTGATAGACATCTCGGGCAAGCAAATATTCCTGCTGCGTCAGTATGCCGTCCTTGAAGTCGATATACAACCGGGAAAACAGCTTTTTCTTTTGGTCCAACTTATCCTGCAGTTCTTTGACGCGATTTGCCGGTACACTGTGCTTTGCTTTTTCTTTCTCCAAAGCGATCAAGCCGAGCAACGTTTTTTGCGTGTCAAGGAATAGGTCCATCTGCTTTCGTATAACGCTCAACACGATTTTATCAAGGTCATCTGCGCGGATGCTCTTTTTTGAGCACGCCGTGTCTCCAAGCTCGATGTTGGTCGGGCATTTATAATTGTAGTAGTCTGTGACCACGCCGTCCTTTCTCGGCCGTGTATAGCTGCGTACATATTTCATAACACGCCCGCAGTCGGCACACCTCAAAATCGAACCATATGGATTGGGTCGTTTGGGGAGATGCGCATAGCGCCCGAACGATTTCTTCACATCGCTTGAGGCCTTTGTATTAATCTCCTGCACCTTATTCCACAACTCCATACTGATAATCGGCTCGTGTGTCCCTTCAACCACATCCCAGTCCGCCTCTTTTGTCCAATGGTATTTTTCACCCTTATACAGGCACTGCGAGCTGCGTCCTTGCGCCAAATTCCCGATATAGACCACATTGACAAGCAGGTCTTTCAGAACATGGCGATTCCAGGGCAGTTCACTCCCTTTCTTATTATTATTTGTTATAATGCCGCGCTCATAGCGCAGCCGCCCCGGGGAGGGATAGCCTTTTTCGTTGAGCATACGGCATATAGTTTCAAAGCCGATCCCTTTTGCTCGGAGTTCAAAGATCTCGACTACGATTGGAGCAATCTCATGATCAATTACCAATCGGCTCCGATTATTTTCATCCTTCAGATAGCCATATGGAGCATAATTGCCGATGTAATCACCGCGCAGCCTCTTATTTTTCATCGTCGAACAGATCTTTTTGGATATGTCCTTTGCGTACATATCGTTGATCAGATTTTTAAGAGTAGCGGCGAGCTTTTCACCGGCATTAGCGGAGCTGCTGTCATAATTGTCGCTGACGGAAATAAAGCGTATGCCGAGGAACGGAAAGATGCGTTCCAGATATTCTCCGGTCTCCACATAGTTTCTGCCAAGGCGGGAAAAGTCCTTCACAACGATGCAATCGATTCGCCCTTTCCGCACATCCTCGATCATTCGATTAAATGCGGGACGCTCAAAATCGGTACCCGTGTAACCATTATCAGCATATACCTCTTTCAGTTCGAGATAGGGCCGCTCGGCAAGATAGTTTCTCAGAAGCAGTTCCTGATTTTCAATCGAATCCGCATCGGCCTTACCGTTGTCCTCAACAGACAAACGGACATAAAGTGCGGTACGAAACACGGCCTGCTTTTGACCTTTCGGCGGACTTTCGGAACCGCCGTTTTTCCGTGATACTCTGGCCACTATCCCACCTCCCTTATCGGTATAGCCAATACTTTCTTGTTTGCGGTTTTCTCCGAGATAAACTGCAATATTTCTTCAATCTGATTCCGATGGCGGAACACGATTTCAATATTGGAGTCCTCGAAAATATTGATGCGTTCGATCAGATGAATTACCATTGGTCGCGTGAGCTCGGTCACATTTTCATACTGACGGAACTGTTCGACCCAGGACTGCTGCTTTGAAACGCCGTCGAGGATTTCCCGTTTCTCTTTGTTCAGCTTTTCGATGGCAGCAGTTGCTTCATCGATTCTTTCTGCAAGCTCTTTTTTCAAAGATTCATATTCGGATCTATCCAGCAAGCCAGCCCGCAGATCTTCGTAGATTCCGAGGCGCAGCGTGTTGTTTTTCCGAACGACTTCTTCCTGTATTTCGATGCTTGCGTCAAGCTGCTTCAGTTTGTGTTTTTCCCATGACAGATTCTCAAACTGTCTAAGTGCCTTATCTACATCCAGCAGCAGGTCAATTTGATGCCGGACCGTCTGGTAGATTACCTGGTCCAAAACATCTTCTCTTATGGAATGCCTGCTGCACACCGTTTTATCGTGCTTATTGGCGTTGCAGACATAATACACATAGCGTTTGCCTGCGTAGGATACCGTCTTTCTGACAGCCGTAGCGCCGCAGTCGCCGCAATAAATACGGCCGGCGTATACCGGTACTGTTACATCTCCCGCACGGCAATGCGTATCGTCCTTCAGCAGCTCCTGAACAAGCTCAAAATCACGCACAGAAATAATAGCCTCATGTGTACCTTCCACGCGAAGCCACTCACTTTCTGCTTTTGTAACCACTGTCTTGGTCTTATAATTCGGCGTTGTTCGTTTGCCCTGGATCATCACGCCGAGATAAATTTCATTCTTCAAAATGCGCCTTACGGAAACATGACTCCATATGGCCTTTGAAGATGTCTGAAAGCTCGTTTTGTACTTGCTTCCGCTCAGCCGCTTATACTCTGCAGGCGAGGGGATGCCGAGTCCGTTCAGACGCACTGCAATATTCTGCGGACTCAGCCCTTCGATTTTCCACCGGAATATATCCCTTACAACATTTGCGGCAAACGGATCAACAACCAATTTGCTCTTGTCGTCGCTGTCTTTCACATATCCGTAAGCCACAAATGCTCCGGCATACTCTCCGTTTTGCTTTTTCGCCGTAAGGTTTGTACGGATCTTAGTAGATATATCGCGGATATAAAAATCATAAACGAAGCTGTTGATCGTAAAGGCAAGGTCATCCGAAGATGTTGCCGAAAGCGAATCATAGCCCTCGTTTATGGTAATAAACCGAACGCCGAGTTTGGGGAAAATCTTTTCTTTGTATTTCCCGACATCAATATAGTCTCTGCCGAAACGGGACTGATCCTTTACGATTACGCAATTGACCTTTCCCGCCTCGATGTCCTTCATCATTCGCTGAAATTCAGCACGGTCAAAGTTGGAACCGCTTTTTCCGTCATCCTTGTACTCGTCATATAGTTCGAGTTCCGGATGCGATTTCATAAAGTCATATATCAGCTTTCTCTGGTTGCTGATACTGTTGCTTTCGCTTTTGGCTCCCGAAGAGCACGAAAGGTCGTCATCCTCCTTCGATAAACGAAGATAGATGGCAACCTTGAATGTTTGATCTATAATCTTATTCATAGCGCCACTCCTATCTGTATTATTCGAGTACGAATAAACAGCCGGAGTTATCGCTGATTTTGTCCGTATTTGATTATAGCACAGACAACCGAGAAAATCCAGCCGTTACACTTAAAATCTGCATAGCAATTATTACCATTACATTGAAGCGATCATAGAGGTAAAGCTGTCGGTAAGTGATTTGTCCTTGTCTGCGTATGATACCCGGACAACGACATCTCCGACCTTAAAGCAATACGGATCCTTGATCTGCTCAACATAAGACCTCACACGCTCTTCCAGCGGCAGGCTTTTATCTATCACGACATCTCTGATATCCACCAGTTCAGATAAGTTCTTTTCAGACTGTTCCATAAATCATTACACCTCCATGTGTTCGTCTTTACAACTTGTATTTTTGCCATAATTTACTTGGTATATTCAAAAACAAAATGCTCATTGCCTCCGCCTGCAGCGAACAGGTCCACAGAAATTTCATCTCCCCGCCTTCATTGTGGCCGGGCCGCGAGTTACGGGAGTACCATTGTACCCGGCCGGATCGTCGCGGTATACGGGAGCCACCCGTATATCAGTGCTCTTGGTTCTGCTCGCCACGCAGACGGATAGCCGCTTCCCGGTTCGGGGATGTAGAGGATAAGCTGTTCAATTTTCAAGGTACAGGTAAGCACGGGGGGCCTTACACAGATAAAAACACATCGCATTTTCGTTTTTGTTGCCTCCTGCAGAAATTTTTTTCAAAAAATTCGGTCCCGGTGTGATCCGGGACCGAACATGCTCAGAAGCTGAATTTTGAAATGTTAATCGCAATATGCATGAGTATATATTGCTTCAGGTCTTCATCCAACTGACCGTGCAGATAGCTGTTGCTGTCAATCAGCGGCATATACAATTGCAGTATAACCTCAAGATCGCTGTGGTTTCCTGCCACCGCTCCTGTTAAGACCTTTTTGAACTCCTCCTTTGTCAATCTGCATCACCGTCCTTCATAAGCTGAGAGCGCAGCTTTTTCAAGGCTATGTTTCGTTGCTTACGCACATGGCCGGTAGAGCAATTCAAGCGTTTAGCTGTTTCTTGCTCACTGAGCTCCTCCAAGAAAAGCAACTCCATTATCCTGCGCCGCTTCAAAGGCAGCTCAAGAAATGCCTTTGCTAAGCGCTCTTCCTCGAAATCGTATGGTGTCGACTTTTTCATCCCGCGAATCCATTGCTCCTCGGGGTCATCCATAACCAGTACGGATTCCGGAATCTCGTCATATGACACAATCTGCGGATGGTTTTGCACTTTCCGCAAATAATTCAGTTTTGCATTCCGGATTACGACTTTAAGCCATACAGTAAATTTTGCTCTTAGCTCATCCCGTTCGGGATATTCCTGTCTGTGGTCCATTTCCATGCCTCCTTTGGGCATGCCACCACAGCAGGGAGAAAACATACCGTTTCACGGCATGTTTTACGGCGATATACGCAACATGCCATGATGGCATGCTGTGAATAAAAAAGTGGTTGGTCGTTACGATGATTATCACAGCGATCAGAACATCGGACTCACCTCCTTCCAAAGGGTATAATAAAAAACGACCATACCACACCTCTGTGTGATACAGTCGCTTCATGCGTGAATATAAAACCGATGCCAACGGCTCGGCTATGTGTATGCTGATATAAAAGCAGCTATGTAGTTTTCTTCTGTTAGGGTCTGCACCTTATCATATGTACCCCCGCGTTCGCCTTATGTTTTGCTGAACTTTTCGAGTGAATCCAAATAGGTATTGAACCCTTCGCACGCCAGTATCCGTTTTGATACTGGGTATTTCTCGATTCGTTTAGCAATTTCTTTCAGATATATTTCTTCGGGATGAGAAAACTCATGAGCCAATAGCTGATCCGTAGTTGCGTTCAATGCATTTGCAATACGAACCGTCATTTCGAGACTTGGCTTTACCTGCCCATTTTCAATCTGACCAATGTGGCTTGTGGTGCATCCGCACTTTTCCGCAAGGTCCTCCTGCCTGAATCCCTGCGTGACACGGAGCCGCCGAATATTTTGTCCAAAAGTCTTGTAGTCCACTGTACATATCTCCTTAAACATATTTTAGTGGACTCCGCGGCGAAAGTGAAGAGCGCATAAATTGCATACACGCACCATAAGTGTGATATTCGGATTTTTTCTTAGATTTATCCCACCTTAAAAGCAAATAAGTCTGCTTGTAGTACCAGCAGACTCATTTATGCTTAATTGAACATGTCCAAATTATCGAGCATTTTGGTTATATCCTCTTCCAAAGCCTCGGAAGTTCCACTCATTGAAGTATCCGCTATAGTTTCGGTTGTATGAAGTTCAGATAGCTTTTCCTCCACAATGCTCCGTATCAACCGTTCCATTTGACTGCGGTCGAAGGCAGGAGCAACCTTAACCTCTATTTTACTATAACCGGACTGTAACTCCGGATGAGCATTGATATAATCAGTCAATGCCGAAACAATGATTGTACTTTTTCTGTTGCCCAGGTTTTCCAGCAGCTCGCCGACACGAATCTGATCTTCGCTGTCGGCGCCGAACTGCAGCGTAAATCTATATTTTCCGTCTTTTCTCACCGCCTATCCCACCATCCTTTATGCAGGACGATGGGACAGCTGCACTCTGCCAAGCATTTCGTACCCAAGCGCATTGGCATTGGGGGACTCAACAAAGTCCGCCTTTGCAACCAACGGAGATGCCTCCAGAAACGGCCTGAGAAGCAGACTTCCGCCGCCAATGAACACTGCTGGATTGGAACGGAGATCAACCTGCAGCTCGCGCAGCTGGTTGAGAATGTCCTGGGCATGAAGCTTGGTTGCGCCGCAGATCGTCTGCTTAACATCATCCGGTAAGATCGTATCCTGGCCGGAAAGAACTGCGCTGATGTGCTCGTCCTCGATACGCATATCGTGGAGTGCCCCCACCTTGCGAATGATCTCGTTGTTCATGGTGATGATACCGGTTTCAAGCGAACGGCAAAACTGCAGATCGGGTTTGCCGTTTTTCAGGAGCAGCACATCCGTCGTGTAGCCGCCGATGTCGACAACGAACACCCGAAGCATATTGACTACCATGCTGCTTTTCGGAACAACGGCCGCATATGCCTGCGGGAACACCATGACCTTATCGATCATAATGCTGTACGGCTTATCCTTATAAACAAATTTGATAATGCCGTCCCGTTTGAAATACCGGGCGAATTTTTCCTTGAGTACGCCGTAATGCTCCGGTGGCAATCCCACTGCCAGTTGGATCTGTTCAACGGGGCTGTACCGTCCGGTATCCTCAAGTTCCTTTGCAATAGCAAACAGCGTCAGAATAAAATAGCGCTCGTCCTGCGTTTTGTCACGCATGTAGCTCAGACGCTTTCCGCTGGTCGTCCAGTACCGCCCGTCATATTCCAGAATTTCATCCGCCATAGGCGGCTTGACGGTGTGCTCAGACAGACCGGAAACAAAGGAATGGTGCGGCGTTTTGATGGCATAGTTGCCGTGGTCGATGGCAATCAACATATAAGGTTCCTCCTATATTTCAGTTTTGAATTTTCATTATCATTACACGAATCAGTATGCGTATTTACAACGGGAATACGCATTGCAGGGTAAAATAAGCATGAAAAAAGGACAAAGCCGAAGCTCTGTCCTTTAGTCTTATGATACATACTGTGAGCCATCAAATCAATTTGTGGTATCCGGTCCCGCAAAAATAATCTCCATCATTTCCCTCGGAGTAACAATGAAGGTTTCTATCGGAAAATGTTTGATATTTCCCGTAACTAAATATGCGTCCTCGGTTTTGCGTTCTTCCATGACGACCTCATAAAACACTCGGTCTTTGGGATCTGGAAGAGCAATTTCTAAACTGTCCGCTTCGACACATAGACCTGCACTTTCAATCGCTTCTATCACATCATTTATGATTTCAGCCGGTAAATGAAACTTTGGTCGGGCAAGCACCTCACGATACTCCTTGAGTATGCTACTGTTGAAAACGGGAATGATAGTACCATCAAAGGCAAAGCTTACGACATTCCCCGGAACCGAGTTCCATTTGAGCATTGCGGAAACAAGGACATTCGTATCAATAACCGCATAGTACGGCATCTTTACACCTGCTTTCTCGCTTCAGCAATTTCAGCATTGATCTCATCCAATGTCATATCGGATACACCATTTTCTTCGGCTATACGACTGGCAGATTTCATTGCCCTAACAGCTTTATTATCCGGCAGATCATCAAGCTTCATAGAAAACGGAATACCATTTTCCTGAATCAGTCTTGAAATGCACATGCGCATATAGGTCTGAAGGTCAATACCCAACCTCTCACAAATCGTCATAGCCTTGATTCGGGATACCTCTTCAGTACGGAACTGAATTAAAGAATTTGCCATAGTAAATCGCCCCTTTCTTACTTATAGTATACACCGTTTTGTCATCAAATGCAAGCACTTGTTTGCAATATTTGTTGTTCGGAAGTGTGAAATAATTGCAAACAATAGGCAAGCCGAGAATTTTTATGTCTCAGTATCAGCGTGGACGGAATTATTGTCACACCCAATCTCTGTATCAGTTCATGACTTCCTATTTCTGCATACGATCCATTTTGGCGTCTTTTTCATCATAATCGTTTTTTAAGACACCAAGCAATGAATCTGTCAAAAAAGAATCGTCTCTTTCATAAGGAACTAATCGAGCGACTTCCTTTCCATTCGTAGTGATTATTATTTCATCGCCGGATTGCGCCATTTGAAGGTATCTCTCAAAATTTTTCTGAACGTCAATTGCCGTCGCAGTCGTCATAGTATCGCCTTCCTGTATTTTATTATATATCGCCAGCCTATAAAATACAATTCTCCTTAGCCAAAAGTGAGAAGAGCGACGAAGATGTTTCTTCGCCGCTCCCATTTATTTTGATTGCTTTTTTCGGAAAAGATACTCCCAGATATAATCGTCAAGCCCTTTGTAAGCCGGATCCCACAGATAGGTACCATACCGGAAACCCATATCGCCGAGCAGTTGCAGAAGGTTATTATACCCATTCTGCACATGATGGTTGGTTGCAAAATCCATATCGAAAGCCGTTTTGATTTCGACCAATCCCTCGCTGCGCAGTTCTGTCAGAGTCAGTTCAAGCTGCGTCAGGGTATTCACACCCGGGACGGCCAGAACCGTCAGACCGGTAAGAGCGTTTATTACATCCGCTTTCATTGGTCCTTCTGTCAGAACAAGCATCGGGCGTACAGGGCCGGACAAATGCGTCCATCCCTCAGCTTTACAGCCGTCTTTTTCCTCGGCACTGGATACCCATCGGAATTTGCGTTTTTTAACATTGTCCCGACGAATCTGCAACCCCTGAATTCTCCCGTAACGGTCACGCACGGGAATCAGAATGCCGCGTTTCTCATGGATAAAGGTCCATGCACCGTTTTTATCCCGATAAAATCCAGGAACACCAGCAAGGTACATTCCGTCAGACTGCAATTGCTTTGCAATCTGCGTCATACCGACAACCGGCGTTGTTTTATATCCGAGCCTCTCGATATCTGCATCTGTCAGGCCGCGTCCAAGTAGGTTTTCCTTATGATCAGAGGCCAGCGTAAGTTTGGAAAGCAATGCACTATAGGTTGCATGGCGTGTGTCGATATCCGTTAATGGGCATTCCGTATCCGCTTTCAGCAGAATCTTCTGCCGCGGGCGCGAAGCATTCTCAGGTACTCCCATTCGTGCCAAAATCGCTTTGCGGACTTCGTCGCGCGGAATGCCGGTATATAACGCATATAAATCGAATATTCCGCCGGAAACGCCGCAGCGCGGGCAACGAAAGACTTCCTTTTTCAAGTTGATATTCAAATGCTTTTTCCGCGGGTTTTCATCACAGCATGGGCACTGTACATAGTACGAGCTTTGACCAGACGAGGGATACGGTATCCCAAGCAGTGAGATAATATCCCACATATGAATTCTTTCCATACAACCTCCTTTCCGGGGACGGCAGGCTTTCTGCCGCCCCCGAATTTATTCTGCTTCACGCTGAAGCTTTCTGTTGTGCATATTCGCAGATCAGCTTTGCTGCATTGCGAATTTCCTCGCCGCCCGTAAACTTTGTTGCACACCACTGGATCGCTTTCGGATCCATTTGCAATACATCACCCAGCGTCTTTCCGCCGTACTTGGTTATCGGGCAAGGGACACGCATGGCTTGTTCTACCTTTTCTTCAAAGGTGAGTTCTCTTTGCGGCGGCGCTGTTGGCTCCACGGTGTATTCTTCATCCGTTTCCGGCTCAGGCATAACGGTAGCGTTTTCATGCGGTGTGCTGCCGCCTGCCTGAGCGCCGTTGCCGTTCAGTTCATCCGTGGCAGTATCTTCAAATTCATCACCTGCCATAGCAAACTGCAAACCGAAGCCGGCGTTACGCAGTGCAATACCGACAGCTGCTGTCTGTGCCCATTCACGGGGCGAAACAGAAGGTTTATCTGCCAGGTATCCGCGAGAGGCTGTTGCCTCGGCAAGATAGCATTCCGCACCGTCCTTGTAGCTTGGGTATACCTTGGCGGTTGCCACAAAGCAATCCTTTCCGGGTGATACCGTAATGGCAATACGCCCTTCGGGATACTTCATGCGAAACCACGCCATCTGGATCATAACCGGGAGGCGCTTGCGCACCTCACCGGTTTCCAGGTCGGTATAATCTACCGCAAACGGTGTCGGATCGAATCCGTCCACCTTATTGATTCCTTCGATTTTGGCAAGCATAGCCGCCTTATCATTCGAGTTGTTCTGACTCATTAGAAAGCCTCCTTAGAAATTGATATAGGTGTTGCGATACTGCATCCAGACGGGCAGGATCGTCTTAATGTAATTATTGATGCAGGTTTTGTACTGTTCCTGCGTAGATGCGTTAAAGCTGGAGAAACGCTTGCGTCCGTCCTGTACGACCTGCGTAAAGGACTGCAGGGCGGTTTCCCGTTTTTTCTGGCCCTCGGCATCCGTCTTGGGTCCGAACTTGCGCTCGTTCAGCGTAAAACGCACACAGGCGTCTACAAGCTGGAAATGGAATCCCATAGATTTGGTGTCCATCGTGACCGGTGCGGATTTGCACAGGCCCTCAAAAGTCTCCAGCACACAAATGCGGTAGTTCAGTTCCTGCATAATCAGCATCTGGTCAAGCGGTAAACTGTTTGCCGCGATCTGCTCACGGATCTCATTCTGCCGATTTCGGTACTGTTCCAAAATTGTTGCCATAGCAATTGCCTCCTCAGTTTTTAATTCCATACTCTTTTTCCGCTTCCGCCTTAGTCAGTCCGATAATGACACCGAAGGCGCGGATAAAATCTTCTCTGGCCACACGCAAAGTTGCGCCATCCTCATATTCAAGGATAACTTTGTCGTCTTCGTAGCTCCACTTTTCAAGCCAGGGTTCGTGTTTCATAGCTGACTCCTTTCATTGCATAGCGGCCTGCAGGCGTTTTGCCAAACAGGTGCCGCGTTTTTCTGTGTCGGTTTTCTTGATTGCCATACACAAAGCACGGCGCTCGCCGACAATGATGACATTCTCCTTGCCGCGGGTAATGGCGGTATATACCAGGGGCCTTGTCAGCATGACATAGTGGGCGCATTGCAGGTTGATAATCACAGACCTGTACTCCGAGCCTTGCGACTTATGGATGGTAGAAGCGTAACCCAAATCCAGCATATCAAGCTGACTTGTATCATACTCTGCCATCCGTCCGTCTCCGAAATCAATCGTGACGGTCGTTTCATCACCGACTTTGCAGATTTTTGTGATGTACCCAATGTCGCCGTTGCTGATTTCATCGCAGTTTTTGATCTGCATCACCTTGTCACCGCAGCGAAACCTCCTCGTTCCGTGAATGACCTCAGCTTTGTCCGGTGCCGGGGGATTGATTTTCTCCCGCAGCAGTTCATTGAGCGCATTGACGCCGGTTTCGGTTTTCTGCCGATACGGTGAGAGCAACGCCACATTGTCCACGCCGTACTTGGCGGTTTCCTGCAGGTACAGTTCTACGATTTTTTCTGCGGACTTGGGAATGCTCACCGAGTCATAAAACTGAAAGTCACTGCCATACTCAAGGCTCATATTCCCGTGACGGATCAATTTTGCATTGGTCGCTATTCGGCTGCCTGCCGTTTGGCGGAAAATCTTATCCAGCTTCACAATAGGGATGGTGCCGCTTGCAATCATCTCGCTCAGCACCGCCCCGGGTCCGACAGACGGTAACTGGTCTGCGTCTCCGATAAGGATCAACTGACTGCCTGGTTTTACAGAGTCAAACAGGTCTCCGGCAAGGTAGATATCCAGCATAGAAACCTCATCGACCAAAATCAGATCGGCGTCCAGCGTCTCCGGATCGCCATATTCTCCGTCTTCGCCGGCAATCAGACCCAAAGCCTTATGGACCGTAGAAGCCGGGAATCCGGTTGACTGCTCCATACGCCTTGCGGCACGCCCTGTCGGCGCACAGCACACGATCTCCTTTGACGGATGATTGCGGCTGTAAATGCCAAGCAAAGCTTTTTGCAGCATCGTCTTGCCGGTACCTGGGCCGCCGGTAATAATGCAAAGGCCGCTGGTGAGCGCCGTTTTAATTGCCTGACGCTGTTCGGGTGCCAGACGCACCTTCAAACGGCTTTCCTCACGGTCGAGCTCATGATCCAAATCACCATAAGTGCAGGGATTTTGATGGCGGATCTGATATCGGATCAAGTCGGCAAGCTTTTCTTCGGCTTTTGCCGTCTTTTCCCGATAAACACAGCTTTCATAGGTCCGCATTCTGCCGTCAAGAATGAGGCGATTGGCACGGGCTGCGATCATTTGATCCGTAAGCTCCGGCGTCTCCAAAGTCCTTTGGCAGGCTGCAATGAAGCCGTCCCGTTCCATACATAGATTTCCGTGGCCTTCCGCATCGGTCAGTGTGTAGAGGATACCTTCGTCCACTCGTTCAGGAGATAGGCGGTCGATGCCCATACTCATGGCAATTTTATCTGCCGTCTTGAAGCCCACGCCGGCCATTTCGCAGAGCTTATACGGATGGTTTTTTACGATATCCATCGTTTGTTCTCCGTATTCTTTGTAGAGCTTTACAGCACGGTTCGGCGTGATCCCGTGCGGCGACAGAAAGGCTACAACATCACGGGCACCGCGGTTGGCGAGGTAGGAATCGCAGATTTTTTTGAGTTTATTCTGACTGATACCGGAGATGGTCAAAAGCTTTTCCGGCTTCTTGTCCAGTACCTCCAGTGCCATATTCCCAAACGCATCATAGATACGCTCCGCCATTTTCGGGCCGATGCCTTTGATCTGCCCGGACGAGAGATAGGCAACGATGCCTTCCCGGGTCGGAATGATCTGCTCCTCGTATCCCTCGACATCATACTGAATGCCGTATTTTGGATCCTTGCGCCAGTGTCCACGCATTTCATAGCGCATGTTACCCGCAGTGGGCAGGCAGTACCCGACGGCTTTGATTTGTGTAATGGTGTTGCCGCTGCTATCCTTCAATTTTTCACAGGGTCGGTAAAGCGCGATCATAAAGCTTGTCGCATCCGCCGCACCGGTTCCGGAAGGATAGATCATTTTTTCAAATTGGCATAACAATGTCATTACTCCTTTCGCTTTGTTCCGGAAAACAAAGAACTCCCGAAAACGCAGCGAAACACTGCTTCTCAGGAGTTCTTTGTGATACGGCATACTCATTTGAGCAATGCCGCATTTTCCAGATAGGATTCGGGCTCCGTAAAAGCCATCGGAAAGTTTTCACGATCCAGCTTTACGGATTTCTTATTCCCGTTGTTTTGTGTGACGAGTTTCTCCACCTCCAGATACAAGCCTTCGTCAAATACCGTAATCGGCATACGAAGCAAAGCCGCCTTGGCAATTTCGCCGCGCATACCGTTGCTGAGCTTATTTCCGCATACGAGCATAACATCGCTTTGCTCCAGGATCTCCAAGCCGAATCGAAGCGCAACGGCTCTTTCGGCAGGAATTTCATCGCAAAGCAAAAGCGGCAGATACGCATGAGGCGCTGCGGCGTTCATGTTCATTTTCTTGTTTGCGTAGAACATATACGCTCTTGCCGTGCGCAGGTTCTTCTCGCGCTGCTCACGGGTGTCCGCCCGGAAGGGGGAGCATATATAGGCTCTCTTGCGGCACCGGTCAGCGGAAGCCAACTGATACATCAGCTCCTGCTGCCAGTATTGGTGATAGATGTTGTCCATAGTAGGACTCCTGTTATTATATATTTGCCCCTTGATTTATGGCAGCCAGCCATAGGCATGG
>CAVALG010000008.1:0-12091 GCA_963589585.1 Roseburia sp. AF12-17LB
TCTCATCAATGATGAGAAGTGTCTCGAACAAAGTAACGAGCATGTTACCGCCGTCTACTGCGCTGTTGAGAGCAGGGTCAAGGGTTTCGGGGTTAGGACCGATCTGAACCGTGATGGCGTCAGATTTCGCCTTCTTATCCTTGCCGCAGGAACTCATACAGCCAACCATAGAAACGGTAAGTACCAGTACGAGAAGCATAGCAATCAGTTTCTTCATTTTCATTGGTGTATTTTCCTTTCTTTCTTTACGGCGTTGCCGCAATTATTTATATCCATTGCGCCTTCGGCACAATAAATACCTAAAATCAGTTCACCTTATCAAGGTGGTGGCAGGCAGCCCAATGCCCGGGTGATACCTCTTTAAATTCGGGGCATTCGGCGGCGCACTTTTCATCGGCATACGGGCACCGTGTTCTGAAACGGCAGCCGCTCGGCGGATTCAACGGACTCGGCACATCACCCTGTAACGGGAT
The DNA here is from genome assembly GCA_963589585.1 of Roseburia sp. AF12-17LB. Lineage (GTDB taxonomy): Bacteria > Bacillota > Clostridia > Oscillospirales > Acutalibacteraceae > CAVALG01. Next base: position 474 of record CAVALG010000008.1, read on the forward strand.
TCTGTGCGAAGCGCGCGCGATTTTCGGGTCAGCCTCCGGAATAGCCGAAATAAGGCTTTTTGTGTACGGGTGAACATTGTGGGCGATAAGTTCAAAACTATCCGCAAGTTCAACCAGTTTTCCTAAGTACATTACACCTATTCGGTTTGAAATATGGCGTACTACGCTGAGGTCATGCGCTATGAACAGATAGGTAAGACCGAGATCGTTCTGTAAATCCTCAAACATATTAACCACCTGCGCCTGAATAGAAACATCCAATGCGGATACAGGCTCATCGCAGACAATAAATTCGGGGTCAACCGCCAAAGCACGGGCGATACCTACACGCTGGCGCTGACCGCCGGAAAATTCGTGCGGATAACGGTTGGCGTGTTCGCTGTTAAGCCCAACGCGTTCCAAAAGTGCAATAATGCGGTCGCGGCGATCTTTTTTATTGGCGGCAAGTTTGTGAATATCAATCGACTCACCTACGATATCGCCGATGGTCATACGGGGGTCAAGGCTTGCGTACGGGTCTTGGAACACCATCTGCATTTTACGGCGATAGGGAAGCATATCTTCGGCAATTTTGTTTTGCTTGTCAAAAATAGTCTTACCGTCATATATTATTTTACCGTCGGTCGGCTCGTAAAGTCTTAAAATTGTACGGCCTACGGTTGTTTTTCCGCAACCCGATTCACCCACAAGACCGAGGGTTTCGCCGCGTTTTATAAAGAACGAAACATCATCAACAGCCTGAACAAACTTTTTGTTGTTTCCTCTGCCGCCGATATGGAAGTACTGCTGCAAGTGCTGCACTTCTAAAAGGATATCATTATCACTCACAGTCAAGTTCCCCCTTTTCGTATTCTTCTTTTTGTAATAACCAGCAATAACTGTAATGCGTATCGCTTAATTCGGTTTTCGGCGGCATTTCGTGAAGACATATCTTCATACAGTTTGCACAGCGGGGCGCAAACGGACATCCCGCCGGCGGATTAAGCAGGTCAACAGGCTGACCTTCAATCGGTACAAGCCTTTCGATTTTTTCTGCATTAAGTTTGGGTATAGAGTTTATAAGTCCCTTTGTATACTCGTGGTGCGGCTCATAAAAAATTTCGTCCGCAGTGCCGTATTCAACAATATGACCGGCATACATAACCGCTATTTTTTCGCACATACTTGCAACTACGCCGAGATCGTGCGTTATCATTATAATACTCATTCCGAGTTTTTGGCGCAGTTCCTGCATAAGTTCCAATATCTGCGCCTGTATGGTAACATCAAGCGCGGTTGTAGGTTCGTCAGCTATAAGAAGTTTCGGCTCGCAAGCAAGCGCAATTGCTATCATAACCCTTTGGCGCATACCGCCAGAAAGCTCGTGCGGATACTGTTTAAGCCTTTTTTGGGGTTCGTTTATGCCAACAAGTTCAAGTAATTCTTCGGCGCGGTCATAAGCCTGTTTTTTGGTTTTATCTGTGTGCAGCCTTATAACTTCAACTATCTGGTTGCCGATTGTATACACCGGGTTTAAACTTGTCATAGGGTCTTGAAATATGATAGAAACTTCGTTTCCGCGCATTTTTCTGAATTCTTTTTCGGTCATTTTATCAACTCTGTGACCGTTAAATTCAATAGTTCCGCCTACAAGTTTGCCGGGGTATGCGGTAAGACCCATTATTGAGTATGCGGTAACCGATTTACCCGAGCCGGACTCACCGACTATACCGAGTACATCGCCTTCATTCATCGAGAAAGAAACGCCGTTAAGTGCTTTTACTTCACCGGCAGGGGTGAAGAAGGAAAGACGCTCATCCTTTATTTCTAAAAGTTTTTTGCTCACTTTCTTCATCCTCCCTTTCTAATTTTTAAGTTTCGGGTCAAACGCATCACGCAGACCGTCGCCTATAAGATTGAAAGCGAGAATGCACACGCTTATAAGTACTGCAGGCAATAAAAGCAGGTGAGGGTAGGTTCCCATTCCCTTAACTGCGTCGGTTGCAAGCGAACCGAGCGACGGCATAGGAGCCTGCACGCCGAGACCCAGGAAGCTCAAATAACTTTCGGTGAATATTGCCGACGGTATCTGGAGCGTGGTGGTTACTATCAATGTACCTATGCAGTTTGTAAGCAGGTGCTTTCTGATAATGCGGGAACTCTTAGCACCCAGCGCCTTTGCGGCAGTAACATATTCAGCCTCTTTAAGTACCAAAACCTGCGAGCGTGTTATACGCGCCATACTTACCCAATACAAAAGCACAAACACCAAGAATATTGCAATAAGGTTGGGCCCGATGGTTTGCATCCATCTGAAACCTTTGTGGCTTGCAATTTCTTCAAGACGCGGTTTAAGCGTCATTGAAAGTACAATAATCAACAATATATCCGGTATAGTGTAAAGAATATCGGTTATACGCATCATAACATTATCAACCCAACCGCCTACAAATCCGGCAATTGCGCCGTATGTTGCGCCTACCAAAAGCACAAGCGCCGCACATATAAGACCAACTGTCAAACTTATTCTTGTACCCATCATAAGGCGAACCGCAAAGTCGCGTCCCAACTTGTCGGTTCCGCAAATGTGGGGGAATACGCTTTCGCCTGCGTCAATGCGTTCCTGCTCAACCTTACCGTATTCAAACGGAGCAAGGTTTTCGCTGTATTTTATCTGCTGGTCGTAACTGTACGGCCAAAAAGAAGGCAGAAAATACGCAAATACAACTATAAGTAATATAAAAACAAGACTGACCATTGCGATTTTATTTTTGCGAAGGCGACGCAAACCATCCTTCCAAAAATTCACGCTGTCACGCATTACTACAAGGCTTTCCTTTTCGTCGGGTGTGGCAGGTATAAAATCGTCGGGGTTAAGATGAAGACTCGGTAATATTTTTTTCATTTCCTACTTGCCACTCCTTACTTAAGTTTTATACGCGGGTCGATGATCTTATAAAGAATATCAACGACCACATTAGCGGTTATTATAAGTGTGGCAAGCACAATTGTTGTACCCATAATAAGTGTGTAATCACGCTGGTTTATGGCTGAAACAAAATCTCTGCCAAGCCCCGGTATAGTGAATATTTTTTCAACTATAAACGAGCCTGTCATCAAAGAAGCAAGCATAGGACCTACATATGTTATAACGGGTAAAACCGCGTTGCGCAATGCGTGTTTGAAAAGAACTTTAAAGTTTGAAAGTCCTTTTGCCTTAGCCGTTCTTATATAATCCTGTCCCATTACATCCAAAAGACTTGAACGCATAAGACGGGTTATGTATGCCGTAGGATAAATGGAAAGCGCGGTTACGGGCATTATGTAGGAAGCAGCAGTATTAAGCCCTACCGTGGGCAAAATGTTCAGCTTACTTCCTAAGAAATACAGCAACAAAACACTGCTTATAAAACTCGGTATTGCAATACCGCAGGTAGCAAGTACTATTATAAAATTATCCGAAAATTTTCCCCGGTTATATGCCGAAATACATCCAAGAGGAATGCCTAACAGCACCGAAACAGCAACGGCAATACCTGCCAATCTCGCCGAAACGGGGAATTTAGAAAATATTATATCCGAAACATCGCGTCCGCGTTGGCGCAAACTCGGTCCCATATCGCCTTTGACAAAGTCTGTCATATATTTAACATAGCGTTCCATAATAGGTTTATCAAGACCGTACTTTTCAGCCAATGCCGCCTGAGCCGCTTTGCTGATTGATTTTTCCGCGACGAACGGTCCGCCCGGTACCAAGTTCATTAAAAAGAATGTCAGTGTGGCGACTATGAATATACTTAAAATACCCATTGCGACACGTTTAATTATGTATTTGCCCAAACCGTTTTCAACTCCCTGTTTATTTGCGTAATTACCGTTTGAAAATTGCTCTGAATTGTGCATATCTTCGTAAACGCTACAGTTTATTTAAGATATATTAACACAATATTGACAAAAAATCAACAGTTTTTTTGATGATCGGTCCTCGGGTTTCGCTCCATTTACTTCCAAACGGTAAATTTGCGGCGTAAAAACACATAAAATTAAAGGATAATAAGCTGCTTGGGACTGCCTGTCAAAACCTCGCAGCCGCCGTCTGTTACATATACCATATCCTCTATACGAACGCCGAATTTGTTTTCAATATATATGCCGGGTTCAACCGTCATAATCGTACCTGCTTTTAAAACGGTATCGCATCTGGTATTGAAATTCGGGCTTTCATGTATTTCTATGCCTACGCTGTGGCCGAGTCCGTGACCGAAGCAGCCTTCGTATCCCGCACCGTAAATTATATCACGCGCTATCTTGTCAATATCTTTGCAAACAAGTCCGCTTTTAACAGCGTCAATTGCCGCAAGTTGCGCTTTAAGCACGGTTTCGTATACCTTTTTCTGCTCATCGCTCACTTCGCCTACCGCAACGGTGCGCGTCATATCCGAACGGTATCCGTTCACAACCGCGCCGAAATCCATTGTAACAAAATCCCCGCGTTCGATTTTCTTGTCCGTAGGCACACCGTGTGGCAGGGAAGAATTTTTGCCCGAAACCACTATAAAGTCAAACGATACACCCTCCGAGCCGAGCTTGCGCATATAAAATTCCATATCGAGCATAACATCACGCTCTGTTCGCCCTGCTTCTATGCGCTCTGTAATATATGAAAATGTTTTGTCGGTTATTTCTTGCGCTTGCTTTATAAGCGAAAGTTCCTCCTGCGTTTTAACACTGCGCATATCTTTGATTATTAGGTCGAATTTATTGCTGTTTTCTATTTTGACGGGAGCAAGCTTTTCGCTTAATTCTTTATACTTCTGAACAGAAATGTATTCACCCTCAATATAAAGTGAAGAAACATTGTGTATTTCGCAAAGTTCCTTTATCTCTTTAAATGGGAAAGATGAAAGTTGAACCTTGCAGCTTTTAACAATTTCTTTGGCCTTTTCAAAATAGCGGAAGTCAATTAAAAAAACGGCGTCGTCCGGCGTGATAAACACATATCCGTCGCTTGTTTCAAAGCCTGTAAAATAAAATCTGTTAGGCACGCTTGCCACAAGCAGCGCGCTGCCTTTTTCAAGTTCCGATTGAATTTTTGCAACTGATGTCTTGTTCATTTTGTCATATCTCCTTTAATACTTTGCAAAGATATTTATATGTGCGCTTGGTTGAAGAAACCGACAAACGCTCATTTACCGTGTGAATATCCCACATATCGGGCCCCATTGAAACCGCGTCAAGATTTTTAATTTTTTCTCCCCATAGTCCGCATTCAAGCCCTGCGTGTACCGTTTCAACAGTGGGTGAACTACCGTAAAGTTTTAGGTAAACACTCTCCATAGTTTTTCTAAGCGGCGAGTCTTTTCGGTATTCCCACGCAGGGTAATGCCCGTGAGTTGACATTTCGGCACCCAGATTATCAGATGCCGCTTTGAGTTCGTCAAGCATAGCTTGCTTATCCGCCGCTACGCTGCTTCTTACCGACAGTACAGCGTGAATTTCGTCGGCATTTGAAGTTAAAATGCCTAAATTCTGTGAACTTTGAACCGCGTTCGGTATATCGGGATTCATAGCGGTTATGCCGAATTTTATTGCATTTAAAAATTTAACGGCTTTATCGGTTGAGTCCCTGTCATAACAAGCTGAAATATCGTCTGCACGCGTTACCGCAATTGCCATATCGTGGTCGTTTTCAGTGTAATTGTTTTTTGCAAATTCCGCTGTGTAGGAAGTTAAATCGTCATCACAGGCTATAATGCATTCGGCAAGGTTAGGTATAACATTATCCTTAAAGCCGCCGCTGATTGAAACAAGCCTGTATTCAAACGGCAGTTCTTTTAAGAACTTGCCTAAAAGCATATCGGCATTTATTCTGCCCTTGTTGATATCTATACCGGAGTGACCGCCGAGCAATCCCGAAACGGTTACTTTTTGGGCGGTGCGGCTGTTTTTTTCGGTGCTCATCGGCAGCTTTATATCAATCTTAGCGCCGCCTGCGCAGCCCACCGTCAGCACGCCTTCTTCGCCTGAATCAATATTTATAAGCGTTTTGCCGCAAAGGGCAGAAGCGTCAAAATTTTCGGCACCCGACATACCTGTTTCTTCGTCCACGGTGAATACAGCCTCTATATTCGGGTGGCGGAGTTCTTTATTTTCAAGTATGGCAAGTATCATAGCAACCGCAATACCGTCGTCAGCGCCGAGTGTAGTACCGTCGGCACTTAATAAATCGCCGTCAAGGCTCAATTTAAGCCCGTCTTTTTTAAAATCAATATTGCAATCGGGAGTTTTTTCGCAAACCATATCCAGGTGCCCCTGCAATATAACGGTAGGATGGCTTTCATAACCGCTTGAAGCGGATTTTTTAATTAAAACATTGCCGAATTCGTCTTTCTTGCCGTCAAGTTTATTATCGTCAGCAAATTTCAAGCAATAATCCGCAAGGGCGGCAGTATTGCCTGAACCGTGGGGTATAGAAGCGATTTTACTGAAATAATGGAACACACGGTCTTTTATTAAATCATCAAGCATAATATTTACCTCCGAAAAAATAAAACTTTGTTATTCGGTGCGCGGTCAATGACCGTGTGGAACTGTGTTTATTTGGTCTTTTTCATATATAAGATCTGCGCGCAAAAGATCAATAAATACTATAAGAAGCAATATTTCCGCAAACCAGATTGCTTTGCCGCCAAAACGCACGCACAAAAATGTTGATATAACCGCACCTGCTACAAATGCTATCAGCATTGAAAAATGCATTTTCAACCTCATAGCGGCGGATTTGTCTTTTTTAGTAGCCACCTTCACAAGATTAACGCCTACCTGCCGCAAGTGATTTGTGCAGAAAGTGGTTGCCATAGGCACTTTTTTAGCCTGCCTGAATGTGTTGTATTGCATTGAAGCAATAAAATTTATTGACACTTGGCAAATCTGCGGGGGAGCGTCATCTGGTACAAAGCCAAGCGCTAAAAGTGAGAGCATTTCAAAGGCTATAAAAAGTGTATCCCACCGTACTATTTCAAATTTGTTCACCCGTTTGGGCAAAAATTCGGAAATTACCGCCCCAAGCAGATATGCGGTAATGGGTATAATGTAGTAAAGTGCGCGTGCCCAATTCATTTTTCCGAGCTGTACGGCAAGCATTACAAAGTTAGCGGTTTGCGCATTGCAAAACACGCCGCCTTTTACGGTAAATGTATATGCACCTAAAAAGCCGCCTACCGTTATAAGTAATATAAATGTTCGCAGGCGTTCACATTCCAAAAAACCGTCTACACTGTATGTCTTTAATTGCTTTTTCATAAATTTGCCTTTCTTCAAATTGTCATCAATCTCAAGTATTATACCATTTTTTATTTCTAAAGGCAAGAGCCGCTTGCCCGGTAATTACTATTAGCAAACTAAATACAACAATTTTTGCAAACTTGATTTCATATGCAATTTATGCTATAATTTTCGGTGATAATTAATGCATTTTTGAACAGGAGAGGGGATGTGAATATGCCTATGAAAATGGGCTGGCGTTGGTACGGAGTAGGTAACGACCCCGTTACGCTGGCGGATATTAAACAAATTCCCGGCGTTACAAGTATCGTATGGGCGCTTCATCATAAAATGCCCGGTGAAATTTGGGAAAAAGACGAGATTAAAGAAGCGGTCGATTATATTCATTCTTATGGGTTTGACGCCGAAGTTGTTGAATCGGTTAATGTTCACGATGATATAAAAATCGGCCTTCCTACAAGGGATGCGCTTATAGAAAATTACAAGCAGTGTATCCGAAACCTGAGCGAGTTCGGCGTTAAGGTGATCTGCTATAATTTTATGCCGATTTTTGATTGGACAAGAACCGACCTGTTCCACCCGGTGGGCGATGGGTCTACTGCGCTTTTCTATGAAAAAGATATGATTCAAAGCGACTATAAGTCGATGGCAAAATACATTCTTGATTTTACCGAAAAGTATAATATGACATTCCCCGGCTGGGAGCCTGAGCGTATGAGCAAACTGGACGAACTGTTCAAGGCTTACGCACCCGTAACCAAAGAAAAACTTTGGGAAAACCTATTTTATTTTCTGCGCGCGATTATGCCGACCTGTGAAGAATGTGATATTAAAATGGCTATACATATGGATGACCCGCCGTGGGATATATTCGGGCTTCCGCGCCTGCTTGTGGACGAAGCTTCCTGTGCAAAACTCCTTTCGGAGGTTGACCATCCGTGCAATTGCCTTACCCTGTGTACCGGGTCGCTTAACGCCAACCCTGCCAATAACTGCGCTGATATTATAAGAAAACATTGCGACAGAATCGCATTTGCCCATATTCGCAATATTCACCATTTTGAAAACGGCGATTTTATTGAAGCGGCTCACCGTGATTGTTGCGGCGAAACGGGAATTATAGAAGTTCTGCGCGCATATCACGATAATAACTGGGAGGGTTACATCCGTCCCGACCACGGACGACATTTGTGGGAGGAAGGTCCCGGTGTGTGCCGCCCGGGTTACGGCAAGTATGACCGTGCTTTGGGCGTTCAGTATATGCTCGGTGTTTGGGATACTTTAGACAGACTTGGATAATCTTCGCTTTTTCTTTTGTTATGTATAATATTTAATTTCATATAGCTGGGAGGAATATAGTATGAAATTACCTTTAACCCATAATTTTACCGATAAAGTTGTGGTAATTACAGGCGCAGGCGGCGTGCTGTGCAGCGAAATGGCGCGCGCTTACGCAAAAGCAGGCGCTAAGGTTGCCGCTTTGGACTTAAATGAAGAAGCGGTTAATAAACTGGCTGACGAATTAAGAGCCGAGGGCTACATCTGCATAGGTTATAAAGCAAATGTGCTTGACCCCGAAATGCTTGCTTCAGTTCACAAAAAAGTTGTTTCCGATTTAGGCCCCTGCGATATTTTAATCAACGGTGCGGGCGGTAACAATCCGCGCGCAACAACAGATAACGAATATCAGCACGAGGCTAAGGAAGGGCAGAAAACTTTCTTTGATTTAGACGCCGACGGTGTTGATTTTGTGTTTAAACTCAATTTCCAGGGCGCGCTTTTACCTACACAAATCTTTGCAAGAGATATGGTTGAGCGTAAACAGGGGAATATTCTTAACATATCTTCAATGAATGCGTATACTCCGCTTACTAAAATTCCTGCATATTCTGGCGCGAAAGCCGCTGTTTCAAACTTTACACAATGGCTTGCTACATATTTTGCAGGCAGCAACATTCGTGCCAATGCTATCGCTCCCGGATTTTTGGTTTCAAACCAAAACCGTGCGCTGCTTTTTAATCAGGACGGTACACCTACTCCGCGTACCGAGAAAATTCTTAAGGGTACACCTACGGGCAGATTTGTTGATTCGGATGAACTGCTTGGCGGCGTGTTCTTCTTAACCGATAACGAGGCTGCCTCCGCCATAACGGGCGTTGTGTTGCCTATAGACGCCGGTTATTCGGCGTATTCGGGCGTATAATTTGGAGGTAAATGATATGACAGTTATGGAAAGATTGGTGCGTTCGGTTATCGTGCCTGTAGTTGTTTTGGAAGATGCAAAGGACGCTGTTCCTGCCGCAAACGCAATGTTAAAGGGCGGAATAGACACAATGGAAATCACATTCCGTACGGAATGCGCCTCCGAATGTATTAAGGCTGTAAGCGAAAATTGCCCCGATATGCTTGTAGGCGCAGGTACTGTTTTGAATGTTGAACAGGCTGAACTTGCTGTTAAAATGGGCGCAAAATTCATTGTGTCTCCGGGGTTTGATGCAGATGTTGTTGATTGGTGCATAAAAAACGAAATTCCGGTTGTTCCCGGCTGCGTTACACCTACGGAAATTATGATGGCGGTCAACCGCGGCTTAAAGGTGGTAAAGTTCTTCCCCGCAAATGTCTACGGCGGACTTAACGCAATGAAGAATTTGTCCGCTCCGTTTACAGGCGTGAAATTTTTACCTACGGGCGGTGTAAATGCCGCAAATATTAAAGAGTATGTGTCGGCGCCGTTTATTTTTGCCGTAGGCGGAAGTTGGGTCTGCCCCAAAAAAGAAGTTGCGGCAGGTGATTTTGAAAAAATTACGCAGTTGTGCCTTGAGGGCAGAAAGGCTGCTTTGGAGGATTGATTATGTCAAAGGTTATTACTTTCGGTGAATTGATGCTTAGGCTTCAGCCCGATAATTACGAACGCTTTGTTCAGTGCAATCATGTTGAATTTACATTTGGCGGCGGCGAGGCAAATGTGGCTGTATCGCTTGCTAATTACGGCACGGATGTTGCTTTTGTCACAAAACTGCCTACCCACGCAATAGGTCAGGCGGCTGTAAATTCACTGCGCCGCTACGGTGTGAATACCGATTTAATAGTTCGCGGAGGCGACCGTGTAGGTATATATTTTAATGAAAAGGGCGCATCGCAGCGCGGCTCGGTTTGTATTTATGATCGTGCCCATTCCGCAATTCAAGAAGCAAAATCAACCGATTTTGATTGGGATAAGATTTTTGACGGAGCTGATTGGTTTCATTTCACGGGTATAACGCCCGCACTTGGTGCCAATGTGGCTGAAATTTGCAAAGAGGCCTGCAAGGCTGCAAAAGCGCACGGCTGTAAAATATCCTGCGATTTGAATTACAGGGGTAAATTGTGGACCCGCGAGCAGGCTCGTACTGTTATGACCGAACTTTGTCAGTATGTTGATGTTTGCATATCCAATGAAGAAGACGCAAAAGATGTATTCGGCATAGAAGCCGAATCAACCGATATTTACGGCGGCAAACTGAACAGTGAAGGTTATAAGTCGGTTGCCAAACAGTTGGCGGATAAATTCGGCTTTGAAATGGTTGCTATAACATTGCGTGAAAGCCATTCGGCATTTGATAACGGTTGGTCGGCTATGTTGTTTGATGTTGCAAAAAATGAATACTGTTTCTCTAAAAAATATGATCTGCATATTGTTGACCGCGTCGGCGGCGGTGATTCTTTCGGCGGCGGACTGATTTATTCGCTGCTTAACGGCAAGGACACCCAAAGCGCTGTCGAATTTGCTGTTGCCGCATCTGCGCTTAAACACTCTATTGAGGGCGACTATAATATGGTTACGGTAAGCGAAGTGGAAAAATTGGCAGGCGGCGACGGTTCGGGCAGAATTCAAAGATAACGACTGCATATTCAGAAGATGTGTTTGAGCATTAAATAAGTCTATAACAAAAGCCGCTGCAGCGCACAGCCTGCAGCGGCTTTTGTGTGCAAAAAAATCCCGAAAGGCAAATGCCTTTCGGGATTTTGTACAATTTGAAATACGAAGAATTCGGAAAATCAGCGTTTGCTGAACTGCGGAGAGCGGCGAGCGCCTTTGAGACCGTATTTCTTTCTTTCTTTCATTCTTGGGTCACGGGTAAGGAGTCCTGCTTTTTTAAGTTCGGGACGAAGTTCTTCATTGTACTGAAGAAGTGCGCGTGCAACACCGTGGCGGATAGCGCCTGCCTGACCTGTAACACCGCCGCCTGCAACGCGGCAAACGATATCGAATTTATCGGTTGTGCCGGTAAGTGCCAAAGGCTGACGGGCAATAAGTTTTAAAGTTTCAAGACCGAAATAATCGTCAATATCGCGGTCGTTAATTGTTATTTTAC
>CAVALG010000009.1:0-2116 GCA_963589585.1 Roseburia sp. AF12-17LB
GTGCAATTATGGAATGCATAATCACCTATGCTTGTTACACTGTCGGGTATGGTTACCTTTTCAAGCGTATCTTCACAAACAACCATTGTTGAGGTTACTGTTTTTGAGCCTTCGGCTATTATAAGTTCTTTTATTTCACAACCTTCAAATGCACGATAAGCTATGCTTGTTACACTGTCAGGTATGGTTATGTTTGTGAGCCCTGTGCAGCCGGAGAATGCAGAATAGCCTATGCTCGTTACACTGTTTGGTATAGTTACACTTGTAAGTCCCGTGCAATCAGAAAATGCACAATCTGCTATACGCTTTGTACCTTGGCGTATTGTATAGCCGCCATTAACAATATCTTCCTTTGCTCTAATCAAACAATTACCGATATATAGAACACCATCAGACCAATTGTCATCATTGTTGTAATATGCTGTATTATTGAATGCGCCATTGCCAATGTCCGTTACGCTGTCAGGTATGGTTATGCTTGTGAGCTCTGTGCAACCTTCAAATGCAGAATCGCCTATACTTGTTACACTGTCTGGTATGGTTATGCTTGTAAGGCTCGTGCAACCTTCAAATGCAGAATCGCCTATACTTGTTACACTGTCTGGTATGGTTATGCTTGTAAGGCTCGTGCAACCTTCAAATGCAGAATCGCCTGTGCTTGTTACACTGTCAGGTATAATTATACTTGTAAGCCCTGTGCAACCGTTGAATGCATAATTACCTATACTTGTTACACTGTCGGGTATAGTTATGCTTGTAAGCCCTGTGCAGTTCTCGAATGCACATCTACCTATGCTTGTTACGCCTTGTTCAATGGTAACAGATGTGATATTCTTTCCCCAAGGCGCAGGATTGCCATAATAACTATAATAGTCCCCCATTTTACCGTTGCCGCTTATGGTAAGATGAGTGCCGTCAAGCGTCCAGGTGCAGCTGCCCGTTGTGCCGGAAGTTGTCTCCCCGGACTCGGCGGTCGCCGCATAAGTGCTCGGCGCATTGCCGCGTTCTTCATCTTCACTGTGCGCACTTGAGCCGACCGAAATGTCTATCGCCGCGTCGGTCTCAAGGTCGGTGATCTTATTGATCGACGCGCCGTCAAAACCGCTTCTGCCGCTGTCGGCTGTGTTCACCGTCTTTGCGCCGCCAAAATTCGCAGTGCCGTCTGCAGTTGCCGCGAAAGTATCAAACGGCACACCTGCGAACATTGTGAAAACCAAGCTGACCGCAACAATGAACGAGACAATTTTCTTTAATGACTTTGTTTTCAATTCATTTCCTCCTTTAATTTTTGTGAATTTGCCGAAATGCAACATAATCTATATTATGTTGTACATAAAGTGGTAAAAAAGACTGCCGCGAATATGCCGGGTTAAAAAATAGTATCGCAAAGCAAGCCTTCTCAGAAACATTGAAAAAGATGGCGAGAAAAGGCTTTGTTGTCATATTCATTTTTCGACAATTTTAAGTTTTTCACACTTTTTTAATTCAATTACTTTACAAATTACCCACATTATGCTATAATTCAATGCGTAAAATTGGGTTTGCCAACATCCACAAAGGAATTAGATACAACATAATATAGATTATGTTTCCGCCGCCGATTTGGGTGGCATTTTTCATATTATCAACCGCATATTTTCCATACGCTGACGGTGTTCCGTTCCGGTGGAAATAATATAAATTCTTGTGGTGTTTATGCTTGAGTGGCCGAGAATGTCTGCAAGTTTTGCAATATCCTTTTCAATTCCGTAAAACACCCGTGCAAACAAATGGCGCAGGTTATGCGGAAATACTTTTTGCGGATTGACATTTGCTTCCTCGCATAACGCTTTCATTTCCCGCCAAATATTAGTGCGGCTTATCGGCTTGCCTGTCCTCGTCACAAAAATCATACCGCTTTTTATTCCTTGCTCCGCTGTGTAGCGGAGCAATTTTTGCTTTAGCTCTTTCACAATAAACACCGACCGTGTTTTTGCTTTGCAGTTTACAACCGCCTCACCATTCTTTACCGCCTCAACAGTTATATATTGCAACTCACTAACACGAATACCCGTTCCGCATATTGTCTGCAAAATAAGGTTAAGTCTTTCATTGTGTTTACGCTCCGCTGTTCTGC
>CAVALG010000010.1:0-46184 GCA_963589585.1 Roseburia sp. AF12-17LB
GTTTGTACATTTCGGAAAAATATTTACGATTTTCCTCACTTTTTTCGCAAATCGGGGGTATTGCCATCAATCCGCGAACTTTTATATTGCTTAATTTGGCAATTTCATACAATTGTTGTTCGATTTCATCTTTATTGAATCCGGATTTGCTTTCCTCATTACCAATGTTAATCTCAAGCAGCACATCGGTAATAATTCCGTGTTTTTCGGACTGCTTTGATATTTCGGCGGCAAGTTTTAAGGAATGAACCGACTCTATCATTTCGGTTTTGCCTATTATATCCTTAACCTTATTTGTTTGCAGGTGACCTATAAAATGGCGGTGAACATTTTTTGATATATCGTCATTTTTAGATAAAAACTCCTGCACGCGGTTTTCGCCGATATACTTTATGCCGCCCTCTATTGCGAAATTTATAAGTTCCGCCGATACGGTTTTTGTGGCGGCAAGCAAAATTACATCGTCCGGTTTTCTTCCCGAAACCGCTGCCGCCGCTGCGATATTCTCGGTTATTTCACTGTAGTTTTTTAAAAAATCCTGTTCTTTTTCGGTCATATTACAACGCCTCTTTTATATTTTTCATCAGTCTACGGATTTTCCGTCATACAGATTTTTACCCTTAACAATAGCCTCATCATACAGTTTAAGGCGGTTTTTGCCCTCCGTCTGTTTTTCGCAAATTGAGAAAGACGGCCCCGAATACAGCACCTTAACTTCTCTAAAACGAACCTCCTGCCCCACAAGAACATAGACGCCCTTTTTACCGCCCTTCATTCTTATGGCTTTGCTGTTTACACGAAGTCCCGAATAACTTTTGTTAACTATTTTAAAGGACAATTTTCTAACGCCTGCAAGTTCGCTGTTCATATTTTCACAAGAGAATATTACCGCAGCGTCGCCGCTCTCTCCCCGATTTATTTTTTCAAGTTTAGCCGACATTGATGTAGCCGTGGACAGCGATGTGTTAAGTTTATATGTTTCGCCTTCCTCCATAGAAATAGCTTTATCAAGCGGCAGTGTTGCGGCGATATACCACTTATAATCCGAAACAACTTTACCTATACAGCCGTTACTTTCAGCGGATGGCTCAAGCGAATTTATCTTATTTGCGTCAAACTTTGAAAGATCGCTGAGGTCGGCAGCATTTTCGTACCCGTCGATTCCTGCAATAAAGTATCCGCTTACGGGTGAAGATATGCTTCCCACAGCCTTTGCGGCACCCGATTCCAAAGATTGCTTCTCGGCGGTAAGCGAAGCGATAACACCCGAATAATCAGACTCATCGCCAAGCACTATGTGCTTACGGTTCATATCATCGGTTATGGCGGCGGCTGTATCGTCCGCATCTCCCATATATCCGTTCTGTGTTGCTTTAAGCAGGGATATTAAATCTCCGGAAATAGTATCGTTAAGCAGGTCAAGGTCGCTTGCGTTGAAAGAGTTGTAACTTTGCGATTTTTGCAGTGCGGATATCTGCTTGTTTATTTCCGTCAACCGCCTGTTTGCATCGGCTGCAGAAGGGTCTGCATAAATATCGGCTATAACGCCGTCTTTTGCCACTCGCTCACCCTGTCCCACACGGAATGCGACCGTTCCCGATGATACGCCGTTTATAAGCGTTTCGTTACGCAGGATGATACCTGTTGTTTCAAATCCGTCGTCAAACGAATACGCCATAACATTTTCGGTGCTGAAAGGCGCAACTATGCTTGAATAAAACTGTGCGGCAATAAATATAACAAAAATCACAATAACCGCCCATTTAAAAAAATTAGCAACCGAAAAATTGCGCAAGGTATTCGCCTCCGTTTTGTGTTATTATTTCATCTGCGGCAGCTGCGATATCGCCGCACTTATCTGCCGTTATCCAATTGATGTTCTGATTTTTGTTAAACCAGGTCATCTGCCTTTTGGAATACTGCCTTGTGCTGATAACCAACCGTTCAAGACATTCGTCAAGGCTCTTTTCGCCCTTAAAATACGGGTACAGTTCCTTATGCCCTATCGCCTGCGCGGCGGTATCCCCGAACGGGGATATAAAGGACTTATAAGCCTCATCCACTAAGCCGCTTGCCGCCATATTTTTTACGCGCTGTTCTATTCTGCCCCACAAAATCCGCCTGTCATCATACCGCAGACCTATAAATATCGGGGTGTACGGCGATGCCTGCGGAACAGAACGAGCATCAAGTTCCGATTTTGTAACGCCGTGCAGTTTAAATATTTCTATTGCACGAATTATACGCTTACGGTCGGACGGGGATATGCGTTTTGCCGAAACGGGGTCAATTTTGCAGAGGTAATCATATAGTTGCGCAAGACCCTTTTCGTCCGCTGTGCGTTCAAGTTCACGCCTTATATCGGCAGTCCCGTTTTCGGCGGAAAAATCTATGCCGTTTATAAGACTGTCAACATACAGACCGGTACCGCCCGCCAATACAGGCAGTTTACCGCGTTTATAAATATCGCTGATTATCTTTGCGGCGGAATTTACATAATCGGCAACGGTAAATCTCGTTTCGGGCGAAACACAGCCTACCATATGGTGCGGTATTCCTCTCATTTCCTCCGCCGTAGGTGCTGCCGAAGCTATCTCCATGCCCTTATATATCTGCATAGAGTCGGCTGATACTACCTCTCCCCCGAATTTTCGGGCAATATGTAAAGCAAGCGCCGTTTTCCCCGAGGCGGTAGGGCCTACCACGCAGATAACAGGTATTTTTTCCATTACTGTATTCTCCCGAACTGTTTTTCTATTTCACGGCGTGTAAGTTCTATTGCAACAGGTCTGCCGTGAGGGCAATACATAACATTTTTATCAGAGAGAACACGCTTTGCAAAAGCACCCAGTTCCTGCGGTGAATTTATATTACCTGCCTTAACTGCGGCTCGGCATGCCACGCTGTGGTATACCCACTCAGTCTTTTCATCGGTTATCATACGGCGCGACATTATGTTGCCGATTACCTCGCTCATTGTCATACCTATATCTATATCGGCAAGTATTGAGGGAACCGAGCGCACAATAACGCTGCTCTCGCCGAACTCTTCAATTTCAAATCCCGATTTTTTAAGTTCCTCCTGCCATTCGCACACTGCGGCAAATTCCTCTTTGGTAAGCTGCATAGTATACGGCACAAGCAGCAGTTGCGGCTGGGGAGTTTTGGCAAGCATAAGTTCGTTAAATATTATCCGCTCGTGCGCGGCATGTTTATCTATAAGATACAGGCTGTTACCCGAACGGGCTAACAGGTAGGTTCTAAAAACTTCGCCTATATATTCTATATCCGTATCGGTTTGCGTACTTTCCGAAACGCCGACACTTTGGGCTGATTCGGTTATGAGCTCGGCTTTTTCGGCGGTTTCAGCAACACTTTTTTCCTGCACCGGAGGCTTTGTATTATCCGAGCCGACGGCAGCTTCCGCCGTGAAGACATCATTTTTAAAATCGGACGGCACATCCTCCGCAACTTTAGTGATTTTTTGGCGTATTGCCGCTGAAATATGCGGCGCGTGAACATAAACAGTATCGCCTTTCTCTACGCCGCCGGGGCAGCAATCATCAAAGCGGACGGTATCTGCAATCTCTGCCGCATTGATAAATCCCTCTTTTGCGGCTGCCAAAACTTTTCTGTACTCGGCTATTCCGGCTGATCCCCGGTTACCGACATTATCCAAAGGATTACAATGCTTAATTCCTCCGCCGTACGGTGTAGAAGTTACAACGGGCGCAACTGTTGCCGCGTCAGAAGGAACCGGTGCAGACTGTGCGGTGGGTCCGTGAACGGCGGTTCGTGCCCCTGTATACGCTGCCGCGCTTGGTGTTTCAGCCATTTGCATTTGGCGATATTCTTCCACATTCATATGATTGGAGGAAATGCGGCTTATATCCACTTTCTTTCTTGTATCACCGCTTGATATTGCGTTTTTGGCGGCAAAGTAGACGGTTTCCCAAATCAACTTATCGTCCGAAAAGCGCACCTCGGTTTTTGCAGGGTGCACATTTACATCAACCGCGCCGTAGGGAACCGTGAGGAACAGGACAGCCGCAGGAAACCTGCCCACCATAACCGAATTCTGGTATGCTTTATCGAGCGCGGCTATAACGGTTTTTGAAAAAACATATCTGCCGTTTAAAAACACAAAAATGCCGTTTTTGTTGTGGCGGCAGGCGGAGGGACGGCTTATAAAGCCGGAAACTTTTATATTGCCAATTTCCCCCTCGGCAGGGATAAGAGCCGACGCGTAGTCCTTGCCGCAAACTGCGTAAACCGTATTTTTAAGGTCGCCGTCGCCCGTTGTTTGCATAACACACTTGCCCTCTTTAATAAAACGGAAGGCAATTTCGGGGTGGGACAGCGCTATTTTATCAATAATCGCTGCAACGGTAGTACCTTCCCAAGCATCTTTTTTCAAAAACTTCATTCTTGCAGGGGTATTATAGAAAAGGTCGCGTACAATTATGGTAGTACCTTTGGGGCAGCCTGCATCCTCTTTTAAAATGACCTCGCCGCCCTCGGCTTCATACCGCACACCGGTAGTTCTGCCCTCGGCACAGGTAAGCATTTCAACGCGTGAAACGGCACAGATCGAAGCCAAAGCCTCACCCCTGAAACCGAGCGTCATAATATTATTAAGGTCGTCCTCAGACGATATTTTACTTGTGGCGTGGCGCAAAAATGCCGTTTCAACATCTTCGGGCTGTATACCGCAACCGTCATCGGTTACACGCATAAAACTTACGCCGCCGCGCTTTATTTCAACCGTAATCCGTTTAGCGCCTGCGTCTATTGAATTTTCCACAAGTTCCTTTATAGCCGAGGCAGGGCGTTCAACCACCTCGCCTGCGGCGATAAGTTCGGCTGTATGTTTATTAAGGATATTGATTTTAGGCATATTCTCACCACCGATGAATAAGTTTGGTTTTATATAATTTACAACCCGCTGTCATTATCCCCGAAAACCGAAAGAACGGTATTTTTCATATCGTCTTTTATGGTTTTAAAAGGTATTCCGTTATCACCGAAGATAATATAAAGCAGCGAAAACGCGGCTACCGCGGCAGGCGCTATCCAGAAAAGCCCTGCTTTAAATGTGCTTGATAAAAGGCAAAACAGAGTAAGCAGAACACCTGCAATAAAGCATATTATACCTGCGCAGCGCGCAGCTGCAATTCTTTTAAGGTCAAACGCCGCAACAAACTCCAGGCGACAGGTGTTTTGGTCTACACGCGGTTTAATTTGCGCCACCACCACTCTTTGCGCATTGCCGCGCAAAGGTACAAACACAGTCTGCTTGCCGCTTCTAAGCATACGGTAGCCCGAAAATCCGTCTAACATTTGCGCCGCCGTATCTTTCGGGTACGGGAGTATAATTTTTTCTTTTTTACCGAATTTTAAGTATCTGCCTGCCACTCTCATATTCTTTCCTCTTTAAACTAAGACTCGCGCGCCTTGTTTACCAATTCGTATAATTTTGACATAGCCTCGATAGGTGTTAATGTATTTACATCAATAGCGCGTATTTCCTCCGCAAGCGCATCGTTTGCGCTGTTTACAAAGGATAATTGTGCGGTTTTGTTTTCTTTTTTAGGGCGCGCCGCTGCACGGTCTGCCGACTCGCCGCCTTTTTCCATACCTGCAAGTATGGTTTTTGCACGGGCTATGACACCATCCGGAATACCAGAAAGTTTGGCAACCTCAATACCGTAACTTTCATCGGCACCGCCGCGCACAATACGGCGTAAAAAGGTTATATCGTCACCGCGCTTTTTAACGGCTATGTTGTAATTCTTAACACCGTCAAGCTCGTCCTCAAGCGCCGTAAGCTCGTGGTAATGGGTAGCAAAAAGCGTTTTGGCCCCGATTTTATCGGGCGAGCATACATATTCAAGAACTGCGCGCGCTATACTCATACCGTCATAGGTTGAAGTTCCGCGCCCGATCTCGTCCAGAATAATAAGACTGTCGCTTGTAGCGTTGCAAAGTATGTACGCAACCTCGCTCATTTCCACCATAAAGGTTGAGCGGCCTGTTGAAAGGTCATCGGACGCACCGACGCGGGTGAAAATACTGTCAACCAACGGAAGCGAGGCTGACGATGCAGGCACAAAAGAGCCTATCTGCGCCAAAAGCGATATAAGCGCCACCTGCCTCATATAGGTCGATTTTCCTGCCATATTAGGTCCCGTAATTATCGCGCAGCGGTCGGTATTTTTGTCAAGATATGTATCGTTAGGCACAAAGGGCGCCTTGGTCATAAGTTCAACAACAGGATGTCTGCCGTCCTTAATATCTATAACGCCGCTGCCGTTCATAATCGGGCGGCAATATCCGTTTGAAACAGCAACAAAAGCAAGTGAGCAAAGCGTATCACAAAGCGCTACTGCCGACGCCGACTGTTTTATGCGGCAAAGTTCGGCAGATGTTCTGTTGCGTATATCGGAGAAAATTTCATATTCAAGGCGAACGCGGCGTTCTTTATTTCCCAGCATTTTGGATTCAAGATCCTTAAGTTCCTCAGTAATATAGCGTTCGCTGTTGGCAACGGTGCTTTTTCTTATATATCTTTCGGGTACCTTATCCGAATTTGATTTAAGCACCTCAATATAATATCCTATTACCTTATTGTAACGGATTTTAAGATTTTTTATACCGGTGAGTTCGCGCTCGCGTTCTTCAAGTGCGGCAACGCCGCCGGCGCCGCTGGAATAATCGTCGCCAAGCAAATCAAGTTCGTTGTTATATCCCTCTTTTATCATTCCGCCTTCGCGAACCGAAAACGGCGGAGCGTCAACAATTGCCGCGTCAATCATTTCGGCAACATCATAAAGCGGGTCAAGTTCTTCATATGTATTTGCAAGCAATTCGCAGGAAGTGGACGCGAGCAGGTTTTTAAGCGGCGGAAGCCGTTTAAGCGTGTTGCAAAGGTTGCGCAATTCCCTTGCGCCTGCAGTCCCGTAAACTATACGGGTCATAAGTCTTTCAATATCGTTTATACCGGTAAGGGCGTCGCGCAGTTCCGAAAGTAAAATATTGTTCTGCGCAAGTTCTTCAACCGCATCGTGACGGCTGCAAACGCTTTCCATATCAGTCAGCGGATGTTCTAGCCAACTGCGGATAAGCCTGCGCCCCGGTGCTGTTCTTGTTTTATCTATTACCCATAAAAGCGAGCCGCGCTTTGCCCCGTCGCGCATAGATGCAACCAATTCAAGGTTTCTTACTGCGCTGGCATCAAGTTTCATCTGTCCGCGGTCGGCATATATGTTGACCGAACGGATACATTCAAGACCGCCCATTTGGGTGCGGTGCAAATATACAAGTGCCGCCGCAACAGCGCGCCTTACAGGATATGGAGCCGAGAGCGCCGCCGTTGCCGCATCGCCGATAAACTGCTCTTTCAAAATCGCATCGGTTTCAGATTCGCTGCCTGCAAAGCAGTCCTCGGTATTAGAAGTCAGGCAGCAGTTTATATCGTCACAAAACGGTTTTACAATGCCTGCATCAAGATTTGTTATCAGTTCGCTCGGGCGGTAGCGCACAAATTCATTTTTTAGCGATTTAGCGGTATCGCCCTGCAAAAGCGTTGCTTCCGCAGTACCTGTAGATACATCCACAAACGCTACACCGCAATCCTCCCCGTCAGAATAAACGGCAGACAAATAATTGTTTTTGGACTCGTCCAGCATACTGTCTTCAATAACCGTTCCGGGTGTTATTATGCGTACTATATCACGGTTTACAATGCCTTTGGCGGTAGCCGGATCTTCGGTTTGTTCGCATATTGCAACACGGTAACCTTTTTCTATAAGCCTTGCTATGTACGCTTCGCAGCTGTGGTACGGTACGCCGCACATCGGCGCGCGTTCTTCTAATCCGCAGTCCCTGCCTGTAAGCGTTAAATCAAGTTCAGCCGACGCAGTTTTAGCGTCGTCAAAAAACATTTCATAAAAATCACCGAGTCGGAAAAAAAGTATGCAATCCTCATACTTTTCTTTTATTTGCATATATTGTCGCATCATCGGCGAAAGTCCGGCCATTTTAAAAACCCCTTTAGGAGAATAGATAAATAATAAATAGGTTCTGTTTTTTAACAGTTGAAATTGCGTTTATAAATACCCGAAAATGCCGTCTGCGGCAAAAGTCACAGTTACGGCATATCCGGTTAGGCTCTCGTCAGCCTATAGTATTATAATCAGTGGCAGCCGCCGCAGCTTCCACAATTTCCGCCGCAGTTATGCTCTTCGTAATGTGCGGTTTGCGGATCTTCGCCGTTTAAGATAAGTTCAAGCAGACCGTAAACCTGTTTTACAACATCGTCAAGCACGGTTTTTGCCTCGTTATAATCGGTCATTTCTTTTGATTGCATAATTTTAGCGTAAAGGCTGCGCATTTTTTCATTGTCTGCTTTAAGCGCTTCTTCGTCCTTGTTTTCGGCGCTCAGCGCCTCGTCCATTCTCATTCTGATAAGGTTGAATTCGCCTATCATTTTCTGAAGTTCGTCAGACTCGTCATTTGCCTTTTTAGCGGCGGTGTAATTCTTAAAAGCATCGCTGTCTTGAATAGCAGCGCCGAGTTCTCTTGTAAGTTTAATAATGTTTTCCATTTGTTTTGCTCCTTAAAAATAAATATATTTTATAATTCTTAAATCACCATATGATGATTTATTTTAAACTGAAGTCCGAACGGTCAAGTGTAAAATTCGGGTTATAGTATGGGTCGCCCGCTTCAATAAGTTTGCCCCATTTTTGCTTAAATGCGTCAGCCTCCTGCTTAAAGCGGTTAAGTTTCTCTTCCGAATCCTCAAGACCGCGCGTTTTTGACTCATAATGATAAAGTTCTGCAAACGGGGTCCAAACTATTAAATATCCTGCTTCGCGTATACGCAGGCAAAAATCAACATCATTGTAGGCTACCGCAAAGGACTCGTCCAATCCGCCGACCTTTTCCCACACATCGCGGCACACAAGCATACAGGCAGCCGTTACCGCCGAAACATCCTGCGTATAACACAGTCTTCCCATATAGCCGAGTTCGTTTTTACCTACTTTATAGAAAGCGTGACCCGCCACACGGTCGGCTCCCAAGCCGAGTATTATGCCTGCGTGCTGAACGGTATCATCGGGATAATAGAGTTTTGCGCCTACTGCGCCGACATCTTCGCGCTGGGCATACATAACCATTTCTTCTATCCAGTTAGGGGTTATAATTTCGGTATCGTTATTCAGCATAATAAAATAGTCGCCTGTTGCGTTTTGAGCACCGAAATTATTAAGTTTTGAAAAATTAAAAGGAATATCCAGGGTAACGATTTTTATGCGCGGATTACTGCGTAACTGTTCGTAATAATCAAGAACATCATCGTCCGAACCGTTATCTACTATGATTATTTCATAATCGGGATAAGTTGTAAAGGCAAATATTGAACTTATGCACCTCTGCAAATCTTCTTTATGATTCTTATTGGGTATAATAATGCTTACCTTTTTATAATCTTTAATTTCATAATGAATTTCATAAATCGTCGGGAACGCCTTTGAACTTTTAACTTCGGCATTATATCCGTGATTTTTAATACTGTTTTTAACCGCATTTATACCTGCGTTTATGGCGTACTGTTTTGAGTTAATGTCAAGGGCAACCGAATTCGGGTGCGAGCGCCAAAAATACAGTATCTGCGGAATATGAACAATTTTTGATGCATTATCAGTCAGCCGTAAAATCATATCATGATCCTGGCTGCCGTCATACTCGTGGCGGAAAAGCCCCGATTTTTGAAGTATTTTTCTGTCGAATGCCGAGAAATGGCAGATATAGTTGTTTGCAAGCAGATTTTCGCGTGCGTAATCCGGTTTATAGTGCGCTGTGATTATATGCGTTATGTCGGGACTTTCAAAAGTTGCCTCATCGGTGTAAATAAAATCCGCACCCTTTTCGCATATTTCTTTCATCACGCAGTAAAGCGCCGACGGATGCAGCACATCATCGTGGTCAAACAGTGCTATATAGTCTCCCGTTGCCATTTTAATACAAGCATTGGTATTTTCCGAAATGCCGAGGTTTTTTTCTAGTTTTTTGTAAAGGATCCGTTTATCGTCAGCCGCATATTCGCGCACACATTTTTCAACCTCGGTATGCTCGGCATCGCTGCCGTCCGCCAAACAAAGTTCCCAATTTTTATAGGTCTGCGTCTGAACCGATTCAATCATTTCCTTTAAAAAGCGAATCGGTGTATTGTAAAGCGGCACTAAAACACTGAACTTAATATCACGGTTAAACTTTGTACTTTCTTCAGCTTGCCTGCGTTCGTCGCTTATAGTACTCGGAATATTTATATATCCGCTGCCGCCTGCCCTGCCTTTTATTTTAGCAGCCAACGCGCGCGGACCGGAGGACAGCAGAACCTTAAGCGCCTTTAAAATATTGCGCGTAAAGCTAAACCTGTTCATCGCTTTTTTAATTCCGCCCGTAACGGCTCGCATAGGTTTTGTAAGGCGCCAATAGCGCGATGACAAAATCGCCCTGTTTTGTGTAAGCAACTCCGATACCTGACGGTCGAGCGCGGCGCAGCGTTCATTAAGAGCGCGTATGTTGCTATCCTTACGCTTAAGTTTGTTTTCAAACGCAACCGCATTACCGATATTACCAAGATATTCAACCCTCTGCCTTAAATGTTTATTATCATTGTCAAGACGAGTCAGTTCTCTGTGCATGGGTTCATCATTAAGAATTTTCCTTAAAACATCGGGTGAGATATTATAAAGGTAGTCGGCATTTTCACGCTCATTTTTATTTGTGCCGTCCGACTGCGTTATAAGCGTATATATTTTATCAAAATGCTCGTTTACAAGGCTTATAACCTCTGCCGAATTGGGTTTGAAATTATTATCTGCAAGAAGTTCATCGGTAAGAAGTTCAAGCTGCTCGCCGTTCTCGGCAACATACTTTTCTACGCCGAACTGCCTAAATATTTCACGGTTTTTATACGGATGAACGCGGTTGTAACTAAGCGCTTTTTTACCGTAGCACATTGAGGTAATTGCACCGTGAAAACTTGTTCCGATATACATCTCGCAGCCTGAAAGAACCGCCGCCATTTCAAGAATGGTAAGTTTTTTACCGAATGTTTTGCAAACACCGCCGATTTTACCGTTAAACTCATTCATAAAAACATCGTCGCGGTGGGTATAACCAAGCGGCAAAAGTACCGGTTGCAGCCCTTTTGACTGCAGTTTTTTGATAATATTTATAAGGTGCGCGTCATCCTCTGGCGGTTTAGAAACATTAAAATGAATAACTGCATAAGGCTCATTTAAATCAAAAGCACCGCGGATTTCAGAGAGTTCTGATTCGGGGATAAGTTCGGGTATGCAGCAAACCGAATCGGGGTAAACCGAAATTTCCGGCACTTTTTCCATATTATATGAATCGGCAATATGTTTTTCCGAAATTTTATCCCTTACCGAAATGTAATCCGTATTTCTGAGAAGATAGTGGGTAAGTTCAGCAAAGGCACCGCCGATTTCATAAGGAACCTGCGGAAGATTGTAAATAAGTTTAATGTTGTGTTTGATTGCAAACGCAGACGGATAAACCCATGAATCGGGATTATGATAATATGAAAGTTCGGTGTCTCCCGGGCGTTTTATCGGTATCTGGTCAAAGTGGATAAGAGCGCCGCCGCCTATAACCACCGCGTCAAACGGATGCTCGGCGTGAAGTTTTTCCATATCCTCGGGTGAATAGACCTTACCCGTCAGCGAACCGACAGTGCTGCCGTCACATTCAAAGGGTGAAAAAAGGAACAGGTTGAAATCCAACCCCCGTTTTTTCATTGCGCGTTTAAATATTTCGGGAAACAGCAAATCACCGTAATTTTCAACATCAAATGTGCCCGAAAGGGCAATATTGTACTCCATTTCTCTCTCCTTATATTTTATATAAGTTTACCTTTTAAAACCCCGTCATAATCGGTAATCAATACATTTACAAAAGTACCTTCAAGTTTCTGCTCGCCCTCAAAGTCAACCGCGGCGTAGCCGTTACCTTTACCCGAAAGCATACCCTCGTTACGGTCGCTTTTTTCTGCAAGTACGCGAACGGTTTTGCCCACAAGCGCACGGTTGATTTTATCAGAAATGTTTTCCTGCAGCCGCAAAAGTTCGCTGAAGCGTTTTGATTTTTCGTCCCGCGTTGTATCATCGGGCATAGTTGCGGCAGGGGTGCCTGTCCGTTTTGAATAAATAAATGTAAAAAGCGAATAATATCCCACTTTTTCAACAAGTTTAAGGGTATCTTCAAAATCCTCGTATGTTTCGCCGGGGAAACCCACTATTATATCGCTTGTAAGTTCAATATCGGGCATAAGTTCACGGGCGCGGTCTATAAGCGACAAATATTTTTCGGAGGTGTAACGCCTGTTCATTCTTTTCAGAATTTCGTCCGAACCCGACTGCACGGGCAAATGCAAATGGTGGCACACCTTTTCACATTCCGCCATTGCGGTAAGCAATTCATCGGTACAGTCTTTCGGGTGCGAAGTCATAAACCGTATCCTAAAGTCACCGTCAATTGCGTTTATTCTGCGTAAAAGTTCGGGAAAACCTATTCCGCCGCCGTTATAAGAATTAACATTTTGCCCAAGCAGGGTTATCTCTTTAACTCCGCTTGCAACAAGTTCCTCCGCCTCTGCCGCTATGGCGTCGGGTTCGCGCGAAATCTCGCGGCCGCGCACATAGGGGACGATACAATAGGTGCAAAAATTATTGCAGCCGCTCATAATAGGCAGCCACGCTTTAAACTTACCGTCGCGCCGAATAGGTGCACCCTCATCAATAACATTTTCTTCGTCAGATATATCAAATATACGGCGTTTTTCGGTCAGCCGGCGGTAAACAAGTTCGGGCAAGCGGTGGCGTATATGGGTGCCCATAACTATATCTACATACGGGTAACTGTTTTTTATTTTTTCGGCAATTTGCGGCTGTTGAACCATACAGCCGCAGATGCACAGCATCATTCCCGTACGGTTTCTTTTAATATTTTTATAACTGCCCACATTGCCGAACACCCGCAGTTCCGCATGTTCACGAACCGCACAGGTGTTAAACACAACAAAGTCAGCCGATTTGGGGTCATCTGTAAGTTTGTAACCCATTTCGCACAAAAGCCCTTTAATACGCTCAGAGTCGCTCACATTCTGCTGGCAGCCGTATGTAACAACCGCGGCAGACGGCGTCTTCTGATATTTAGCGGCAAGTATCGTCCGCACTCTTGCGGCATAAGCGCGCTGCTCATCCGCGGCGGCGGTATCGGGCGCGGTAACATTTTGCAAAAGCAAATATAAATCCCCCTACAAATACTGCATTAGCCGAGGAGAGTCGAACCCTATACAGTACAGTCACTTTCCTCAGATTAAGCGGAGCATATCTCTTACCTACAAGTCCAGCCCCGTTTTGACCTAATAGATTATTTTACAATAAAATCCGTTTATATTCAAGACCGAAATAATTAAGTCCCAATTTATTTTCAAACTTATTCGGCAGGAAAACGGTCAATCAACTGCGCGTTGTACCGCAGTATCATAATGGCATCCTGCGAATCCGGACTTCCGTTTGCGTCAACATCGGCAGCGGTCTGCTGTTCCAATGTTGCATCGGTAATCAGCCCGGCGTTAAATCTTAACACCCAAACAGCGTCTGATGAAGTAGCGCTTCCGTCACCGTCCACATCACCGTATCTAACGGTAAATGCTCTGCTGTCTACAAGTGCACCGCAATCAAGGCAGCGTGTTTCTATAACGCCTTCCTCACCCGATTTCGGGCGTTTTACAACAGTTCCCTGCGTTCTTGAATGGTCGCACGCCGAAACCGTAAAAACGCACTCGGTACTAATCGGCGGCAGGGTGGTATATTTGCCGTTACCATCGCTGACGCTTAGTTTAACGACTGCCGAAATTTTAAGTTCCGTACCGATTGCAAGATTCTTTTCTGCAGCAAACAATATTTTAATCAGCCGATTTTTACCTGACAGAGTGCTGTTCTTAGGCGCATATGCAACTAAAGTATCAGTTATATCACCCGTAGGTTCAACTTGCCAACCCTCCACTAAACATTCTGCGCCTTTTACCGTAACACCGTCGGGCAAAGTGAAGTCCACCTGCGCGCCCGAAATCATATCGGCGTCCACGCTCAATGCGGCCTCGGCACCGCCGCCTGCGGTTATCGCTCCCGAACAAATCAATTCCGCGGAAGCGTCCGCCGCACCGACAGGAAGCGCAAACTGCAAAAGCAGTAAAATCATTACCGCAACCGTTGCAATCGCTGCTGATTTTTTAAACATTTTCGGTCATCCTTTAATACTTAATTTTACCGTCGGCTACATCTTTAAGATGCTTGCCGTAGGGCGATTTTCCGTATCTGTTGGCTGATTCAAGCAATTTTTCTTTTGTTATCCAGCCGTTTTTATACGCTATTTCCTCAATGGCGGAAATCTGTATTCCCTGCCTGTCCTCAATTACGCGGACAAACTCCGCCGCTTCGCTAAGTGCGTCCATTGTGCCCGTATCAAGCCAGGCGTATCCTCTGCCGAGCGTTACTACATTAAGGCTGCCGTCCTCAAGATAAAGTCGGTTAAGGTCGGTTATTTCAAGCTCGCCCCTTGCCGAAGGTTTAACTTTTTTAGCCATTTCGACAACGCGCTTATCGTAAAAATAAAGTCCCGTTACACAATAGTTTGATTTGGGGTTGGCGGGCTTTTCTTCAATTGAAACAGCCTTGCCGTTTTCGTCAAACTCAACAATTCCGAAACGCTCGGGGTCATTTACATAATATCCGAATACGGTTGCACCGTTTTCACGGTTTGCCGCTTCTTTAAGATGTTTTGAAAGTCCGTTGCCGTAAAAGATATTGTCGCCGAGAACCATAGCGCAACTGTCGTCCCCTATAAAGTCCTCACCTATCAAGAACGCCTGCGCCAGCCCATCAGGTGACGGCTGAACTGCATAAGAAAGGTTAATTCCGTAGTCAGACCCGTCGCCAAGAAGTCTTTCAAAGTTCGGCAGATCCGTCGGAGTGGAGATAATAAGTATATCCTTAATTCCTGCCAACATAAGCGTTGAAAGCGGATAATATATCATCGGCTTATCGTAAACCGGCAAAAGTTGTTTTGATGTTACCATTGTTAGGGGGTAAAGACGGGTTCCCGAACCGCCTGCAAGTACAATACCTTTCATTTTTAAGTCCCTCCGTTATTTTGAATATTTTATAAGTTCCGCCGATGTAATAACAACATCGGTTTTGGGCTTATTGCTGCTTTCGTCCGCGTCAACCTGACTTATAGCGGTAACAACATCCATGCCCTTATATACCTGTGCAAACACCGTATGTCCGCCCGTCGCCCTGTAAGCGCCGTCAAGATGCAGGTTTGCGCCGTTTTCGTAATAGAACTGCCACATTTCGTCCGGTATTTCGGAATACACGGGCGAGCCGTTTTGATTATACATATAATCGTTGAACATTGATTCAAGCTGCTTTTCGGTTGACGACTGACCGTAATACTGTTTGAACTGCGCCTTGGTGTTTTCAACCGTAGCGAGGTAATATTTTTTCATTTCTTCCCAGCTTGAATATTCGCTTTTGGGGTCGGACGGGCAGTTTATAAAGAACTGGCTGCCGTTGGTGTTTACACCCGAATTTGCCATTGCGACCGAACCCGTGATATTAACCAGTTTTTTATCAAACTCATCTTCAAAATTCTCGCCCCAGATACTCTCGCCGCCCGTTCCCGTTCCGTTAGGGTCGCCGCCCTGTATCATAAAATCTTTTATAACACGGTGGAAGATAAGCCCATTATAATATCCGTCTTTTATATGCGTCTTGAAATTTTCAACAGCTTTGGGCGCAGCCTTTTCAAAAAATCGCATATAAATATCACCCATATTGGTGTGCAAAACGGCTACCTCCTCGCCCTCCTGCGGCTCGGAAAGTTGAAAGCCGAGTTGTTCGCCCGAATATGCGTCGGTTGATTTGTTAAGCGTAATTTCAGCCGTATCGGACGATGATTTTGAAGATTTATCGGCAGACGAAGTATCGTCCGAATTGCCGCAGCCTGACAGCGGCAAAACCAAAACTATGGCGCAAAGCAGCGCGGAAATCAATTTTTTCATTATTTAGCCACCTCGATATCTATACCCTCAATAGTTACGGGGGTAATGGGTTTGTCCGTACCGTCAACCTCTACGGCGGCTATTTTATGCACGGTGTCCATACCGTCATACACCTGACCGAAAACGCTGTGCCTGTAATCAAGCCAGGGCGTACCGCCGAGTTTTTCGTAACCCTCAACCGCTTGCGAGGGGAAACTGTCGGGCAGCTGCTTCATCTGCTCGGTCATATTTTGCGGAACCGACTGCGCCTCAACAATAAAGAACTGGCTGCCGTTGGTGCCGGGGCCCGCGTTCGCCATTGAAAGCGCGCCGCAGATATTGTGCAGTGACGGGTGGAATTCATCGGCAAACGGTTTGCCCCAGATACTCTCGCCGCCGCAGCCCGTAGCCGTCGGGTCGCCGCCCTGTATCATAAAATCTTTTATAACGCGGTGGAAAACGATACCGTTGTAATATCCGTTTTTTGCGTGGGTAACAAAGTTTTCTACAGTCTTGGGCGCATATTCGCCGAAAAGACGAATTTTAATATCGCCCATATTGGTATGCATAACGGCGACGGTCTCGCCGCTTACAGGTAAATCCAACTGATTAAAAGCCAAAACAAAAACCTCCAAAATATATAGTTTATTATATTTTACATAAAATCAGTCGCATAATCAACACAAAATTATTAAATTTTCTTGACTTGTCGTTTTTTTCTGTGATATGATATAAAAAATTCAAACAAAAAAGGTGAAACGCATATGAAATGCCCCTACTGCGCATTTGAAGAAAGCAAGGTTATAGATTCGCGCCCGACCGATGAGGGCGAGCGTATCCGCCGCCGCCGCGAGTGCCTTAAATGCGGCAAACGCTTTACGACCTATGAAATAATCGAAAGCCTGCCGATAATTGTTATTAAAAAGGATAAAACGCGCGAAGTGTTTGACCGTGATAAGTTGATGACGGGGCTTCTGCGCGCCTGCCAAAAACGCCCCGTATCGGTTGACGCGCTTGAAAAGTTGATTGACGAAATCGAAGTTTCGCTGCACAACTCGCTTGACCGTGAAGTAACCTCCGACCGAATAGGCGAACTTGTTATGGAAAAGCTTAAAGCCCTTGACGAGGTGGCATATGTCCGTTTTGCTTCGGTTTACAGGCAGTTTAAGGATATAAACACCTTTATGGAGGAACTTAACAAATTGCTTTCGGGCAAATAATACACTTTTAAACCGCATAAACTCAGAACCGCAAACCCAATAAGGTTTGCGGTTCTTTTATTACTCAAAAACGCGCCTTCGGGGCAAACGCCGGAAAGTGCAGAGATAAAACAAAAATTATCAAACTTCGGCGTTGCCTTTTACAGATGCTTTTGATGACTTAGTGTTTTCTTTTAAACAGTGCCGCACCAAAAGTTTACCCTGGTCTAAAAACAAATCCCTCTGCCCTGACGGCAGCGTCCTATAAAGGCGCAGCAATTCGTCTTCCCCGTGGTCTTTTGTCAGTCCCGATTGAACATCCAACAAAAAATCGGTTGTGACATTAAAATAGGTTGCCAACAATTTTAATATTTCAAAATCGGGTTCACGAACACCGCGAATATAGTTACCTATTGTGGTTACGCCGATGTTTAAATCAGCGGCTAATTGCTTTTGTGTTATGTTGCTGTCATCTAATAATTCCCGTAAAATATCGCCGAAATTCATAACTCTCACCTCTTTTGCTATTGTAATATGTATAGATTGAAGATTTAAAATAAAACCACATATTGTATTGACAAACCACAAAATGAATGATAATATATACTAAAAAATCTATGGGGGTATTTGGTTATGAAGAAAAATATCGGCAAAAAAGCGCTGTGCATTGTGCTGGCTTTGCTCCTGATGATAGGAGTTTCGGCAACGGTAGCCACGATAATTCACAAGCGCAGCAGCGTTCCTGCTTCAACAAAAGTGAAAAACGGATTGTCGGCATATGAACTTGCGGTGACAAACGGATATGACGGCTCAATCAGCGATTGGCTTAATTCCCTTAAAGGAAAATCGGCGTTTGAGATTGCAAAAGAAAACGGATATACGGGTTCTGAGGAAGAATGGACTAAATCTTTGAAAGCCACCGCAGGCAAAGACGGAAACAGCGTTAAAACCGCAGGATTTTCCAAAGACGGCGAGCTTTTAATCACTCTTTCGGACGGAACTGTTTTAAATGCAGGAAAGGCGGTCGGCGCGAAGGGTGCTGACGGCACTAACGGAAAAGACGGTACCAATGGCAAAGATGGAAAGAACGGTGTCAACGGTAAAGACGGTGCAGATGGTCAAAACGGCGTTGGCGTCAGTTCTGCCAAAGTGAATGATGAAGGGCAACTGATTTTAGGTTTTTCGGACGGAAGCCTGGTAAACCTTGACCGCGTTGTGGGAATGAACGGCAAGGACGGTATCGGAATTGAAAAAACCGAGATAAACGCCGACGGTGTACTGGTTGTTACATATACAAACGGACAGACTGCCGAACTCGGTAATGTTATCGGGGCTAACGGCAAGGACGGAAAAGACGGCATTAACGGTATTGACGGTATCAGCATTTCGTCCGCTGTTATCAATGAATCGGGCGAACTTGTGCTGACCTATTCCGACGGGCAGACCGCAAACCTCGGTGTGATTATCGGCGCAAAGGGTGAAAAAGGCGATAAGGGTGACACGGGCACCGCAGGCAAAGACGGTGTTAACGGAAAAGATGGTAAAAACGGTACTGACGGCAAGAACGGAAAGGACGGGGCAAACGGAACCGACGGTAAAGACGGAATAAGCGTTTCAAGTGCCGAAATCAATTCAAACGGTGAATTGGTGCTCTCTTTCTCTAACGGTCAGCGTTCCAATCTCGGCAATGTTATAGGAGCCGCGGGTAAGGACGGAAAAGACGGGCTTAACGGAACTAACGGCACCGACGGAAAAGACGGTGCAAAAGGCGAAAAAGGCGACAAGGGCGACACAGGTGCCGCAGGTAAAGACGGTAAAGATGGCGTTGACGGAATCAGTGTTATAAAATCCGAAATTAACGGCAAAGGCGAACTTGTCATCACCTATTCGAACAACACAATGGCTAATCTCGGCATTGTGGTTGGTGCGAACGGTAAGGATGGAAAAGACGGAGTTGATGGCAAGGACGGACTTAACGGCGCTGACGGAAAAGACGGACTTAACGGCACTGACGGAAAAGACGGTGTCGGCATTGAAAACATTGTTATAAATGAAAACTATGAGTTAAATATTACGCTGACTAACGGAACAACCCTTAACCTCGGAAATATCCGCGGTGCGAACGGTAAAGACGGAGTTGACGGAACAAACGGAACCGACGGCAAGGACGGTGCTGACGGCGCAGACGGTATCGGTATTCAGCAAACATCAGTCAATGAGTATGGCGAACTTGTAATTACTTATTCAAACGGCGAATCGGTCAACCTCGGAAAAGTTGTCGGAACCGACGGTAAAGATGGTAAAGACGGAACAAACGGTGTTGACGGAAAAGATGGCAAAGATGGCGTTGACGGAGCCAAAGGCGAAAAAGGCGATAAGGGTGATAAAGGAGATACAGGTGCCGCAGGTGCTAACGGTAAAGACGGCGAAAACGGTATAAACGGTATAGGCGTTGCCAAAACCGAAATAAATGATAACGGCGAACTTGTTATCACCTATTCGGATAATACCACCCAAAACCTCGGTAAAGTTGTCGGCAAAAACGGTGCTGACGGCAAGGACGGTAAAGACGGAGTTGATGGCGCAAAGGGTGAAAAAGGTGATAAGGGCGACACAGGTGCAGCAGGAGCCGACGGTAAAGACGGCAAGAATGGCGTCGACGGTATTAACGGGAAAGACGGTGAAAACGGCAAAGACGGAATAGGTATTTCAAATGTCAACATAAATGCGGATGGTGAACTTGAACTTTCGTTCTCTGACGGCAGAAACATTAACCTCGGAAGAATTGTCGGCAAAGACGGTGCTGACGGAGCCAAAGGCGAAAAAGGCGATAAGGGCGATAAAGGTGATACAGGTGCCACAGGTGCCGCAGGAAAAGACGGCATAAACGGCAAAGACGGTAAAGACGGTGTTGACGGAGCCAGAGGTGAAAAAGGCGATAAGGGTGATAAGGGCGACACAGGAGCCACAGGCGCCAACGGTAAAGATGGCGTAAACGGTACTGATGGCAAAGATGGTATAGGCATTGACAAAGTTGAAATTGCCGATGACGGGATACTATCGGTCACTTTAACCAACGGCGCGGTTTTGAACCTCGGCAACATCAAAGGAGCCGACGGTATCGGTATTATAAAATCCGAAATAAACGATAACGGCGAGCTTGTCTTGACCTATTCCGACGGGCAGACCGCAAACCTCGGAAAAATAGTCGGCAAAAACGGCACCGACGGCGTCGGAATAAGCGATGTTACAGTGTTGTCCGACGGCACTCTTACAATTACCCTCAGTGACGGCTCAACAAAATCGCTCGGCAATATCAAAGGCGATAAGGGCGACAAAGGTGATAAGGGCGATACAGGAGCCGCAGGTAAAGACGGCAGAGGTATTGCAAAGACCGAGCTTGTAAACGGTGAGTTGATTATTACTTACACAGACGGCACAAGTGATAATTTGGGAAAGATAGGCTCAAGTGTTGATGATAGCACTTTATTAGAATTCTATCCCCTTCCCGACGGCACATACGGTGTTAAATCGGGAAGAACATTTTATTTAGAAAATATTGTAATTCCAAGCGTATACAAGGGTTCTACTGTTAGCAAGATCTTAACAAGTGCATTTGAAAATGCACCTAATTTAAAAACAATTATTATTCCGAATTCAATTACTGAAATAGGAAACCGTGCCTTTTACGGTTGTGCTAAATTGGAGACGGTTGAACTTCCGGATTCGGTTACTACGATAGGAGACGAGGCGTTTTGTGGCTGTACGAGTTTGCAAAAAGCGGATTTGCCGGTAAATTTAACAAAATTAGGTGAGGGGACCTTTAGAGACTGCAGTAATTTGAGCGGCGAAGTAATTTTGCCTGATGGATTAAAAGAAGTGCCTGGTAGTTGTTATGAGCATTGTAATTCTATAACAAAATTAACCATACCATCAAGTGTTACTAAAATCGGTGCCGGCGCCTTTTCCGGAAGTGGGCTTGAAAGTGTGGTATATCCTAATGGCAAAACTTGGAAAGCAAAACCAGCTAAGGTGATTCTTAAAAGCGATGGCTCATCGAAATTTTATTCTGGCAACGCCATTAAATTGTCATATATAGAAGTTTCAGCAATAGCGCAATACTTGAGGGGAAACAAAAAATTTGATATAGATTATCCCAATAACATTGGTAATTACTATGCTCTGTCAGGACAATGTGACTATTACATATATTGATGAATTGCTTAATAACGCTCAGACGGTTATAATTTGACTAATTGCCTAAATTTAAAAATCAAAATTCTATATTCTATCAAAAAACAGGAGTGATTAAAATGTCAGTTTGGGGAATCGGAGCAACATGGGACGGCAGAGATGTTTCAAAAGAATTTGTCGGCTATAAAACAGCGGCAATCGGATATGACGAGAAAAGCAACCCTACCTATCACGATATGATAAGAAAATCGGTTCAAACAGGAGATTTGATTTTTATTAAATCAAAGTATACCGAAATCGGGGAAATGCGTATTAAAGCAATAGGCATTGTTGCAGACAATCATTTGTGTAAGGAAAACGGATTTGAGGGACAAGACGGTATAAGAGTTCATTATATCAAAAACCTCACGGATAATCCGGCTATAGTTGATTCCTCGCCTGAATACGGTTCTACACATACTTTTTTTCAAGAGAAAAATTCTGGTGTAATACAACAAATTATGAAATTGCTTTAATCGCAGGGCCTCCGGCTAAGCCGGGGGTCCTGAATTGTTTTATCTGCCGCTTGTTTTTTGAGTGTAGTCGGGCGCGGTTTATGAATATAATAGAACAGGCAATCTGTTTGGGGTGTGGTTTATTGCGCTTTAAAGTTCGGCAGGTTCAGCGGTGCGGATTAAGCGGTATAATAATCGGCATAATTCCGCCGCCCACGATATCCACCGCCATATATGAATCGCCGTTGCGCCCGTCGCCCGCGGAGCCGGGGCAAAGCAGGTAAATTCCGTCGCGGTACTCGATTTTTGAAATATGCGTATGCCCGTAAAGGACGATATCCACGCCGGCGTTTTGGGCGGTTTCAAACAGTTTTTCGGTTCCGTGTTTAACGCCGTAAAGGTGGCCGTGGGTGTACATTATGCGCTTGCCGCCGAGGGTTACGGCGCCTGTAAAATTATCAAACGCGCGGTCGCAATTGCCGTTTACCGTATAAAATTTTTTATCTGGGTGTAGGGCGGCAACCTTTGCCATTTCACGCGCGCCGTCGCCCAAAAAGAAAAATACGTCCGCTGTTTTCTGTTCCTCGATTATCCTTTCGATTGCGGAGGATTTTCCGTGCGTATCCGACAACACAACTATTCTCAATTTGCACAGTCCTTTCTTTTATATTACAAGTTTTGCTGCGATTGGCGTTAGGTGTCCGTATGCGCTTTGCCGCCGTCCGCCGCCGAAAACGAAAGTTTTCGGGCGGCGCGCATCTGTCGGCTGACGGGGTTTATACAGGTTGGGTATGCGCGCCGCCTGCCAAGCGAACGCTTGGGGCGGCGGACGGCGGCAAAGCGCATACGGACACCTCTCCGAACCGCAACCGTTTATAAACCGCCGACGCAACCACCGCTGCTTAACATACAGTGTTATATCTTATGAAAAATAATTATATAATAGTATGGAGTGAAATTCAATGAAAAACGATAATCTTAACAATGAAATGCTGAATCTTGCGTCAAAAAAACTCGGTGTAAACCCCCGTGACCTTAAAAACGCGGGGGAGGGCGGCGACATAAACAGCATTTTAAGCCGTTTGCCGAAATCGCAGGCAGACAAAGTAAAGAGCGTACTATCGGACAAAAACGAACTTAACCGAATAATGAACAGCGAAAAGGCTAAAAAACTAATGCAATTATTCGGCGGTACAACAGGTGAGCGTTAATGGAATTACAGGATAAGATTACGGAAATAATGAGCGACCCGCAAGCGATGGAAAATCTTAAAAGTATGGCAAACGAACTGTTCGGCAGCGGAGGGGGCGGCGGTGCTTCTGCCGCTGCGCCCCCTGCAGCACCCGACGGCGGCGGTCTGCTTGACGGGATAGACCCTTCGGCACTTTTATCGGTAGTAGGCAGTCTGAAACATAGCGGCGATGACGACCGAACACGCCTTTTATGCGCATTAAAGCCGTATTTAAGCGAGCGGCGGCGAGCGCGTGTAGACGGCGCAATAAAGATTTTAAAACTGCTTTCGGTTTTGCCCGTACTTAAAGAGCAGGGCATACTTAACAATCTACTTGGTATTTAGGTGATGGCATATGGCTGACGCAAATGTTCAAAGGCAATGGGATAGGCTTACGGGGAACATTCCGCCTATGCCCGATTTTGTGCGGCCGTTAAGCGGCAGACCGCCGCAAAGGCAAGGCAATCCGCCGCCGCAGCCGCCGAACCCTCCGCAGGAGCGCCGCGAGCCGCCGCATACCGCTCCCCCACCCGTAGGCGGCAGCGGAATTTTAAACAAGTTAAGCCCATCGGGCATAATTAAAATGTTGGGGCTTGGCAAAACAGGCCTTGACAACGATATGATAATAATACTTATGTTGTTTTTAATGATGTCAGGCGAGGACGGCGACGAACTGCTCACGCTTGCACTTATTTACATAATGCTTTAATAATTGTGCAAGCCTGCGTAAGTGCGCCTGCATTTGCCGTAAGCACCGGTGTCCGTTATCGCTTTGCCGCCGAAAACAAAAGTTTTCGGACGGCGCGCATCTGTCGGCTGACGGGTTTATACATGTTAAGTATACGCGCCGCCCCCAAGCATGCGCTTGGAGGCGGCGGACGGCGGTAAAGCGATAACGGACCTGCAACTTGTCCTGCTTACTTGCAGGCATAGCATAAAAATTCCCTCGGCAGTGGTTTAATTACTGCCGAGGGGTTTTGTTTATTTAAGACAAGAGTCTTTGTCGTGTTCTATAGCGGCTTTTAACTCTTGCAATGAAGAAAACTTTTTTTCGGGGCGTATAAAGCGCAGCAGTTCGAGCCTGACCGTTTTACCGTACACATCACCGCTGAAACCGCCGATAAATGTTTCGGCAATAGGGGTATTAAGCAAAAAAGTCGGTCTGATACCTATATTGGTTACGGAATTGTATGTTTCGCCGTCAACCGTTACGCGTGAGGCGTAAACCCCGAATTTGGGTGACACCATACCTACTGGGAGCGGCTGATTTACGGTTGGAAAACCTATTGTGCGACCGCGCGCGTCCCCATGTATTACTTTGCCCGAAAAGCCGAAAGGTTTAAGGGTAAGGGTGTTCGCCTTTTCGACCTCGCCTCTTTCAATCATTTTGCGAATCTCGGTTGAACTCACTACCTCACCGTATGCCGTAACGGGCGGCGTAACCGAAAGTTCTATTCCGTTTTCGCCGCAATACTTTCTAAGTGTTTCCACATTGCCTGCGGCGCCTTTGCCGAAGCGGTAATCAAAACCGCAGCATATCATTTTTACATCGTATGCGGCAAGCAATTTTTGCAAAAACTCCTGCGGCGGCATATCCTTTACGCTGCCGAAATCAAGAAGTTTTACTTCCTTAAATCCGAGTTCTTTTAAATCGTCATATTTATCTTTTTCGGATGTTATAAATCCCACCGATTTTGTGGGGGACGAAAAACTGACCGCAACTGGCGTATATCCGCTGTCAACAGCATTTTTAAGCACCGCCGTATGCCCTGTATGAACACCGTCAAAAGTACCCAAAGCAACGGCGCAGCCGTTTTTTATAGAACCCATTTGCACACCACCTGTTCCGTCTTTAAAATACTATACACTTTACGGAAAGTTCGTTTTTATCGTAGTTCTTATATCCTATTCCTAAAAATTCATTGCCGCAAAAGACCCTGTAAAAACCGTCCCCGTCATCTATGCGCAGGCGTTCGAGCATCAGTCCGCCGCCGTGCAGAAATCGGTTTTTCTGATTTTCGGTAACCGAAACGGACGGCAAATTTTCCACTGCGTTTTGTGCAGGGATAAGCGCCGCGGACGGGTCGGACTCTATTTGCTCAATTGTCAGACACTGTTCCGACGAAAAACCCGCGGCATACGTTCGCTCAAGCCCCGTAAGGCAGGCACCGCAGCCGAGCAGTTCGCCGATATCGCTGCAAAGCGTTCTTATATATGTCCCCTTTGAGCAATGAACCGATATTTCATACTCATTACCGGGCAGGACGCTTAACAGTTTTATTTCGTGAATTGTTACCTTGCGCGGCTGTCTTTCAACCTGTATACCGTCGCGCGCCAGTTCGTAAAGGCGTTTGCCGTTTTGTTTAAGAGCCGAAAACATCGGGGGAACCTGTTCGATTTCACCGCTGAATTTCAGAATTGCCGCAGCAACATCTTCTGCTCCTGCGCTGACATCCCTTGACGCGGTAATCTTGCCGGTTATATCCAAAGTATCGGTGGTTATTCCGAGTTTCATACGGGCGGTATATTTTTTGTCGGCATCTATCATAAACTGCCCAAGGCGCGTAGCACGCCCTAAAAGCACGGGCAAAACGCCCGTCGCCATAGGGTCAAGCGTACCCGTATGCCCCACCCTTTTTTCGCCGTATATGCGGCGCAGAGCAGCGGCAGCGGCAAACGATGTCATACCTTTAGGTTTATTAAGCAGGACAAGTCCGGTCATTGCCCCACCAACATCTTTCCGACGGCTTGCAGGCATAATTTTTCCGCTTCTTCGGCGGTACCTTTAACACGGCAGCCTGCCGCGCGCATATGTCCGCCCCCACCGAGAAGCGCCGCTATTTTGCAGGCATCAATCGGTTCGTGCGTGCGGAACGAAACCTTGAAAACGCCTTTTTCGGTTTCTTTAAGCGTAACGCCGACAACCACACCCTCAATCGTGCGCGGTATCGGTGTAATACCCTCAAGTTCCGACTTTTCGCAGCCTGTGCGGTTTATCATATCCAAAGTAACGGTCATAACGGCGCATTTACCGCCGAAATAGTATTTTATAGTTTCAAGCGCGGCTTTTTCCATCTCGATTTTCGCCCTTGAATTTGTTTCAAACATAAGGCGGTTTATTTCCGCCGCGGCTGCGCCTTTTTCAATAAGTTCGGCAGCGATTTTATGCGTATTTGCCGTAACATTGCTGTATTTAAAACAGCCTGTATCGGTAGTAATGCCCGTGTACAGCGCATTTGCGATATCTGCGGTTATATCCGCGCCCAGATGCGCCGCTATGTGATAGACACATTCGCAACAGGCGGCAGCTTTGCTTTCAAGATACAAACGGACTGCAAACTGTGTGTTGGTCGGGTGATGGTCAATACACAAATCGGGTACACCGGCGGCTTTGCAATCCCCTTCCATAAGTTTAATATCCGCCACGTCAACCGCAACGATTGCGGCAGGAGTGAAGTCCCCGCCCGTACAGTCGGCAAGGTATGAATATTTCTTACCTACCGGCTCTGAAAACACGGTGCGCGAGCGTTTGCCCAACTGTTTCAACAGCAGCGAGAGCGCAACTGCGGAACCTATTGTATCACCGTCCGGCGAAGCGTGCGTAAGGATAAGATAATTGTCGTTTTCACGCAAAAATTCGCAAACCGAATCAAGCGTCATTATTTCACAACCGTTTTTCATATCATTCTCCGTCCTGCGGTTTATCCTCTCTGTAATGTTCGGAATTGTCTTCAAAACTTCCGATTATTTCGGCAATATGGGCGCTGTGTTCAATCGAATTATCAGCAACAAATCTGAGTTCCGGGGTTTTACGCATTTTAACGCGAGCGCCCAGCTCGCGGCGCAGATATCCTGCGGCGCTTTTTAGTCCCTTTACGCTTTCAACGGTTTTGTCATAACCTTCAATTGCGCTGACATACACCGTGGCATAAGACATATCGCCCGAAACATCCACCTTAATTATACTTATAAGTTTACTTATCCTCGGGTCTTTTAATCCGCCTATAAGCGCGGACAGTTCGCGGCGTATATCCGACGCCGTTCTTCCCGTTTTAAAACCTGGCATACGTTCCTCCTTGCGAGAAATATGCAACTGCGGCGGCAAAAGCCGCCGCACCTGTAATTAATATTAATCTCTGTATTCTTCCATTATAAAGGCTTCGTAAACATCGCCGAGTTTAACATCGGCAAATTTTTCAAGGCCTATACCGCACTCATATCCCTGTGCGACCTCTTTAACATCGTCCTTGAATCTTCTGAGTGAGGCTATCTCATCTTCGGCAACAACTATTCCGTCACGAACTATGCGTATCTGACACGCTCTTGTTACCTTACCGCTTGTCACATAGCAGCCTGCAATGGTTCCGACGCCCGATATTTTGTAGGTTTCGCGAACTTCGGCAGTACCGAGAACAGCCTCGCGGAATTTGGGCGCAAGCAGGCCTTTCATTGCGGCGGTAATTTCCTCAATACAGTCATAAATGACCCTGTAAAGTCTTATATCAACACCGTCGCGTTCCGCCGCCGCTTTAGCGACCGCGTCGGGTCTTACGTTAAATCCGACAACGATTGCGCCCGAAGTGCTTGCAAGCATAACGTCGTTTTCGTTTATAGCGCCGACCGCACCGTGGATAACCTTAACGCAAACCTCGTCGTTCGACAGTTTTTGGAGGCTTTCACGAACCGCCTCAACAGAACCCTGAACATCAGCCTTAACGATTACATTAAGTTCCTTAAGGTCGCCCTGTTCAAGCTGACTGAACAGATTGTCAAGCGTAACCTTGGTTGACGCGTTGTACAGTTCGTCTTTTGCTTTTTGCTTTCTCTGCTCAACCAACTGGCGCGCAAGCCTTTCATCCGAAACAGCGTCAAATCCGTCGCCTGCACCCGGAACTTCGTCAAGTCCCGTTATCTCAACCGGTACGGACGGACCTGCTTCTTTAAGAGTTTTCCCGTTTTCGTTGGTCATAACCCTTACACGGCCTACAGAAGTGCCTGCAACGATAACATCACCCGTATGGAGTGTACCTGACTGAACAAGAAGTGTTGAAACAGGACCTCTGCCCTTATCAAGGCGCGCCTCTATAACTACGCCCTTTGCCTTACGGTTCGGGTTGGCTTTAAGTTCCTGCATTTCGGCAACAAGCAGAATATTTTGCAGCAAATCTTCTATGCCCTCGTGTGTCTTTGCCGAAACGGGGACGCATATAATGTCGCCGCCCCATTCTTCCGGAACAAGTCCGTGTTCTGTAAGCTGCTGCTTAATACGGTCGGGGTTAGCCTCGGGTTTATCCATTTTATTTATTGCAACGATTATTTGAACTTTGGCCGCTTTTGCATGGTTTATAGCCTCAATCGTTTGGGGCATAATACCGTCGTCAGCTGCAACAACAAGCACCGCTATATCGGTAGCCATTGCGCCGCGCAGGCGCATCGCAGTAAACGCAGCGTGTCCCGGAGTATCAAGGAATGTTATATTATTCCCGTTATGATTAACACGGTAAGCGCCTATGTGCTGGGTTATACCGCCTGCTTCGCCGTCAGTAACGGCAGTATGGCGGATAGCATCAAGGATTGAAGTCTTTCCGTGGTCAACATGACCCATTACAACAACAATCGGGTCGCGCGGTTTAAGATCTTCCTCTTTATCCTCCGCAACATCCATAATTCTTTCTTCAATAGTTACAACAACGGCATGCTCGATTTTCGCGCCGAGTTCAAGAACAACAAGTTCTGCCGTATCGTAATCAATTGTTTGCGTAACGGTTGCCATCATACCGAGTTTCATAAGAACTTTTATAACTTCCGCCGCGGTCTTTTTAAGCGCGGCTGCAAGTTCGCCTACCGTTATTTCGTCACCTACCGTAACGGTAATAGGAGTCTTTTTGATTTTTTCAAGTTGAAGTCTGCGGAGTTTATCAGCCTCTGTTTCGCGCTTTACGCCCTGCGGGCGGCGGTAATCGTGCGATTTCTGCTTGATTTTCTGTTTTCTTTGAATATTATCGCGCATAGTTGACGCAGGCGCGATATTCTCATACTTTTCGTTGTATTTATCAAGATTGACATTTGAAGTCCTTGTATCAACCTTTTTAAATTCGGCAGGACCTCGATGCGGTGCTTCGCCCGGTTTTTTCTCCTTTTTCGGTCTGGGCGCGAAAGGCGCGCTGTTTGCCGCTTTGGGAGTTTCGGTTTTTGAGGTTTCAGCTGCTTTTGCGCCGCTCTGCTCCGCTTTTGCCTCCGATTTTTCTGTGCCTCCTTTGCTCTCTGCCGCCGCCTGTGCTGCGCGGAGTTGTTCAAGAATTGCCGCCTGCTCAGCCAACTTTTTATCCTTTTCGGCTTTGCGCTGCGCTGCGCGTTCCTCGCGCACTTTTTCACCTTCGGCAAAGTATTCGTCAAAACTTTCCACACTGTTTTTTTGCGTTATATAATCAAATATAACATTAAGTTCTTCTTCACCCAATGCGGTTTGACTCTTATAAGTTCCGTCACAGTATTTACTCAGAATTGCCAATATATCTTTTCCCGTTTTACCAAAATCCTTTGCTACTTCGTTGACCTTGTATTTAATCATCATATGGCATTTCCTCCTTTTCGTTATTTGGGATATTTTTAAGTACAGCGGATGCAAG
This sequence comes from Roseburia sp. AF12-17LB, assembly GCA_963589585.1. GTDB lineage: Bacteria > Bacillota > Clostridia > Oscillospirales > Acutalibacteraceae > CAVALG01. The sequence goes on from CAVALG010000010.1 coordinate 29,892, forward strand.
TCCGTCATCATTTACCGAAACCACGCCGGCCTTTGTTCCTATAGCCGATGTAATCATAAAAGTGTCGGCACTTATGCGCACTACCGGCACATTTTGCCCTGCGTGAAATCTCAGTTCTTTCTCGGTTTTTGCCGAAATATCGGCGCCGATTACAACAAGCCGAGCCTTGTTTTTCTTTATCGACTCCAGCACTGCCGCACTGCCGGGTGATAAAAAACCCGCGCGGCGTGCGATACCGAGCCTTGAAAGTATCGGGTCATTTTTCACTTTGCGACTTCAACTCCGCTTCTATTTTTTCATACACCTCATCGGGGATAGCCATACCTAAACCGCGTTCCAGTCTGCGGTTTTTACGCGCTTTTTTAAAACATTCGGGGTCAGCGCACAAATACGCTCCCCTGCCCTGCGCCTTACCCGTTGTATCAAGCGAAATTACACCGTCTTTGTTTTTAACAACACGCAAGACCTGCTTTTTATCCTTCATTTCTCCGCATCCGACGCACATACGCATCGGTACTTTTTTCGGTTTCAAGGCATTCCCTCCTTACTCTTCTTATGCTGAAAATATTTACTGTACCGTATCGTCATCCTCGCCGTAATATCCGCTTTCGGGACGAATATCAATTTTCCAGCCGGTCAGGCGGACGGCAAGGCGCACATTCTGCCCCTTATTGCCTATTGCAAGCGAAAGTTGAGAATCGGGCACGGTGGCGCGGCAAGCCTTTTCTTCTTCGTCGGTTATTTCAACCGAAACTACCTTTGCAGGTGACAGTGCTTCCGAAACAAATTCAGCAGGATCGTCACTGTATTTAACTATATCTATCTTCTCGCCGCCGAGTTCATCAATTATACTGTTCACACGCGCCCCGCGCTGACCGATACACGCACCGACAGCGTCAACATCCGGATTTTCCGACCAAACGGCAATTTTGGTTCTTGAACCTGCCTGGCGCGAAATTGACTTGATTTGGATTGTTCCGTCATATATTTCGGGGACTTCCATTTCAAAAAGGCGTTTAACAAAACCGGGGTGTGTGCGCGATATCATAACGCGCGGACTTCCCTTTTCGTTTTCTTTAACGTCAACAATATATATCCTTATATGATCGCCCTCGCGGATGATCTCGTCAGGGACCTGTTCGGCTTTCGGAAGAAAGGCAACGGCGTTGCCGATAGACAGGGTAACATTACCTGTCTGCGGGTCTACCCTTTGAACAAGTGCCGTAACAAGTTCGCGGTTATGCTGTTTAAACTCGGCATATGCCTGACCGCGCTCGGCGTCTATTATTCCCTGGCGGATTATCTGTTTTGCGTTTTGGGCGATTATTCTGCCGAATTTTTTAGACTCGATCGGGATATCGACAAACTCGCCGACCGCCGCATTCGGGTCATATTTAACCGCATCGCCGAGCAGTATCTGAGTATTTTCGTCTATTATTTCGTCAACTACCGTTTTTCTTACGTATATTTTAAATACTTTCTCGTCGGGAATTATATCGCAGAACACAACATCCTTGCCGCCGTAATCCTTTTTTGCCGCCGTAACGATTGCGGTTTTGATTTTTTCGATAAGGTAACTTTCGGGTATGCCTTTTTCGGCGCCCAGCGCTTTAAGCGCGCCGAAGAGTTCTTCCAGATCGATCTCGTAACTGTTTTTCTTAACTGCTTTAGCCATTTTTCTTTATTCCTCCGTATCTTTAAGGCGTACCGATGCAATCTCCGCCTTTTCAAATGAAATCTGTCCGTCCGCCTGCTCAACGGTAATTCCGCCGTTATAACCCGTAAGTTTTCCGTTGAACTCGCGCACGCCGTCACGCGGGCGTATAAGTTTTACGCAGACCGTTTCGCCCATCATCTGTTCAAAATGCTCAGGTTCTGTAAGTTCGCGTTCGATTCCCGGTGAGCACACTTCAAGATAATAAGACTGTTTTATAGGGTCTGCTTCGTCAATTATCGGGTCGATAAGGTGCGAAACATCGGTGCAATCGTCAATATTAACGCCGCCCGGTTTATCAATAAAAATTCTTAAATACCAAGATGAACCTTCTTTAAGAAATTTAACATCCCAAAGCGAAAGACCCAGCGATTCCACAGGTTCTTTTATAAGTTCAATAACCCTTGAAACTGCATTTGACCGTGCCAATAAGCAACACTCCTCACGATTTAAGGCTTAATTTGGCGGCAGCCGATTACCGCACAGACAGTAATATTATTATATTGCCCCAAACAAGCCGAAAGAGCAGGTCGCAACCTACTCTCCCTTTATCACATCTTAACTTACTTATACATTATATAGCCGCACGTTGAAATTGTCAAGGATTTTTTGGCAATACGGAAAATTAAAGTTGCGTATGACTGATTTCGGGGTAGGTGCGGCGGAAAGTACGGTTCGGATGAGCTCGGTCCGCTGCCGCAAGCGTACGCTTGCAGACGCACACGCTAAAATCTCATAACAACAAACACCCCTCTGCGCGTGTGCGTCCGAAAACGGCTGTTTTCGGACGCGGACCGAGCTCATCCGAACCGTACCCCGATACCTGAAGTCACTGCAAAATTTTTACCTTCACGACCCTTTTTTTCTAAAAGAATAGCCAAAAACACGCCAAACTGTGCGCTTGTTTATGTATTTATGCCACAAAATTTAAGAAAATTGAAATTTTTTGTTGACAAGAAAATCATAGGGGTGTATAATACCCACAACAAAATTGAATCGCTTATGGATAGAGGCGCGGTGCTTATCAGTACGCGTATGCGGAAAGCAGGAAATTGCCGCACGCTGAAAGGAAACGCCGCCGAAGCCGCAGTTATCGTTCCTGAAGATGCTGCTGCTGGGTCGTCGGATAATATCCGGCGGACTGTCACATTTAATATTTGTGAAGCGCTATCGGCACTTACGGTTAAAGTTAAATTATACTTTATTTTTACTGTAATACTTTTGGATCGCTTGACAAAGCGGTCCTTTTTTGTTAATAAAATTACGGCGGTTAGAACCGCAGAGAGGTAGATTGTTATGAAAAAGATTTTAGCACTTGCACTTGCGCTTGTAATGACATTCGGCTTTGCCGGATGCGGAACTAAGAGCAGCGACAAAAAGGAGACCAAGTCAGGCGTTGAAGACGGCGTTCTTACAATTGCTATGGAATGTGCTTACGCACCCTACAACTGGACCCAATCCGATGACTCCAACGGTGCCGTTCCGATTAAGGACTCAAAGGATTATGCAAACGGATATGATATTATGATGGCTAAGAAGATATGTGAAGCCAACGGTTGGAAACTTGAAGTTGTCCGCCTTGATTGGGATTCACTTGTTCCCGCCGTTCAGACAGGAAAGGTTGACGCTGTTATAGCAGGTCAGTCAATGACTGAAGAGCGTATGAAGCAGGTTGACTTTGCCGGTCCTTACATCTATGCAAGTATCGTTTGTATGACTAAAAAGGACAGCAAATATGCAAACGCAACCAAACTTTCAGATCTTTCGGGTGCAAAATGCACTTCACAGCTCGGTACAATTTGGTATGATACCTGCCTGCCGCAGATAAAAGGTGCTAAGATTCAAACCGCGCAGGAAACAGCTCCTTCAATGCTTATGGCTCTTGAAACAGGCGCAGTTGACTTTATCTGCACCGATATGCCCACAGCGCAGGGCGCGCTTATCGCTTATGATGATTTAACTATACTTAACCTTGCAGACGATGCTTTTGATGTAGACGACGGTGACATCAACATAGGCGTTTCTGTCAAGAAGGGCAACACTGTTCTTAAAGACAAGATTGACAGCGTACTTAAAGATATGACTGCCGACGACTTTAACAAGATAATGGCGGAAGCCACAAAAATTCAGCCGCTTGCCGACTGATTGATTAAAAGCGTATGCGCCGCCTATGTAATTAACCGGGGCGGCGCATTTTAAAAAGAACGGAGAAAACGATATGGACAAACTTGCCGAACTTTGGGGCGACATAGTTGAATGTTGGGGGGACAGTTCCTCACAGTACCTCACAGGCGCCCTTAAAACAATTGAACTTGCAGTTGTTGCAACCGCAATAGGCTGTTTGATAGGTCTTGCCTGCGGTATTATTCAAACTATTCCCTGCGGTAAAAAGGATAATATATTCAAACGCATTCTGCTTGGCATAGTTAAGGCTATTGTGCGGATATATGTTGAAGTTTTTAGGGGCACGCCGATGATAATTCAGGCAATTTTCATCTTCTATGCACTACCCTATTTTACGGACGGCGCAGTAAACCTCGAAGTCACATTTGCGGCGTATATGGTTGTTTCAATAAACACGGGCGCATATATGGCGGAAACAGTACGCGGCGGTATAATGTCAATTGATATAGGACAGACCGAGGGTGCAAAATCTATAGGTATGAACCACTTTAAAACTATGCTTTATGTAATCCTGCCGCAGACTATAAAGAACATCATTCCGCAAATCGGCAACAACCTTATTATAAATGTAAAAGATACTTCGGTTATGTTTGTAATCGGCTACACCGAATTGTTTGCAGCGCACAAAGCAATTGTCGGCGCTACATACAAATATTTCCCGTCTGCTGTTATAACCCTTGTGATTTATCTTATTATGACCGTTGTCTGCTCGCTGCTTTTGAGATTGTGGGAAAAATTGCTTGACGGACCCGCAAACTTTGATGTTGCAACAAGCGACACGCTGGCGCACACAAGCGGTACATATTCCTTTGTTAAGAAAAAAGAACGGAGGGTAAGATAATGTCGGAAGCAATTTTACAGGTAAATCATCTTTCAAAATCTTTCGGAAAACATGATGTCTTGCGCGACATTGACTTTGCGGTGCATAAAGGCGATGTAACAAGTATCATCGGCGCGTCCGGTTCCGGTAAATCAACGCTTTTGCGCTGCATAAATCTGCTTGAAACCCCATCGTCGGGCGAAATACTGTATCACGGCGAAAATATTGACACTATTAAAGGCGGCGCGAGCGCATACCGCGCGCACGTGGGAATGGTGTTCCAGTCATTTAACCTTTTTAATAATATGACCGCGCTTAAAAACTGTATGATAGGGCAAACAAAGGTATTGCACAAATCGAAAGCGGAGGCAACAGAGGCAGCTCTGCACTACCTTGATAAAGTAGGAATGTCGCCTTACATAAACGCTAAACCGTCACAGTTATCAGGCGGACAAAAACAGCGTGTTGCAATTGCCCGTGCGCTTGCGATGCAGCCCGAAGTTCTGCTTTTTGACGAACCGACGAGCGCACTTGACCCGCAGATGGTAGGCGAAGTTTTGGAGGTAATGCGCAACCTTGCACACGAGGGACTTACAATGATAGTTGTAACCCACGAAATGGCGTTTGCACGCGATGTTTCAACAAATGTTGTGTTTATGGCAGACGGAGTTATCTGCGAAGAGGGTACGCCTGCGGATATATTTGAAAATCCGCAGAACCCCAAGACGCAGGAATTTTTAACAAGATTCTTAAATAAGTAAAATCAGAGCATTAAAAATCGGAGGTTCCTTTTCGGGAGCCTCCGATTTTTTGTATGTTATTTTACAGGAAATTCATCTATTAATTTAGCGTCATATTTAAGAATAAGTACGGCGTCGTTTGAATTGACCGTTTCGTCGCCGTCAACATTCGCTATATCAAACAACGAACCCGACAGCGTTATTATTTTAGCGTCGTGTTTCAGCACCTCTATAGCATCGGTGGAGTTAATAACCCCGTCGCCGTTCACATCTCCGATTGTCTTTTTAAATCCGCAAACCGTGCAGATATTATCTGCGCCGAAAGTATGGTCTGCCGAGGTTGCTCTGCTGCGTCCGCAAATGTTGCAGGTTGAATCGCAATCTCCCGAATACTTATGTTCGCACATATCCTCAATAAGTTTAAACTTCATACCGTTTTTAACCGCGTATTTATGCGCCGCGCTGTTTTCGGACACGGTTAAAACCGCATTATCGCACAGAACAAACGCGCCGTCTTCTATGGTTTTAACGGTTTTGGGAATAAACACCGATTCAAGCCCGGAACAGGTTACAAATGCGGAAAATTCTATGGTTGTAACGCTTTCGGGTATTGTTACGCCCGTAATATACGGGGCGCTGCAAAACGCACCTGAGGCTATGGTCTTAACGCCGTCCGGTATTTTAAAGTCGCCCTTTCTGCCGCACGGATATAAAAGCAATTGTGTATTATCTTTATTGTAAAGCACACCGTCAACCGATGAATAATCGGCATTTTGCAAATTAACATTTAATTTTTCAAGGTCAAAACAGTTCACAAACGCTTCCAAGCCCATATATTTAACCTCGGCAGGCAGTTCTATGGTTCTCAAACCGCCGCAGCCCTCAAATGCACCGTCGGCTATGCAGACGGTTCCGCTGCGAACCGTGCAAATTTCGCTTGTTTTTGACCTATCTGCTTCAATAAGATATTCGCCTATATAAAGTACACCGTTCTGCCAATTGGACCCGTTATTATAGTAAGCGGTATTTTTGAAGGCTCCGTTTCCGATTTTCATAACATTATGCGGCATTGCTATATTTGACAACATACCGCAATCCGAAAATGCTTGTATTCCGATATATTTTAAACTTTCGGGCAACTGTACACCTGTAAGTCCGCCATCATACATAAACGCACCATCGGCTATACAGGTGGTGCCCTGCCTTATCTGATATTCGCCCGACATATTGTCCGGATTGGTTTCAATAAGGTAATTGCCTACATATATAGCCTTACCTTCTGCCAAATTATCGTCATCGTATAAATATGTATCATAAAAAGCCGAAAACCCTATGCTTGTTACGCTGTCGGGTATTGTTATATTTGTAAGGTCGCGGCAAGCAAAGAAAGCATAATCGCCTACTCGTTCTACGCCGTTCGGTATCGAAAATGAACCCGTTTTACCGCCCGGAACGGTAACAATTTCTGTTTTATCCTTGCTGTAAAGCACGCCGTTATCCGAACTATAGAGAAGATTATTCTTACCAACGGTTATATCGGTCAATCCGTCACACTCTATAAAAGCGCCGGGCGCAACAAACATCACACTATCCGGTATAAAAATATTTTTCAGTGAAACGCAGTTGTAGAATGCGGTTTCTTCAATATATTCAAGATTTTCGGGCAATGTTATATTTATAAGATTATAACAATCTGCAAATGCATATGCATCTATGAACTTAAGACCTTTAGAAAGAGTTAGCGAATTTAAACTTGTACAGGAAGAAAATGCGTTATCGCCTATAACGCTGACAGAATCGGCAAGTTTTACGGTTGTAAGTCTTTCGCAGCTGACAAATCCGCATATGCTTATATAAGTTACGCCGTCCTCAACAACCAGTTCGGTTATTTCGTTACCCCACGGAGCAAGAGATATTTCATTCTCGTAATCCCAATAATCGCGCTCCATTTCGCCGTTGCCGCTGATTGTAAGTTTTGTTCCGTTAAGCGTCCATTTACAGTCGCCCGTTATACCGCTTGTTGCAGCGCTTACTGTAATTCCCATAGAAGTGCAGGTCAGCAACAGTACAAGTGACAAAACTACCGATAAAAATTTTTTAGATTTACTCATTTTTATAAAGCTCTCCCTCTTATCACATATGAATGCAAAAATGTATCATTCGATTAATTATTATAATATAACAATTGTTCTATGTCAATAAATTACATATAAATAGCACCCGAAAAGCGGCAAAACTTTTCGGGTGAAAATAAATTATTATTTTATCAGTTCAGTTATTCTGTCCTTCGTCGGGCACCTGTGTATCGGCATCGCTGGCTGCGTCGGAAATTTCAATCTGTTCCGGCTCCTCATCCTCCTGCGGCAAATCGGAATTTTCCGATTCTGTTTCGGGTTCGTCACCGTCTTGCGCTTCACCGTCAGCCGTTTCCTCGGTCGGTTGTTCACCTTCGGCGGTTTCCTCGTTTCCCTCGTTTTCGGCATTTTCAGCCTGCACTGCCGCGGCGGCAGCCGATTTCTTTTTATACACAACGGTTATGCCCACAATGAGCATTAAAAGCGGGAGCAGTGCGGCAAAGAATACCGAAATAATTATTTTCTGTTCGTCACTGTCAATCGACAGTTTTTCGGTAGGAACGGCTTTATCCTTAACAGAAAGTTCAGCGCCGCCTATAACACCGTCAACAACCGAATCAATAGCCGTGTAGTTACCTGCGTACTGGTTATTAAGCCAATTGATATTAAGCATATCGGCACAACCTACAAACACACGGCTTACAGCACCGCTTTTTTTAGATTCGGAAACTACAGCAATAGGAGTTGCGGCCGCTTCTGTTCCGCCGTCGGCACTACTGCCGTCGGCTCCCTCTGCAAGCAGGACCGCCGTATCCGATGATTTTAAAACAACGGTAGTTTTAACGCCGCTTTTTGAGTCAAGCACTTTGATCGGAGCATTTTTGCCCGATATAATAAGCGCATCTGCACTTTCGATATATCCGTTTTCATCGCCGGTTTGAAGTCCAAATGTTGTAACATCAGAAGGCATACGGTTATCCTCGGCGGTTTCAGCCAGCACACCTTCGCCTACCTCAATGCCCCACTTGTTCAAAAATTTGTTAAGGTTGGGCGTATCGGGTTTTGAGGCATCGGCAAAATAGAGAAGTTTTTTGCCGCCCATACTTAAAAACGCATTCAATTTTTCGGCGTCTGCCTCGGTTATATCTTTTTCAAGCGAAGAAATAAGGCAGGCGGAATATTTAGAAAGGTCGGATTTTGCAATCTCGCCCGAAACATCGGTAAATGTGTACTTATCTTTAAGTATCGTGCTTATAACATAGGTTGTATTTTCATCGCAGTAATCGGTAAACATTGCAACGCCCGACATACTGAGCTTTGAGGCAAGCGCGGTTTCAATGCGGTTTGCGGTTATTGAATACCCGTCCTCGCTGCTTACATCATACATATTGCCGAGTTTAAGGGTTGTGTATGAAGTAGATTTATTTTCATCGGTAACCGAAACAATAACATCGCCGTAGCCGTACTCTGCATCCGAAAAGCGTTTTGAGAGTTCCGCCATATTATCGCCGTACGGATCAGTAAATTTAAGGGTTATATTTTTATTAAGTTTAGGGTATTCTTCAAGCAGTTTAACGGTTTGAATCAGGCACGGCTCAAGATCTTTATTAAGTTCCTCGGTTTGCATATTGTGCTTTACATACTGCCTGTAACCCTCGCCCAAATAATCGTCACGGTCGGCAAGAACCAATATTTCCGCTTTGTTTTTATATGAACGGATAAATTCCTTATTTTCTGCAGACAGGCTTAACATCTTTTTAGAGGTTATATCGGCGGTGAGATTAAACTCGCCCGAAAAAACAACAGCAGCGACATTAAGCAGCACAGCCGCTAAAGCCGATATTGCAAGCACGGTTATAAGATACGCCTTATGGTCGCCTTCGTGGTGCGAATGTTTAAAATGCAGTCCTTTCATCTGTCGCCGCCCCCTGTTCTTTTAACATCTTCAATTATTGCTGTCGCACAGATTGCCAACACGGAAACCGTAACGCACAAAATAACAACGACAAAGTCAACCCCACCGCTTAAAAACAGTTTGTACCGTTCGGCAGGCGAAATGAACGCTGCAACAACCGACACTGCGTGTGCAGAGCCGATAAGATTATCGGCAACAACCGCAAAAAGTGCAAATGCCAGATTTGCAAAGGCGGACGCTGCGCGGTTTTTAAATAAATATGCTATAAAATTGCTAAACCCAACAAAGGCAAGCCCTAACAGCAAAAGTCCTATCAAACGGCTTAAATAAAGCAGATTATCCGCCTTTATATGCGAAAGCGTTACAAGTTGGAACAGCACCGTAGGCAGGCAGCATACCGCATAAAACAGATATGCCGCAAAAAAGCTGCCGAACGCCTGTGCAAACGCGCCCGACTGTGCGGCAGACTCATCCGTTTCGCAATTGCAGCACTTTTTGCCGAATGAAAACATTGTTATAAACGGCGTTGCAAAAAGCAATATGTACATATATGCTGTATAGAACCGTGCGGTGTATTCGCCGTTTTTAAGTATAACGGCGAATGACACTCCGGCAACAAGCAGTATTGCCGTTAATATCGCATACCCTCTGAACGAGGTGAAATATGCTTTAAACTTACTTTTAAAAATTTCGCCCATTTTCTTTCCTCCCTTTCGGTATTTACGGACGCTTTTGCAGATTTACGGCGTACCGCAAAATACACCGTACAGGCCGGCGAGAGTTAACCCCCCGCCAGCCTAAGCCGAATAGATTATATCACTTACAGAAAAAATAAATGTAAACATTGTGTAAATCTGAAGTTGTTAAATTATATTTTTATAAAGTTTTATATACTCGTTAGCCGAAGCGCCCCAGCTGTTATCGCAGTTCATAGCGCGCTTAACAAGGGTATTCCACCCCTCTTTGTTCTTATACCCCTCAACCGCTCTGTAAACGGTGTGAGCCATTTCGTGGGCATTATAATTGGTGAACACAAAGCCGTTGCCGTTGCCGTCCCCGGAATCCTGAATGGTATCGGCAAGTCCGCCGGTTTTTCTGACAACCGGTATAGAACCGTACCTTAATGCAACAAGTTGCGAAAGACCGCACGGCTCACTCTTTGACGGCATAAGGAATATGTCGCTTCCGGCATATATTTTGTGTGCAAGGTCAGGAACAAAACCCAACCGCAGACCGACCTTATCGGGATATTTTTCACTCATTGAATGGAAGAAGGTCTCAAACTCCCATTCGCCGCTGCCGAGTATTACAAATCGCAGACCCATTTTAAGCATATCTTCAAACTCGCACTTTACAAGGTCGAACCCCTTGTGAGAAACAAGCCTTGAAACTATGCCTACAAGCGGAAGGTCGTCATTCAGGGGCAGCCCGAAAAGTTCCAGCAGTTTAAGTTTGTTTTCCGCTTTGTTTTTCGGGTTATCGGCGCTGTAATTGCTCCAGATATGCTTATCTTTTGCAGGGTCATAAACATCGGTGTCTATACCGTTTACAATGCCGTGCAGTTTAAAACTGCGATCCCTTAATATTCCGTCAAGTTTATGGGCGTACCACGGGTCCATAATCTCATTTGCATAGGTGGGACTTACCGTTGTTACCATATTGGCACATTCAATGGCACCCTTCATAAAGTTTATGCAGCCGTCATATTCCACAATATGGGCAAGCGACTCCGGTATTCCTAAAACGTCGTCCAGCAGTTCCATACCGTATTTACCCTGATACTGAATATTGTGTATCGTGAAAACGGTTTTGATATTGCTGTACAAATCGTGATGGTTGCGGTAAAACATATCAAGATATACCGGCACGAGCGCAGTCTGCCAATCATTGCAATGAATAATATCCGGCTTAAAGTCTATAAGCGGCAATATTTCAAGAATTGCGCGCGAGAAAAAGGCAAAACGCTCGGCGTCGTCATAATGACCGTAAAGTCCGTTCCTTTTAAAATAATACTGGTTATCCAAAAGATAGTATATAACCCCGTCGTGCTTTATTTCAAAAACTCCGCAATACTGCCTTCTCCACGCAACGGGAACCGAAATACTCCCCAAAAACTTCATATTATGCCGATATTCTTCCGAAACACATTCATAAAGCGGCAGCACAACGCGGCAGCCGATAAGCCGTTTCCTGAGCGCTTTAGGCAGGGCGCCGGCAACATCGGCAAGTCCGCCCGACATAGCAAAAGGATATGCTTCACTTGAAGCAAACAATACTTTCATTATAAATCTCCGTTCTGCCGCCGAAGCATAGTTTACAAGCCCCAAAGCACCGTCGGCGGCCGGACGGGCTTAGGCTGGACATTATACTTTTTTGCCCTTGGGTATATAAAGGTAATACGCCGCAGAACCCGAAATCTCGCTGCCGTCACTTACCGCAACATCCTTATCGGCGGTGACATATTTAAGCGATGCGCCTTTTCCGATAACGGCGTCCTGCATTATTATGCAGTTTTCAATTTGAGCGTCTTTTTCAACGGTGACGCCCCTGAAAACAACCGAGTTTTTAACCTTACCGTCTATGCGGCAGCCGTCCGCCACCAATGATGATGTAACATCGGAATCAAGGCCGTACTTGGTAGGCATATCGTCACGCGTTTTGGTAAGCACGGGACGCTCGGGATTAAATATCTCACGGCGCACATTTTCATCATCAAGTAATTCGCGGTGAAAATCAACATATGTTTCAACACTGTCAATCAGTTTTGCATACCCATTAATCTCGTACCCGTTTATGTTAAGCGTGTCAACATTCGGCTGCAAAATATCCCTGCTTATACTTACGCGGTTATCGGCAGAGCATTTTTCAACAAGTTCAATAAGTTTAAGGCGGTCAATAATCATAATATCAAAGCCGTAATTATTCTCTTTATCGGAACCACCCGTCATAAGTATCTTTTTAATTCTGCCGTCATCGCCGATTGTATAGGTAAGAAGTTCACGGCTGCATTTTTCAATTACAGACTTATGGTAAGCAACAGTTATATCCGCACCTTTTTTAATATGGTCGGCAAGCATTTCCCTTAAATCGAAATTTATGACCATATCTGCATCGCACAAAATTACATATTCTTCGTTTGAATTCTGCAAAAAGGATATTGAGCCGTACAGAGCGTCTATATGTCCGCGGTAGAGTCCGCTTTCGCCGAAAATATAGGGGGGCAGAATATATATTCCGCCGTTTTTACGGTCAAGATCCCACGGTTTTCCCGAACCGAGGTGATCCATAAGCGACTTATAGTTAGAGCGTGTAACAAGCCCTATTTTTTCAATACCTGCATTAACAAGCATCGACAATGTAAAATCTATTAAACGGTAACGACCGGCTACGGGGAGCGAAGCAATCGACCTGTTCTCGGTCATAGGCAACATTAGCCTGTCGTGAGCGTTGGTAAATACAACCGAAACCGCTTTATTCACTCTCATATCTTTTCGCCCTCCTCAACATCTTTTTCTATCATAAGCCCGGGGCTTACCTCGGCATTTTCGCCAACCGTAATTCCCGGCCCGACAACTGCCACGCCCCATTTGCTTAAATCGTTGCAAAGTTCGGGCCTTCCGCCTATATGCGCGCCTTTTTTAATAACGGCATTTTCTGCCACAATTGCATATTCAACCGACGCGCCGCTTTCCACCTTTGCGCCCGGCATCACGATACTGTCAAGCACCGTGGCACCTTCTTCTACCGTAACATTATCAAAAAGTATGGAATATTCAAGTTCACCCGATATGTTGCAGCCCTCGGTAATCAGCGAGTTCTGTATTTTTGCTTTATCCGACACATATTGCGGCGGAGCAGAAGGTGTTCTTGAAGAAATCTTCCAATCCGGATCAGACAGATTAAGACCGAGTTTCGGGTTAAGCAGGTCAAGATTTGCCTCCCACAGTGAATCTATAGTGCCGACATCTTTCCAATACCCGTTAAATGTATACGCCATAAGTTTTTCGCCCGATGACAGCATAAGCGGTATAATATTTTTCCCGAAATCGTTACTTGAGGACGGGTCATTCTCGTCCTGTATTAAGTACTTTCTGAGTTTTTGCCAATCAAAAACATATATACCCATCGAGGCAAGATTGCTTTTCGGGCATTTGGGCTTTTCTTCAAATTCATAAACCGAACCGTCGGGGTTGCAATTCATTATTCCAAAACGGGAAGCCTCGTCTTTTTCAACTTCCATTACCGCTATTGTACAGGCAGCGCCGGACTCCCTATGCGCCGCTATCATTTCGGAATAGTCCATTTTGTAAATATGATCACCTGACAGCACAAGCACATATTCGGGGTCATATCTTTCGATAAAATTGATATTCTGATATATGGCGTTGGCTGTTCCCTTGTACCAATCCGCCCCTGCGCTTTTTTGGTAAGGCGGCAGAATGTGTACGCCTCCGCTGCTGCGGTCAAGGTCCCAGGGCTTACCCGAACCGACATAATCATTAAGTTCAAGAGGTTGATATTGGGTAAGCACGCCAACGGTATATATACCCGAATTGGCGCAGTTTGAAAGCGGAAAATCTATTATTCTGTACTTTCCGCCGTACGGGACGGCAGGTTTTGCCACATTCCGCGTCAACACGCCGAGCCGGCTCCCCTGTCCTCCGGCAAGTAACATTGCTACACACTCTGTCTTTTTCAAGAAAAAACAACTCCTCTGCTAAGGCAGGCAAAATACAGCAAGCGTGTTATTTTGCCCGGCTTTATTAAAATTACTTGATTAGATTCGGCAACCTATTATTTACCTGAATGCGGTTTTTGACGATGCTTTGTCCCAGCGCCAAGCGCCGCAGGCTTATGCTTTACCGGTGTGCCTTTAATATAAGTTACCGACATACCGGGCACGGTAAGCGAAATTGAATTATCAAACCCATGCATCGGTATTTTTTCGGATTTTACAATCTTCTTGTCATATTTTCCTTTACCGCCGTATTTTTCTTCATCACTTGAGAAAACAACGCGATAGTTGCCCTCAAACGGCGCGCCTATACGGTATTCATAACGGTCAACGGGCGCGAAGTTGCATATGCATATAACCTTTTCGCCGTGCTTATCTATTCTCATAAACGAAATTATACTTTGGGTGTTATCGTCATTGGATATCCAGTTAAAACCGTCCCAGCCCGAATCGTTTTCCCAAAACGCAGGCGTGTCAAGATAAAATTTATTAAGGTCGGCGCAAAATTGCTGCGTCATACGGTGTTTATCGTATTTAAGCAAGAGCCAGTCAAGTTCCTGCTTGTAATTCCACTCTATAAACTGCCCGAACTCGCTACCCATAAACAAAAGTTTTTTGCCGGGGTGCGCCATCATATAAGCGTAAAAGGCTCGCAACCCGTCAAACTTCATATCGTAATCACCTGGCATTTTGCCTATAAGCGAGCATTTGCCGTGAACAACTTCATCATGTGATACGGGTAAAATAAAGTTTTCGGAAAAAGCGTAAAAGAATGAAAAAGTAAGTGAATTATGGTTATCTTTACGGAACAGTGGGTCAAGCGACATATACCGCAGCATATCGTTCATCCAACCCATATTCCATTTGAAATTAAAGCCCAATCCGCCCGAATAACCGGGTTTTGTAACCATAGGCCAAGCGGTAGATTCCTCAGCTATCATAAGCGCGTCGGGGAATGAGGTAAACACCGCCTCGCTTAATTTACGCAGAAAATCAATCGCTTCCAAATTTTCTTTTCCGCCGTAAATATTGGGCGTCCACTCACCGTCCTTACGGTTATAATCAAGGTAAAGCATTGATGCAACAGCGTCAACCCGCAGCCCGTCAATATGATACTCGCGGAACCAGAAAAGCGCATTGGATATAAGGAAAGAGCGCACTTCGCCTTTGCCGTAATCAAACACAGCGGTTCCCCACTCCTCGTGTTCGCCTTTTTTAGGGTCGGCATATTCATAACAAGGTGTACCGTCAAAACGGTAGAGCGCAAATTCGTCCTTCGGGAAATGCGCAGGCACCCAATCAAGAATAACGCCTATGCCTGCTGCGTGCATTATATCAACAAACTTCATAAAATCTTTGGGTGTACCATAACGCGAAGTAGGGGCAAAATAACCCGTTACCTGGTAACCCCAAGAGCCCTCAAACGGAAATTCCGAAACGGGCATTATCTCCACATGGGTATAATTCATCTGCTTAACATATTTTGCAAGTTCTTCGCCGAATTTTACATAATCGAAAAAGTTACCGTCGGCATACCGCTTCCACGAACCCAAATGAACCTCGTATATATTCATAGGGCTATTGTAAACATCACGGTTTGATTTGTTTTTCATCCATTCGGCGTCCTGCCAAGCATAGCCCGAAATATCATAAACCTTTGAGGCATTTGCCGGCGCGGTTTCAAAATGCGTACCGTAAGGGTCACTTTTAAGCACCGTTTTGCCTTCTTTAGAGGTTACGGCGTATTTGTATGTTTCAAACTCTTTAATACCTTTTATAAAAAGTTCATAAACACCGTGACCGATGTTTTTCATCTTGTAAGCGGTTTTATCCCAATCACAAAAATCGCCGGTAACACATACCGATTCGGCATTTGGTGCCCAAACCCTGAAAATCACGCCCTTTTTACCGTTCACGGTATCAAAATGTGCACCTAGATATTTATAGCAGTCAAACCCTGCACCTGCATTAAATTTATCAAGAACTTCATTGTCCATTCCCATTAATTATAATCCCCCTGCTCTGTGATTATTATTATTTTAACAAATTAAATTTAATTTTTCAATAAGTTTCTTATACATTTTCAAAATAAAATGTAAATTTCTTGTTA
>CAVALG010000011.1:0-3769 GCA_963589585.1 Roseburia sp. AF12-17LB
TCTCGCTAATGATTGGATTGAAGATGAAAACAAGAAAATGGTTGATATGAATGCATATCGCAATGCCGAAAATAATGTTGGTGAGATTTCCAATGGAACGATACCCAGCGAAGCAAAAATCAGTTGGGCCATCTCGATTGATTCAACTGTGCAATTTAGTTGCAAACTAGAAAATTATAAACTTCCCACGGGATATAAGTTGTATATCGCAGATAATCCCTCAGATATAGAATCAGGAAAAGCTGTACAGATGACCGGTTTATTTTCTAAATACTCAGCAAAATTCGATTCATTATCTCCTCAACGCTATGCAGATATCGTTAGCAAAACCCTTTATATTGTTAATAAAGACGGCGACGTTGTTATGCAATCGGGTAAAATCAACTTTAGTGTAACTTCTTATATATATAACAACGGAGGTCTTTCCTCACACACAGAATCATACAGAACCCTTCTTAATTCTATGCAAGAACTTTCGGTAGCAATTCGCAACTGGTTATCAAACAAATAACAGTTCCAACACTTTTGAACAAAAATCGGCAGCCGCTGCAGCGGCTGCCGATTTTATATAATAAAGTTTTTTATAGTAGATTAAAATCCCCTTCAATTTTGGCTTGCTTATTTCCCTGTGCTGCCGAAACCGCCACTACCTCTTTCGGTACTGTCAAGTTCTTCAACTTCATTAAACTCTGCCGAAAGGAACGGCATGATAACCAACTGCGCTATACGCTCGCCGTTTTCTACGGTTTTCGGCTCATCGGTATCATTATGAAGCGCAACAATATATTCGCCGCGATAATCACTGTCGGCAACACCGACACAGTTTGCAGGACGAAGTCCGCTTTTTGCTGCAAGTCCGCTGCGCGCAAAAATAGCACCAAAATAGCCGTCGGGAATGGCAACTGCAATGCCTGTGCCGATTTTTTGCGTAGAGTGGGGTGAAACAGTTATTTTGGTTGTATCCAAGCATGCATACAAGTCATAACCCGCAGCGGCGACAGAACCCCTTGTAGGTAAGATTGCGTCATTTCTAAGTCTTTTAATATTTATTTTCAAGTTTAAGTCCCTCCCATAAAATAATTCTATTCCGTTCCAAAGATTTCGAAACATCAATAATACGCTGATTTTCCGAGCCTCTAAACCTAAGGGCTATATTCTTTTTGGCAAGAATAAATTCCCCGTCAACCAAAATATCTATATACGATAAAAATTCATCCGTAACCTCGCAACGCGCGCGGCTTTCTTTCAGCAATTCTTCATCGAACAGATATCCTGTATAGCACCAAATATTTTTTTGCGGATATTCAGCCTTCACCTTACGCACAAGCGGCAAAAGCGCACGCTGATTTTGCGGTTCAAACGGCTCGCCGCCCAAAAGCGTCAAGCCGTTTACAAAATCCGGTGATAACAATTTCATAATCTCGTTTTCGGTCTGTTCTGTATACGGTTTACCGTAATTAAAGTCCCAAGTAGCGGCATTAAAGCAACCGGGACAATGGTGCGTACAACCGGAAACGAAAAGTGATATCCTTACGCCCTCTCCGTTTGCAATATCATTTTTTTTGATTTCACCGTAATTCATATTAAAGGTGCAGTACCCTTTCTTTAATTTCTTGTGTCCTGCCCTGGTTCCAGAACTGCGTACCAATATATCCGCAGGTGCGGCGCGCAACATTCATCTTGCTTTCGTCTGTGTTACCGCAGTTTGGGCATTTCCAGATAAGTTTACCGTCAGCATCTTTTTCTATAAGGATTTCGCCGTCCCAACCGCATTCTTGGCAATAATCACTCTTGGTATTCAACTCGGCATACATAATATTGTCATAAATAAACTTAATTACCTGCAAAACTGCGGCAATATTATTCTTCATATCCGGAACTTCGACATAGGATATAGCTCCGCCGGGTGACAACGCCTGGAACTCAGATTCAAGCGCAAGTTTATCAAACGCGTCAATCGGCTCAGTTACATGAATATGATAACTGTTAGTAATATAGTTTTTATCGGTAACGCCCTTAATAGTTCCAAATCTCTTTTGCAGACACTTTGCAAATTTATATGTTGTACTTTCAAGGGGAGTACCATAAAGTGAGTAATCTATATCTTCTGCCGCTTTCCACTTTGCAGTATACTCGTTAAGTTTATGCATTATCTGCAGCCCCAGTTCTTTGCCCTCGGGTTCTGTAAGTTTTTTGCCGATAAGGCTGTAAACACACTCCCAAAGTCCGGCATAGCCGAGCGACAGAGTGGAATAACCTCCGTGCAAGAGATTGTCGATGGTTTCGCCTTTTTTTAGGCGAGCCAATGCACCGTGCTGCCAAAGTATCGGCGCTGCATCGGACAGTGTGCCAGTCAACCTTTCATGACGGCATTGCAACGCTCTATGGCAGAGTTCCATTCTTTCATCGAATATCTCCCAAAATGCATTCATATCTTTTTGCGCAGAAAGACCGATATCAACAAGATTTACTGTTACAACACCCTGATTAAACCTGCCGTAATATTTAGGTTTGCCGTTTTCATCAACATAAGGCGTCAAAAAGCTACGGCAACCCATACAGGTATAACAGTGACCTTCGCCGTTTTTATCAATCTTATTTTGGAGCATAATTTTTTCCGAAATATAGTCGGGAACCATACGCTTAGCGGTACATTTGGCTGCAAGTTCGGTAAGATACCAATACTTGCTGTCTTCGCGGATGTTGTCCTCCTCCAAAACATATATAAGTTTCGGAAATGCGGGAGTAATCCACACGCCGTCCTCATTTTTAACGCCTTGGTAACGCTGGCGCAAAACCTCCTCGGTTATTAAGGCAAGATCGTCGCGCTCACGGTCATTACGCGCCTCGTTTAAGTACATAAATACCGTAACAAACGGCGCCTGTCCGTTAGTTGTAAGCAAAGTTACGACCTGATACTGTATCATCTGAACGCCCTTTTTAACCTCTTCACGCAGACGCTTCTCGACGATTTTTGAAACCTTTTCTTCGTCCGCTTCTTCGCCTATCATTTCAAACTCGGCTATAACATCGCGTCTGATTTTTTTACGGCTGACATCAACAAACGGAGCCAAATGTGTTAAACTGATGCTTTGCCCGCCGTACTGAGATGACGCTACCTGTGCGATTATCTGTGTAGCAATATTGCAGGCGGTTGAAAAACTGTGCGGTTTTTCAATTAAAGTTCCGCTTATTACGGTTCCGTTTTGCAACATATCCTCAAGATTTACAAGGTCACAATTGTGCATATGCTGTGCAAAATAATCGGCATCGTGAAAATGAATTATTCCCTGCTCATGTGCTTCAACAATATCCTGCGGCAGGAGTATACGCCTTGTTATATCCTTACTTACTTCGCCTGCCATATAGTCGCGCTGAACACTGTTCACAGTCGGATTTTTATTGGAGTTTTCCTGCTTAACTTCTTCGTTATTACACTCAATAAGCGTTAAAATCTGTTCATCGGTAGTATTTGATTTTCTTACAAGCGCTCTTGTATAACGGTAGGTGATGTACTTACGCGCAACCGAAAACGCGCGACGGTACATAATTTCGTTTTCTACCAGGTCCTGAATTTCCTCAACACTCAGTGAACGGTTAAGGTTATTACATGATTTTTCAACACTTGCGCCGATATCCTTAATCTGTTCTTCCGTCAGCCTTTCGCTCGCGCCGACGCTGTTATTGGCTTTGGTTATAGCGATAATGATTTTGGAAAGGTCAAACTGCATCTCGCTGCCGTTTCTTTTAATTATCTTCATTTTAAAAA
>CAVALG010000012.1:0-14128 GCA_963589585.1 Roseburia sp. AF12-17LB
CGCAGGCGGTAGCCTCCGTTTATCCGTTTATTGATTCGGATTTGCTTTTTGCAGGGGTAATTTTGCATGACATTGCTAAAATCTACGAATTTGAGCTTTCCCCTGCCGGAACGGTTAAGTCCTATTCCACCGAGGGAATGTTGATAGGTCACCTTGTAAAAGGTGCAATGATAGTTGAAAAGTATGCACAAAAACTCGGCACCGACCCGAAAAAAACAATGCTTATTGAGCATATGATAATATCCCACCACGGAGAACCGGAGTACGGTGCGGCGGTGCGCCCATCTTTTATCGAGGCCGAGATATTAAGTCGAATTGACGGAATGGACGCCTGCATTTATGAAATGGCTGAGGCGGTATTTGCCGCAGGAAATGAAAATTTTTCGGAAAAATTGTGGTTCCTTGACGGCAGAAAATGCTATAACCACGGTTTGGGCGGAGAAGAAATTTCGGTCAATTTATTTTAAATTAATATACCAATCGGGTTTTCCCGACCTAACAACAAAGAGCCGAATCTGAAAGGATTCGGCTCTTTACTTATATTTTTCAGTTACCTTCTTTAAGGGCGTTTGCTGCGCTTTTTCCTGCAAGATAGCCGGTTGAAAAGGCAATTTGCAGGTTAAATCCGCCTGTGTAAGCGTCAACATCTATTACTTCGCCTGCAAAATAAAGTCCACTTTTAACTTTCGATTCCATTGTTGAGGGGGATATTTGCCGGGTGTCAACGCCGCCCCTTGTTACCACCGCGCCGTCTATCGGGGCGGCGGAAATTATTTCAAGCGTAAAATTTTTAAGCGCCGTAACCAAGGCAGCCCTCTGCTTTTGGGTAAGCTGCGCCGAACGGGTATGCGGCTCAATTCCGCTGCGGCGGATAATTACGGGAATCAGCCGTTTGGGCAGAAGTTTATCAAGAGAGTTTATAATATCTTTGCCCGAAAATTCGGCTAAATCACGCCGCAGGCGCATATCAAGTTTTTCGGCTGAAAGCGCAGGTTTAAGGTCAATTACAAAACGGTAACGCCGTTCGGGCAGGCGGCGCATATGCGCAGAGGCACTTAAAGTAAGCGGTCCGCTTATACCGAAAGAGGTAAACATCATATCGCCGAAATCGGTAAAGCAGGGCTTTTTAGCGCCGTCTTCCGTTACCGTTACGGCAACATTTTTAAGCGATAGTCCCTCAAGTTCGGCGCAGCAGTTATCAAACGCAACAAGCGAAACAAGCGAGGGTGCAGGCGCAACCGTTTTATGCCCCAATTCGGCGGCAAAGCGATAGCCGTCGCCTGTTGAACCCGTAAGCGGATATGATTTTCCGCCCGTTGCGATTATTACGCTGCGGCTGTTTATAATGTCGCCGTTTTTTAGCAAAACGGCGTATTTGCCGTCATTTTCGGTAATTTTCTCTGCCGCACTGAAAACAAATTCAACGCCGCGGCGTTTGGCGGTGTTCACCAATGCGTCAACAATATCAACAGCCTTGTCCGAAACGGGAAAAACGCGCTTTCCGCGCTCGGTCTTAAGCGGAACCCCTGCGTTTTCAAAAAATTGCATAGTAGCCGAAGGCGGAAATGAATTATATGCCGAAAACAAAAATTTCGGATTTTCAAGGGTGGCGGCAATAAGCCCCTCAACATCTGTATTGTTGGTAAGATTACAGCGCCCCTTGCCCGTTATCATAAGTTTTCTTGCAGGGCGCGGCATTTTTTCGGCAACCGTGACCGAAAGTCCGCAATCGGCGGCTGCGGCAGCTGCCATAAGCCCTGCGGCGCCGCCGCCTATAACCGCAATATCGGTTTGTATATTCATAAATTGACCCCTTCCAGTTTTAATAGGGTGATTTGCTGCAGCAGACAATTAAAGTTCCGGGGCAATTTCGCCTGCTTTTTTAAGCGCAAATTTAGATACCGACGGTCCGATAAGTTCATAAATCAGCGTAGCGCACAGTATAACTGCGCGTATTTTATCGGCATATTGCGGCACTACCTGTTGCGCTAAGAACGAAAGCCCTATTGCAACACCTGCTTGCGGCAGCAGAGCAGGACCTAGGTAGCGGCGAATATTTTTATCGGTTTTCATTATGCACGCCCCTGCAAACGCGCCAATCCATTTTCCTACTACGCGAAGTACGATATACACAACACCGATAAGCCCTACAGTAGGCAGCACGCTTACTTTTAGATCGGCACCCGAAAGCACAAAGAACAAGCAGAATATAGGCGGAGTAAACCGCTCAACCGCATCAAAAATATCATCGGTCTTTTTAGCTATGTTTGTATAGGTTGCGCTTAACATCATACAAAGCAGCAGCGACGAAATACCAAGCATATCGGCAACCGACGCACCAAGCAGTATAAACGCTACGGTTAGCGTAAGCCGCGCACCGGCGGGTTTAAACAGGCGCAGAGCAAGAGTGAACAAAATGCCCAAAACAAGACCTATTGCCAAACTTTCGCCCACCTCGGCAAGAGGTTGCAATATGCCCGAAACAATAGAAAGGGATTTGCCTGTTTCAAGCGTTCCTGCAATGGCAGTAGATATACCGAAAGCGATAAGTGCGGTAGCGTCATCAATCGCAACAACCGACAAAAGCGTTTCGGTAACGGGGCCTTTTGCGCGGTACTGCTTGATTACCATAATGGTTGCGGCAGGGGCGGTTGCGGCGGCAATTGCGCCAAGACACAGGCTGAATGGGGTACTGCAACCTATCGCTAAAAGCCCGATAACTACCGCACCGACTGCGGCAAACGACTCAAAGCACGCAATAACTATCGGCATTGCGCCTACGCGTTTAAAATAACTGATTTTGAACTCTCCGCCTACCGTAAACGCAATAAACGCCAGCGCAATATCCGAAGCGGCGGAAATGTCGGCAATGCCCTTTGCACTTACAAGACCTAAAAATGACGGGCCTATTAAAAGCCCCATTATAAGGTAGCCCGTAACATCGGGCATTTTTATATATTTAACAAGAAAACTGCCCAAAAGCCCTGCCAACAGCAGGACAGCAAGTTCACAAAGCAGATTAACAGACAACATCTTTTGCACTTCCTTAATTTCCGGCAAAGCCTACGGCGCGGTCTACCGGTATTGTAAAGGCAACACCGCTGTACGGCTTGCCGAGGTCGACAAATTCCTTAATGGTATCAAAAACCGCGTTAACCATATCGTCGTTTACCACCGTGAACATCATTTCGTTTTCCTCACGCGCAGGTTCAAGTATTGCGCGCAAACTGCCTAAAAACGAGCCGCCGGCGTAGTTATCAAGCGCTGCCGCTGCGCCGCGGCAATCTATCATTGTTGCACCGTGCACGCCGCGCCGCTCCAACTTTTCTATTATCGGCACCATTTTATCAACATCCTGCAATATTAGAATTACCATTTTCATATATCCGCATCTCCTTAATTTCAGGCAGCCAAAAGCCCTGCCGAATACTAAAATCAACATAAACGATTATATCACTGCCGCCGCAGCATTTCAATAGCCGTGCGGCTTTTTATTGCCGAAGTTCGAGCAGTATGCGGCAATTAAAAATTCAAAATTGATATTTTTCATAAAGGGGCTGTGATTTTGTATAGACAAAACGATCAGGGTACAACAGTTCCGTGCGCAAGCATCCGACCGCGGCGCCAAGCATTCGCTTGGAGGCAGCATATTTTCAATTTGAATATCACCATCCACAAATCGTGGTTTTCGTCGTCTAAAAACAAAGTTTTCCGCCGCAGTCGAGGGTACAGAGGGCGGGAGTTTGTGCATACTTATTAGTAAGGAATATTAGCCACAGGTCCGCAGGCTGCCGTTACCCACAATTTTGCCGTCCGTGGCATAAAAGGCCATATTAAAAACAAAACACCGTGCAGAGTTAATTACTCTACTCGGTGTTTTATTGTATACCCGAACAGTGCTCCATACAAGAATAACGAATTCGGATTACACTTAAATGGTGGAGACGATGAGACTCGAACTCACTACCTCTACAATGCGAATGTAGCGCTCTCCCAGATGAGCTACGCCCCCGATTATTTTTAATTTTCTTAAGGCGTGACGGTTCTTCCCCCCGTCAGCCCTATACATAGCGATTTTTAATTCCGCTGTTCTTTATACTAACGCAAATATCGCCGATTGTCAAGTACAAAAACGCCTTTTTGGACATTTTATCGGGCTGCCGCCCCGAATTTCAAGACTCATTTTATACTAGTAAGCCGTGACGAAAGCGAGAAAAACCGACAGCAATCATAAGTCCACCGTCTGTTATCAAGTCTAAAAGAGCGTAAGAATAGTAAAATACGGATGCACCGCTCGCCGTCCGTCCCGGCCTGCCCGACCGCGGCGGAAAACTGCGTTTTCAGGCGGCGCAAATTGCAGCAGAGCCGATAACAATAAGCGACCTGCCTTTGCGCCGCCCCCAAGCGAACGCTTGGCGCCGCGGTCGTGCTTGCAGGGACGAACTTTTTCTGCAAAATTATATATCTTTGCAACTACCGTTTTGCAAATCTGTGCCGCACTTCCGCAGTCTGCGCCTGCCGCCGCAGACTACTTCCGCGCGGCACGCTTGTTATTCACCGCCTACCTGTAGGCTGCCATTTTTCTTTAATTCTTAATTCTTCATTGCGCAAACTTTTCTCTCCCTCAGTCAAAAATCTAAGATTTTTGACAGCGTCTCGGCTGCCGCCTCGGTCTGTGCTTCTGCTGCGCGTCAGGTGTCCACCGGACACCCGCACCCTCGTCAGAGGGAGCCAAGGAGTTAGTGGATAACGGTAGTTTTGATAATATACAACAAAAACAGACGGTAAAAACAACCTACCGCCTGTTACCAATCTACCATTACCACGGCCTAAGATCTAATTACAGCGTGGTAGCCGATCTTTAATTTATATCAATCGTTACAAGTCCCTGTCAGCCCTGCATTTGCAGTATGGCGCGGACATCTTCGGGTTCTGCAAGCCAATCGCTGAAAGCGGTGGCGCAGCCCGTAGCAACCGCAAACTTAAGCGATTCACGATTATTGTAGCCGTTATAGCGCGCGGCGAGGAAGCCCGCAAGCAGCGCATCGCCTGCACCGACACTGCCCACAGCCCTGCCCTTAAATGCAGGCTGCGCAAACACTTCCCCCTTTTGGGAAAGGTAGACAGCTCCTTTTTCGCCGCAGGAGCAGAGAACGCTTAGTGCGCCGTCTTCCAACAGGCGTTTTGAGTAGTCGATACAGTCGTTAAGGCAGTTTATGTCTACACCGTAGAGTTCGCCGAGTTCAATATTATTCGGCTTTATAAGCGATGGGGAATATTTAAGCGCAGTACCAAGTGACGCACCCGAACAATCTACCACCAGCGCAGTGCCGTTTTCGCCTGCGACGGTAAGGATATTTTCAAACATACGCTCGTCATCACAGCGCGGCAGGCTGCCCGAGACCACCAATATATCGTTTTTGGTAAGCATATCTATCTTCCGCAGTATCATATCGCATTCCGCAACGGTTATTCTGGGGCCGGGGGTGTTGATTTCGGTTTCTTTTTCGGTACGAAGTTTTACATTTATCCGCGTTTCACCGTACAGAAGATGAAGAAAATCCGCATTGCAGCCCTCTTGCTTTAAAAGTTCGTCCAGCTTTTCGCCGTTCTTGCCGCCGCAGACGCTTATTGCCCTGTTATCAACACCGAAACGCGAAAGCATTATAGACACATTAAGCCCCTTGCCGCCGGGAACAAACCGTTCGCCCACCGAACGGTTTACAGCACCCTCGCGAAACGAATTTAGGGTTAAAACATAGTCAAGCGCAGGATTAAGAGTAAGAGTATATATCATATTTTCATCCCCCGAAAATCAAATTAACCAAGCCTTTAAAGGTCTGAAAGGGTCAGTCTAACGAGATAAGCCCCATATTGAGCATATTTTGAGCCGCTTTCATAACGCCGATTTTGGCGCTGTCAAAATTCAGTCCGCCCTGCATCCAAACGGCAAACGGTTCGCGCAGCGGAGCGTCGGCTGAAAGTTCTATTGACGAGCCGCCCGTGAAGGCGCCTGCCGCCATAATCACCTTAGAGTCATACCCCGGCATATCCCACGCCTCGGGTACAACATTGGCGTCTATCGGGGCGCCGCTTTGCAGCCCTTTGCAAAATTCCTCAAGATTACGCGAATTTTTAAGTTTTATGCACTGTATGATATCGGCGCGCGGCTCCTGCGGTTCGGGCGTTACTTCAAACCCCAAACGCTTAAACAGCGCCGCGGCGAATATTGCGGTTTTAACCGCTTCGCCCACTATATGCGGAGCGTTGAAAAGCCCCATAAACAATTCACGCGTATGACCGAGCGTTGCGCCGACCTCTGCACCGACCCCAGGTGCGGTCAACCTGTAAGCGCATTTTTCCACAAGGCCGCTTTTTCCGCATATATAGCCGCCCGTAGGGGCAATTCCGCCGCCGGGGTTTTTAATAAGCGAGCCTGCCATTATATCCACACCGCAGGCAGACGGCGTTTCATACTCTGTAAATTCGCCGTAGCAGTTATCAAGCATAACCACGGTTTGGGGCGACGCCGATTTTACCGCACAAACTAGTTCTTTGATTTCTGCGGCAGTAAGGCTGGGCCTTAAACTATATCCGCGCGAGCGCTGTATGTAAGCAACGCGCGGCTGCTTTGTCGCAAGTTGTTTTAATATTTCTGGCATATCGGGTTTACCGCAGCCGTCCAACTCCACTTCACTGTATTTAATGCCGAAATCGGCAAGCGAACCGTCCGAAAATTCGTCAATTCCCAAGACGCCTATAAGGGTGTCATACGGTCTGCCTGTAAGGCTAAGCATTTCGTCCCCCGGGCGAAGTATGCCGAACAGCATAACCGTAAGCGCATGCGTACCCGAAACGAAATTGTGGCGTATAAGCGCGGATTCACACTCCATACAGTCGGCAAACACTTTTTCAAGCGCGTCACGCCCCCTGTCGCCGTAGCCGTAGCCTGTACTGGGCGCAAAGTGCGACTCGCCTATTCCGTTATCTATAAACGCCTTTAAAACGCGCTGCTGATTATACGCCGTAATCTCGGCGGTTCTGCTAAACGCCTCTTGGCACTCTTTAAGCACTTCATCACACAAAGCCGAAAGCGCCGAATCAAACTCAAAAAAACTTTTCATAACTTAACCGTTCCCCATTTTAACAAGACAATATGTATCGGTTTCTGTAAAACCGCATTTTTTGTAAAATTCCGCCGTACCCTTACCTGCAACCGTAAACACCTCACGGTTTTCGCTTACAAGTTCACTTATAAGGGCAGAAAGCACGGCACGACCCAGACCATTGCCGCGCTCCTGCGGCGCTGTGCAAACCGCGCCGATAAGGGCGAAGTTTTTGTTTTCGACCGAAGTAATGGCGATTGCGCCCGAACAGTATTTAACACGCGCAGCGCCGTGGCGCATACGGTGCGATATATCTGTATAAAAATACTCGCGCGGCGGTAAATTGATTTCCCCGTCTGCACCGTTTTTTAACAGCGTATAAATTTCGTCAAGCGCTGCAGACGAATTGAAATTATTTTTAACAGGAACTTGTCCGCCCGAAAAGCGCATAATTTTGCGTTCGGTTTGGGGCTTGACACCTAGAATACGCGCGGAAGCACCCGTGCAGTAAAATTCCGTATAGCCCAAAAATTTTGCAAAATCAAAAATCTCGCCCGGTTCTGCACCTACAATGCAAGACACCGTTAAAGTGCCGCCGAAGGTAAACAAAACCGCCGTTATTTTGCCGCTTATTATTTGATGCCAACACAAAAACAGTGATGTATCGCCGTCGTAAAGTCCGTATAGGCAGGCAGCTTTTTGTGCGGTTATATCTCCGCTGTTTTCGCCGAGCGGCGGACAACTTTCACACAGCCGTATCATTTGCAAAGATGCGGCAACAGAGCGGAAACCAAGTTTTTCACCGCTTTTACATCTTCTATATCCGCAACCGAAGACGGCGAATGGATATACCTGCACGGGACAGACAGCGCCGCTGTTTTAACTCCGCCGCGGCTTAGGTGTATTTTGCCCGAGTTGTTACCGCCTGCAACCGCAGATTTTATTTGGTGCGGTATGCCGTTTTCACGAGCGGTGTTCACAACTTCTTTAAAAAGTTCCTTATCGTACAGTGTCCCGTTATCCATAAACGAGATTGTTACGCCTTCGCCCACGCGGCAGACCTTATCTTCTTCGGGTACGCCGCAGATATCGGCAGCGGTTGTTGATTCCAGCACAAGGCATATATCCGGGGCAACCGAATAGGCGGCGGCTGTTGCGCCGCGGCAGCCTATTTCTTCACCCGTTGTAAATGTTGCGTAAAAATCGTATTCCGACGGCTGTTTTAAAAGATTTAAAAGAACCGCAACGCCTGCACGGTCATCAATCGCCTTTGATTTTAAAAGGCTGCCCATTTTAAAGGGCGGTTCGGCAAATGCGACCAAACTGCCTAAGGGGAGCTTTGCAAGCGCTTCTTCACGGCTTTTTGCGCCTATATCTATAACTATATCGCTTTTTTTAACGGGTTTGCCCGTTTCGTCTTTTTCTAACAGGTGTATAGGTTTTGTAACCGTAGCGCCGTTTACATCGCCGCACCTTACGGCGCGCGCCGCCAGCACGGCAGGCTCAATTCCGCCGACAGTTTCAAATTTTAAAAAGCCGTTTTCGTCGGCAGCTGTAACTATCAGCCCCACTTCGTCCATATGGGCGTCTATCATTACTTTTTTTGACGATCTGTTTTTGCCCTTTTTAAAGGCTATCAGATTGCCGAGGGCGTCTGTTTTCACCTCGGCGCTGTCGCCTATTTCTTTTATCAAAAATTCACGCAGAGCGGATTCGCCGCCCGAAACTGCGTCAATTTCGCAAAGTTTTATTAAAAGTTCCTCCATTTGCCCGTTACCCCCTAAAAGCATATTCGCACAAAAGGCGAGCAGTACTTTCAATATCGCCGAGGTCTACAACCTCCTGCGGCGTGTGCATATTTCTTATAGGTATTGAAATAAGACCCGTTTCCACACCTGCGCGGTTCACCGATATAGCATCGGCATTTGTGCCTGTCCTGCCGCCCATAACCTCAACCGTATAGGGTATTTCGGCTGAGTCGGCAAGAGCCTTTAGTTTATCGCTCATCGGGTAAGAGAGTGCAGGCGAAATGCCTATCATCGCTCCCGTTCCGAGTTTTGCGGTCTTATCGGGGTCGATATTCGGGGTGTTGCCGAAACTTACATCTACGGCGATTGCCTTTTGCGGATCAATTGCAAAAGTGCTTGTTTTTGCGCCTCGCATTGAAAGTTCTTCGGCATCGCTAAACAGAAAAATCACCGTATATTCGGGAGTACCTTCAAGCCGTATCAGGCGCGCAGCCTCAATAAGCGCGGCAACCCCTGCGCGGTCGTCAAGCGATTTAGCCGCCATCATTTTGTCGGACAACATACGGGCAGAAGGGGCAAAAGTCACGCGGCTGCCGAGAGGAATTAAATCCTTTGCTTTTTCGCCGAGTCCCGTGTCAATACACAGTTTATCAATCGTCGGTTGGGCGGCGCCGTCCTTTTTCAAATGCGGCGGAGTGCTGCAAAACACGCCGTTATAACATTTTTCGTCCGTACCGTAAATACAAACAGGCTGAGCGGCAAGTATGCGCGCGTCAATTCCGCCTGCAGGCGCAACCCTTAAAAACCCGTCATCGCTTACGCTTGTTACAACCATACCGATTTCGTCAATATGCGCGTCAAACATCAGTGTGCGGTCGCTGTTGCCCTTTATTACAGCGGTAACGCTTTTACCGTCGGACTTAACCTCGTCCGCATATTCGCCTATTGCGCCTGCCGCTTTGTTTACGGCGGATTTAAGTCCGCCGAAACCCGCGCAATTGCAAAGCTGCATTAAAAGTTCTTTAAGTTCCATTACATATGCCCCTTTTTACAGTCCGTTGTTATTTTAGGCAAATCAAAGACTGTTTACAAGTTTTTTAAAGTGGTCGCCCCTTGCCATAAAGTTGGGGTAAGAGTCAAAACTGGCGGACGCCGGACTGAGCGTTACTATATCTCCGCTTTCGGCGTTTTCGTGTGCGACGGCAACCGCTTTTTCCAAATCTTCTACCCTTATTATTTTCGGACTGCCGTTATAGGCAGAGTCGCCCTTTACCGCCTGTTCTATTTTGTCCGCCGTAGCGCCCGTAAGTATAAGCAGTTTTACCTTTTCTATGGCCACGGGGGCAAGCGGCTCAAACGGAACATGCTTATCGTATCCGCCGGCGATAAGTATAACCTTTTGGTCAAAAGCCTTAAGTCCTGCAATTGTACGCGTTGGGCTTGTTGCTATGGAATCGTTATAATATTTAACACCGTCAAGTTCGCGCACAGGCTCAATGCGGTGTTCAACACCCTTAAATTCGCGCGCTACGCGGCATATACTGTCAGCCCCGGCATAACCCCAAACGGCAGAAATCGCTGCAAGGTAGTTGGCAACATTATGGTCGCCGAGCAGGGCAATTTCGCTGCGGTTTATAATAGGAACCGACATACCGCGGTACGCCATATTAAGCGTTCCCTCCCCGTCAAGATATGCGCCGTTATCCACTTTACCGGAAAGAGAGAAGAACATTGTCTGCCCCCTTACAAGATCGGCAAATCCTGCGGTTATTGAGTTTTCGGCATTAAGGACGGTGCGTGAGAAAGCGTTTTGGTGCAGCAAAATATTTTTCTTGGCGGAAATATATTCGTCCATATCCTTGTGTATATCAAGATGATTGGGCGCAACATTGGTTACAACCGCAACATCGGGCCCTTTACGCATTGAAATAAGCTGGAAAGAAGAAAGTTCCACAACAACAAAATCGTCAGCCGAAATATGCTCTATATCGGGCAGCAGCGGATGACCGATATTACCGCCGATATGAACTTTTTTACCCTCGGCTTCAAGCATTTTGGCAATAAGGGTTGTGGTTGTGGTTTTTCCGTCCGACCCCGTAACGGCAAATATCGTTGCAGGGCATAAATCAAAAAACACTTCCATTTCGCTTGTTACGGCGATACCGTTGCGGCGCGCCTCAACAAATTCGGGAAGATAGAAATTCATACCGGGGGTACGGAAGATTATATCCACCTCTAAATTTTTAAGATAATCGGGTCCTAAGCGGAGCACCGCGCCGCGCTCCTCAAGCCTGTCGGCAAGCGGACCTATCTGCTCGCGTGTGCGCCTGTCGCACGCATAGACCCTTGCGCCTTTATCGAGAAAATCAAAAATAAGCGGAGTGTTGCTTATGCCTATTCCGCAAAGCGCGATTTTCTTACCCTCTATTTTTGAAAAAAACTGTTTAAAATCCATTGTCGCTTTCTCCTTTTCGGTAATTTTCATTAGGCGTAACAGGTTCTGCCCCTGTAAGCCTATCGTATATCGTCATATATTTTGTAAAGTTCGCTGTACCTGCCGCCTTTTTTAAGAAGTTCGGCGTGGCTGCCGCGCTCAACTACTTTACCGCCGCCGTCAATAACCAAAATTTCATCGGCATTTTTAACGGTTGTAAGGCGGTGGGCGATTATAAGCGTTGTTCTGCCTTCGGACAACCGCCCGAGCGACTCCTGCACTACACGCTCGCTTTCATTATCAAGCGCCGAAGTGGCTTCGTCCAAAATAAGTATCGGCGGATCTTTTAAAAATACGCGCGCTATGGAAATACGCTGTTTCTGACCGCCCGAAAGTTTAACCCCTCGCTCGCCGACATATGTATCATACCCGTCGGGCAGTTCGGTTATAAATCCGTCAGCCCCCGCAAGGCGCGCCGCACGGCGTATATCTTCATCGGTTGCACCGGGCTTGCCGTAGGCGATATTATCCTTAACCGAGCCCGAAAACATATATACATCCTGTTGGACTATACCTATATTTTGCCTCAAAGAGCGCAATGTATAATCGCGAATATCGGTACCGTCAATTTTTATGCAGCCGCCGCACACATCGTAAAAACGGGGAATAAGCGATGAAACGGTTGTTTTGCCGCCGCCCGACGGACCTACAAGCGCCACAGTTTTGCCTGCGCCTATATGCATATTAAACCCATCAAGAACCGCGCCGTTTTCAGCCGAATATTTAAACGAAACATTGCAAAATTCAATATCGCCGTTTGCGTTTTTAAGTGGAACCGCACCCTCACGGTCGGTAATATCGGGCTCTATATCCATTATTTCAAAAAATCTTTCAATACCCGTCATACCGCGCTGAAACTGCTCGCCGAACTCTACAATTCGGCGTATTGAGCCGAGCAGGGTGCTTACAAAAAGCAGAAATGCCACAAGGTCAGCCGCCGAAATATATCCGCCGCGCATAAAAAATGCGCCGACAATTACAACTATTATATACATAAGCCCGTCAAACAGCCGTGTTGAGCATTGAAACGCACCCATTACTTTATATATATTCCGTTTGGTATCCAAAAAAGCAATATTCCCTTTTTGAAATTTTTTACGCTCGGTTTCCTCGCCCGTAAAAGACTTTACCACGCGTATGCCCAAAAGGCTATCCTCAACATCGGCGTTGAGTTCGCCTATTTGGCGGCGTGAGTCCATAAATCCCTTACGCATACGCTTATTAAAAACGCTTAGTATTATAACCATAGGCGGTATTACGGCAAATACGATAAGCGTCATAGGCACGCTCATAGTGCAAAGAATGACAAAGGACGCGATTATTTTAATAGCGGTTATAAACAGTTCCTCGGGGCAGTGGTGGGCAAATTCGGTAACATCAAAGAGGTCATGCGTTATGCGCGACATTATAGAGCCTATTTTAGCCCCGTCATAATACGAAAAAGAAAGCTTTTGCAGATGGTCGAACATATCGGTACGCAGGTCGGTTTCTATTTTTGCGCCCGTAATATGCCCGACTGTAGCCATAAAGTAGTATGCGGCGGCATCAATAAGCCGCAGAGCAATATAAAATCCGCCTGCCGACAAGATAAATTTAGTAGTCAGCAGAGAAATATCCTCTGTGGCGGCGTTGGTAATTTGCCTGACTATCATAGGCAGGGCAAGTTCGCACACGGTGGTAAGTGCCGCAAAGAACAAATCCAACCCAACTACGCCGGCATAGCGCCGGTAATACGGCAGAAAGCGTTTTATATTGTTACGATTTTTGCCGATATTCGCCCTTTTGCCCATAAACCGATTCCGCCTTTCCGCAAAACATACATTTACATTATAATATAGTAACACATTTATTACGGCACGGCAAGACAAAAAAGCAATTGCCGCCGCCCGAAACGGAATTTTTTAAAAAATTGAAAAATAAGGCTTGATTTTTCATATGCGTTGTGATATTATAATATGGCGGTTTATAAATGCCGTTATGCGCTGATAGCTCAGCTGGATAGAGTGTCTGACTACGAATCAGAAGGTCGGGGGTTCGAGTCCCTTTCAGCGCGCCATAAAAAAAGCACTTAAGCTTTACGCTTAAGTGCTTTTTTGATTGCCCAATATTTTTTTTCGGGGTGACGGTTAGCCGCCACCCCGAAATTTTTGTTTATTCTTCTGATTTTCTTTTGCGATTGACAAACCTTTTAACGCCCGAAAATACGCCGCCGCTTACAAACATAAGCGCGAACCACAGTAATATATTACTGTTGTCGCCCGTTTTAGGTGAGGTGGGTTCGGGTTTTTTCGGAAGTTTTTCGGTTGCCGTTTCGGCTTTTGTGAGTTCTGTTTTCGCCTCTGCTTCGGCATAATACTTGCCGCATCCCTCACAGTACCAATATTCAATATTGCCCTCGGTTTCTTCGGTTGCCGCCTTTGCTTCTATGTGCTTAAGGCAAGCGTGGTTTGCCGCGTCAAGTTCGCCGTAGGCCTTACCGCAGGTATCGCAAACCGCCTTTTCGGCGCAGGTCGCCTTGCCGCCGATATGGTTAGTAATTATTTTACCACAATAGTCGCAGATATGGTTTTTATCCGTATCCTCGTGATTAGAGATTACCTTTTCACAATAGTCACAGATGTGATTCTTATCTGTATCTTCGTGGTTAGTAATCGCCTTACCGCAGTAATCGCAGATATGGTTTTTGTCTGTATCTTCGTGGTTTGAAGTTGTTTTTCCGCAGTAGTCACACTTGTGATCTTTATCTGCGTCTTCGTGATTGGAAATTACCTTTTCACAAT
>CAVALG010000013.1:0-3860 GCA_963589585.1 Roseburia sp. AF12-17LB
CGGATACCGACCGTGATGTGACCGTTTTCCCCTATGTTGAACTCGGTATGATGGAGTTTATGCGCGAACTGCAATGGCAGTGCTACAATAAACATCAACTTTCGGTATATACGCTTGATGATATTTTGGTTTACAAATACGGAGTAGAAAATCAGCCCAAACCCGACGAAACTCCTCTTATTTATTTTGCAGCCGACCGTCCCGTTGCAGGCTTTGACGGCGACCGTGATGAGTTTGTAGGTGCTTACCGCAGCGAAGAAAACCCGTTAAGGGTTGAAAAAGGCCACTGCTCGGGCAGCACTATGGCAGGCGGAGACCCTTGCTTTGCGCTTGAAATTCCGCTGTCGCTTAAAGCGGGAAAGACCGAAACCGTTCATATTTACCTCGGCGCCGCAATGACCGATGAAGATATTAAATCGGCAGTGGCAGAGTGCCGCGAACCTGATTTTTGCGAAAAATCGTTTAAAGCGCTTAAAGAACAGTGGGACGGCTTCCTTTCGCATATTCAGTGCGAACTTCCCGACAAAAACGCCGAGCGTATGGTTAATATCTGGAATCCATATCAGGCAGAGCGCAACTTCCAATTCTCAAGAAATATATCCTACTACGCAACCGGAACCTTCCGGGGTGTAGGCTACCGCGATACGGCGCAGGATATTTTATCGATGATACCGTTTGATACCGCTCGCGCCGAAGATAAAATCAAACTTCTGCTTTCGCAGCAGTATAACGACGGTCATGTAAACCACTACTTCTTCCCGACCGAGGGTTGGGAACCGGTTACAACCGTTCATTCCGATGACCATTTGTGGACAATACTTTCGTGCGCCAAACTTGTAAGGGAGGAAGGCAACACCGACTTCCTTAAACAGACTGTAGAGTACTATGACGGCGGAAGCGCAACCGTGTGGGAACACCTTAAAAAAGCGGTAGAGTTTACACTTGCGCACCTCGGCGAACGCGGATTTCCGCTTATGCTCCGTTCCGACTGGAACGACCAACTTTTCAGAGTATGCAAAGAGGGCAAGGGCGAAAGCATATGGACCTCTATGCAATTCGGTTTGGCGCTTAAAGATATGATGTTTATGGCTGAACTTTTGGGTGAAGACACCGACGCGTACCGCGCAGCTTACGATAAGCAAACAGCGCTTGTCAACACCCTCGCGTGGGACGGCGCGTGGTATCGCCGCGCTATTATGGATGATGGCAGATATTTGGGTTCGGACGCAGAACCGCAGGCAAAAATCTGGCTTAATTCGCAAACCTGGGCGGTTATTTCCGGTATGGGCGACAGGGACAAAAATCTTGCCGCTATGCAGAGTGTTTATGACCTGCTTAACACGCCGCTCGGAATTAAGAAAATCCACCCGTCTATTAAAGATTATCCGTCAAAGGAAAATCCGCTTACCAATTACAATAAGGGCTGCGGTGAAAACGGAGCAATATTCTGCCACGCCAATACCTGGGCGATAATTGCCGAGTGTATGCTCGGCAACGGCAACCGCGCCTACAAATACTATTCGCAGCTTTTGCCGATGAAGGCACAGGAAATTGCAGGCGAGTGGCGTTATAAAGCCGAACCTTATGTTTATTCTTCAAACATTTTCGGGCCGGAGTCGGATAAATTCGGGCTTGCAAATGTCAGCTGGCTTTCGGGAACTTCTGCCTGGATGTATGTAGCGGTAACCGAGTATATTTTGGGCGTTCGTGCCGAATATAACGGCATTACCGTCAGCCCCTGCATTCCCGACGAGTGGAACGGCTTTAAAATCAGCCGTAAACTGCGCGGCGCAACTTACAATGTGACCGTAATCCGTGACGGCGAGGATTATATGACAGCCGACGGTAAGCGCGTAAACGGCAACTTCGTGCCCGACCGAGCCGCAGGCAGCGTTTGCAATATAGAATTGCATATAAAATAATTTTTAACCAAATTTTACGGTCGGCGTCTGCCGGCCGTAAAGATTGTAAACAATATAACATTTTTAAAGGCAGGTGACACGGTGTATACAATAGTGCTGGCGGATAAGGACCGCGAATTTGTTGACAGTACTGCAAAATCGCTGCATATAAGCTGCCCGAGGGCTGCTATAGTGAAGATGTACGGTGACGGTGATAAAACGCTTGAATTTATAAAAAAAAAGCACGACGGTATCGCCGTGATAAACGCCGATCTTTACGGAACGGCCGGTGTGAAAATTCTGCAATCGGTGTACAGCAATCGCCTTGAAACCGCGGTTATGCTTGTAAGCAATAACGAGAATTTCAAAACCGCCAAAGCGGCTGTGGATTTTAAAGCGGAGCAGCTGTATATAAAGCCGGTTTCCGCTGTGCAGCTTATTGCCGCCGTAAAAAATATTGAAAAGAAAATGGCAGAAAAGGTTCAGCAAGCGTATGACGATGCCGAACGCTATTTGATTGAGTGGGAGTGGAAACGCCAAAACCTATCGCTTGTTTATAACGGAATCTTCCCGCTTGAACTTGCCGCAAGAAAAGAAAAATCCTTTTGGAACGGTCGTTCACTGACCGAGTGCGGATGTTTTGTTGCCGAGTTTGATTTTGCTTTTGCCGAAGAACAGATAAAAAAGCGTTTTGGAAAAAGTGAAGAGGATTTTTACGATGCCGTTATCGGGCTCGGCGAAGAGGAAAATTCAAAATTCGCCACATATCAGGTAGCCTCGTCAAAAGGAAAGATCGCCTATGTAGTGCTTTCGGAACAAAAATACAGGCAGAGGGTTGAAAAATTTGCCGATGACCTTGTGCAAAGCCTTCGCAGCCTTTATTCCATAAAAACCGAATGTAAAATAACCTATTATTCGGGTATAGAAGAGGTTCTTCGTTTTAACGCGGCGAAAAAGACCTCTGCCGAATACCTTAAAGCGGTGTCGGCAGGCGAATCCGACAAGGCTGAGAGTATAGCCAAAACAACCGAACTGACAACGGACGAAAAGACCGCAACCGCCATTGTAAAATCTATGTTGGCGCTGCTTGCGGCAAATTACGATATAACCTACCCGGATATTTCAAAGCGAATCGGACTTTGGGCGGACGGGCTGGATGTGCATATGCTGATGCGCGAACTTTTCAGCCGTGTGGCTGCCGACATATCTTCAAGCCGCCACCTTATAGTAAATATCAAGGATTACATAAACCGCAATTTTTCAGGCGGCATTTCGGTCGAGTCGGTTGCGCAAAACTTCGGCATGAATGCCAGTTACCTCGGCAGGCTTTTTAAAAGCGAAACGGGCGAAAAACTTGTCGATTATATATTTGGCGTCAGAATGGAAAATGCTAAACGCCTGCTTGCCGATACGGATATGACGGTGCGTGAGGTTGCAATCAGCGTGGGATACAACCAAATTAAGTATTTCGGCACCGTTTTTAAAGAGTATACGGGCCGTACACCGTCCGATTATCGCCGCGCAAATAAGCATAATCAGCAAAATTAGCGTGCTGTTAATTACGGTGTGTTGTACAATATCACCGATATAATGAGAATGTGATGTAATCCGGTTAATAAAATACACTATATGTTGTGTTCCGAATCAGCAAGCAATGCCATACAAATTTTATAATAAGTAGAAAAATTGTACCCTTATCAATAAAAATTAGGTAGTGCAGATTTACGGGTTTTGTGATACGATATATATGTCATAAATAATATTTTGGAGGAGAATACACTATGGTAAAATTCAGGCTATCAAAAAAGGCGGCCTCGAAGCTGCTTGCAGTGCTTATGGCGCTGCTTTTAGTTGCGGTATATGCTCCGCTTG
Source organism: Roseburia sp. AF12-17LB (assembly GCA_963589585.1). GTDB lineage: Bacteria > Bacillota > Clostridia > Oscillospirales > Acutalibacteraceae > CAVALG01. The sequence continues at coordinate 3,774 of CAVALG010000013.1, forward strand.
TAAGCGTGGGTGCCGCATCAAAAACCGTTATTAAATCGGTTGACGACTTGAAAAACATTTCAAAAAACCTAAGCGGTACATATGAAC
>CAVALG010000014.1:0-2398 GCA_963589585.1 Roseburia sp. AF12-17LB
CAACATAAATGTTATACCATTTACTTTTACCGTAAATGGAGTTGAAAGCGACCCTTTTGATATAAATTTGCAGGGTAAAAATTTTTACAATCTGCTGCGTGACAGCGTTAGTGTAAAAACATCATCAATCAATGTCGGTAGTTTTATAGAACATTTTGAACCAGTGCTTTCCGCAGGTGACGATATTGTGTATATAGCTATGTCGGGCGGAATCAGCGGTACAGCAAGTACTGCAGTTATTGCCGCGCGTGAATTAAAAGAAGAATATCCGCAAAGAAAAATAACGGTTATTGATTCGTTGTCTGCCTCGCTGGGCGAAGGCTTAATTGTTTTAAAAGTAGCGCAATTGATAAACGATGGTGCTGATATTGATAAGGCGGCGCTTGAAGCGTTAAAGTTAAGGGATAGAATGTGCCAGTGCTTTACGGTTGACAGCATAGACTACCTGCGGCGCGGCGGCCGTATATCGGGTGCAACCGCATTCATAGGCGGAGTGCTTGGAATAAAACCGCTGCTAAAAGGGGATAGGGAAGGTAAAATTGTTTCACACGGTAAAGCAAGAGGAATGAAACGCGCGCTTGATATGTTAGCGGAAGATTATAACAGACTGATTACTGACCGTAATGATATAGTAGGTATTGCGCACGCAGACAACCCAGATGCTGCCAAATACCTTGCAATGAAATTAAAAGAGTCAGGCTTTAAAGGCGAACTTGTTACCGCCTGCTATGAGCCTGTTACAGGCAGTCATGTAGGGCCCGGAACGGTTGCACTTTTCTTTTTCGGCGATAATCGCGATTTAATATAAGATCTAAAAATAAATTTTCAACACATTATAAGAGCCGCGGAAAACAATCTTCCACGGCTCTGCATTTTGTGTTTTTAATAATCATTATGTGTTTTTAAGTAATTCTTCAAATATGCAAATGTTGTTTTTTCGCCTTCTTCTTTAAGCATACAAAGTAATTTTTCCAAAAAATCAGAAGTTTCGGGGTGAATAAATCTTGTAGCTTTTGAGCGCAAAAAATATTCCAAAGCCGCGCCGTCATTATACTTTTCTTTCATATATATTTTGCTTGCGGCAACACGGTCGCAAAACATCTCGGCAACAAATACAAGCGGCATTTTTATGGGGATAATCCTTTTGGTTATATGAGAATAATCCGTCCAATACTCAAAGTGGTGACGGTTTCTGCCTTTGTGGTGCAGCCACGCTTTTGAATATCCGTATTGTTCGCGCTCATATTCGTTTGGGCTGCGGTTGCCTTGATAATTCTTCGCTCCGGGTATAAACTCTGTCGGTGTGTATTTTGAAAGATCATGCAGCAACCCTCTGCGATATATGCCGGCTTTAAAACAATGGCTTATAACCTTGTGCCGGTGCTTTGTAATCGTTTTGAAATGTTTAATTGCGTGTAACATATTTAATTCCTTAAAACTTTAAATTTAAGCAGGGCAGGGGCTATTTTGTCCAGGTTAAAATATCACTGTCAATGCCTTTTGTATCGTCTGCTATGTAATGGTTTCTGGTTGTATTTACATCTCGGTGACCCAACTTATCAGCCACTATATTGATATTACCCGTTAATTCATACAGTTTTGTACCATAAGTTTTTCGTAATTTATGCGGAGTTATATGGTACTCACAACCGACAATTTTTGCATATTTGGTTATCATAGCTTCAACTGCGTGTATGCTCATTCGGTTGCCTTTAAGCGATAAAAAAACTGCGTCTTTATCCGCTTCGTTTGTCGGTTTCATAACTTTACGTTCCTCTAAATACGTTTCAAACGCCTCTTTAACCTCGCTGCTTAAACTTAGTTGTGCCGATACTTTACCTTTGCGAAAAACATCCAGAAACGAGTGATTATCATCTTTTTTATGATAATGCCCGAAATCAATACCCACACATTCAGAAACGCGTATGCCTGTTCCTAACAATAGCATTGCTATGGCATAATCACGTGTACGGGTCTTTTCCAAATATTTTCGGCTGGCTTTAGGTATCCGTTCATCACCGTTTTTTATCGTATTTAAAAAATCTGCAACTTCACGGTCATGCATTCTGATAACCCTTGAACTGCGTTCAGCCTTGGGCTTCTTTACCAAAAGACACGGATTGGCAATAATATAATTCTTAACGCAAAACCATTCATACATAGAACTGATAGCGCATAATTTTCTTGAAATGCCCGCAGTAGTACCAAAACCGCTTATATATCCGTAATAATCTGCAATTTCAGATGATGTAAAACTGTACACGGTTTCAAGTTTAATGTCTTTAACAGATGGCACGGACTTATTTAAATAAAACTCATAAACCCAATCTAAAAATGTACGTATATCATATGAATAAGAAACTCTGGTGCGCGGGGTTGTAAAAGCGTTTAAATAATT
>CAVALG010000015.1:0-8956 GCA_963589585.1 Roseburia sp. AF12-17LB
TCTGCATATTTTACAATAAAATCGGGGGTTTCACACTTGTTTACAAACAAAGAATAATTTTCGACCAAAACATATAAATCGGTATTACTCCAGGTTAAAAACACAGTATTTTCAGGCTCACCTATCCAAATTTTAAAGTTATCAATTGCTGATTTTAAAGGGATACCCGAAAGCATTTCGGAATTAGTTATATTTGTAAGTTTAACAAAGCGGTTTGATACTTTTTTAGAAAGAGACGAACGAATTAAAACTGAAAATTTATCAATTTCTTTGAAATCACTGTTTAGTTTTACAGCGCCTATTTCTACAATTTCGTTAATAAATTTTTTCTCCGCAGTGCAATAATGAGTATCCCACTCCATATCGAAAATTACATAGTTCATAAATTATTTTCTCATTTTGTTTTCGTATTTCATTCTTTGTTCTTTACTTAAAATCTTTTTGCGCAGGCGTATGTTTTTCGGCGTGATTTCCACAAGTTCATCTTCTTTAATAAATTCAAGTGATTGTTCAAGGCTTAAAACTGTATGCGGAACAAGCCTTAAAGCGTCATCGGAACCGGCAGCACGCGTATTGGTCATTTGTTTCTTTTTGCAGACATTGCATACAATATCTTCGTTTTTTGGATTTTCACCCACAATCATACCTTCATACACAGGCACTCCGGGTCCTATAAACAGTCTTCCGCGGCTTTGGGTGTTAAAAAGTCCGTAACCAGTTGATTCGCCTGTTTCGTGCGCAATAATTGAACCTGTAAGCCTGTTTTCAATATCGCCCTTGTAAGGCTCGTATCCGTGGAAAATGTGGTTAAGTATACCGTTTCCGTTTGTATCGGATAGGAACTGCGAGCGATATCCCATAAGTCCTCTTGACGGAATTAAAAATTCAAGATGACTGTAGCCTGTTTCACGGGTGCCCATATTGGTGATTTCAGCTTTTCGTGTTCCGAGTTTTTCCATAACTGCACCGACATATTCTTCCGGAACTTCAATCATCAATAATTCGATAGGTTCAAATTTCTGTCCATTCTCGTATTTATAAATAACTGTAGGCGGTGATACCTGAAACTCATAGCCTTGGCGGCGCATTGTTTCAATAAGGATTGAAAGATGCAACTCTCCCCTGCCCGATACCTTGAATGTATCCGCCGAATCGGTTTCCTCTACACGCAAACTTACATTTGTTTCCACTTCTTTAAACAGGCGGTCGCGGATGTTGCGCGAGGTTACAAACTTACCGTCACGGCCTGCAAAAGGTGAGTTGTTAACCATAAAGTTCATAGAAATTGTTGGTTCATCAATCTTAATAAACGGCAATGGGTCAATATGTTCCGAATCACAGGCTGTTTCACCGATGCTGATATCGGGTATACCTGCAATTTCAACCAACTCCCCTGCCTTTGCCTCAGGCACTTCGGTTCGTTTTAAACCTTCAAAAACAAATATTTTAGATATTTTTGCGCGGCGCGGAACACCGTCTTTATTACATACGGATATGCTCTGCCCTTCCTTAACCGAACCGCGTTCTATTCTGCCTACGCCGATTCTGCCAACATATTCGTCATATTCAATATTTGAAAACAGCATTTGAAAAGCACCGTCAATATCGTTCTGCGGCGGTTGTATTTCGTTTATTATCATATCAAGCAACGGGCGCAAATCAGTGCCCGGTTTATCCGGGTCGGCAGAAGCATAGCCATCTCTGCCCGAAGCGTATACAACCGGGAATTCAAGTTGATCGTCATCTGCACCGAGTTCTATAAACAAATCAAGAACTTCATCAACAACCTCAGCAGGCCTTGCCATAGGACGGTCGATTTTATTTACAACAACTATCGGTTTTTTGCCAAGAGCCAATGCTTTTTTCAAAACAAATCGGGTTTGCGGCATACATCCCTCAAATGCGTCAACGAGCAGCAAAACACCGTCAACCATTGTAAGTATACGCTCAACCTCACCCCCAAAATCAGCATGGCCCGGGGTATCAACAATATTGATTTTAATATCTTTGTAGATAACGCTTGTATTTTTAGAAAGTATAGTTATTCCGCGTTCTCTTTCAAGGTCGTTAGAGTCCATAACACGCTCTGCTACCTGCTCATTACTTCTGAAAGTTCCGCTTTGCTTTAGCAGCTGGTCAACAAGCGTTGTTTTACCGTGGTCGACATGGGCAATTATTGCAATATTACGGAGATTGTTCATATTATGCATTAAAAATCTTCTCTTTTCTTTTACATTTTACACATCTATATATCGGGCAAACACCTATATATTATATCAAATTTTAATTTAAACTACAATACCTAAAAGGCGTATTTTTCTTGTTTTTTGCAATAACAGACTAAATTCGCTTGTCACACACACTGTTTAGACAACAACTTTCACAATTTGCCTTTCTTGCGGTGCATACTTTTCTGCCGTGTAAAACCGCCCTATGGCAAAAATCGTTTGATTTTTCGGGAAGAAGAATCTTGCGCATTTCACTTTCAACTTTCAGCGGATCACGGGTTTTAACAAATCCCATTCGGTTGCAAAGTCTTATAAAATGCGTGTCAGCAACAACAGTCGGCTTGCCGTATACATCACCGCACACAAGATTAGCGGTTTTTCGTCCGACACCGGGGAGTTTTATTAATTCTTCTATAGTATCCGGCACTTTTCCATTGTAATTTTCACACAACATCTTCCCTATTCCCATAAGGTCGCGCGCTTTGGTTTTATATAATCCGCAGGTTTTTATAAGTGCTTCTATTTCTTCAAGTGGACCGTTTGCAAACGCTTCGGCTGTCGGAAATCTTTCAAAAAGCGCAGGGGTTACAATGTTCACTCTGGCATCGGTACACTGCGCCGAAAGGCGGGTTGCTATTAACAGTTGCAAGGCGTTTTTGCTTTCAAGCGAACACTTAGCGTCAGGATATTCTTCTTCAAAAAGTAAAACCGCTCTTGCTGCTTTTTCTCTTTTTTCTTTTAATGTTTTCATATACTGCACCTTTAATTTTTATTCTATTAACATTATACATAGTTTTTTGTTATTTTCAATACACTGTTAACGGAATTTGTCGTTTTAGCGCCATACATATGCATAACTCATAAGCGTCGCCGAATATTTAATATATGACGCTAAAATTCTGCCTGTGAAGGTGTGTGAATATAATGACTTTAAAGGAATTGCACCGAGGTCAAATCGCAATTGTCGAAGAAACTGGAGGGGAAAGTAATCTGCGAAGGCATTTTTTAAATTTGGGCTTGATTCCGGGAACGATTGTAAAAATTGAAAAGCACGCGCCGCTTGGCGACCCAATAGAATTGCATATTCACAGTTATAGGCTGACGGTTCGCAAATCAGATGCAGAAAAGATTAAAATAATACCTATCAAAGAGAATAAGCCGAGCACCGAAACAACTTCAAAAAGCAGTTTTAAAGCAACTGATAACGCACCCATAGATATGAATAGCAATAATGCGATAAAAGGCGTTAAAAAGTTGAGCGTTGCATTGGTCGGCAATCAAAACAGCGGCAAAACAACATTGTTTAACGCATTAACCGATTCAAATCGTCATACAGGAAATTTCCCCGGTGTCACGGTTGACCGTAAAAACGGTACGGTAAAGGAGCACAAAAATATTACAGTTACAGATTTACCGGGGATATATTCCCTTTCTCCCTACAGTCCCGAAGAAATAATCACAAGGGAATTTATACTTAGGGAAAGACCCGACTGCATAATAAATGTAATTGACTCAACAAATATCGGGAGAAACTTTTATCTTACAATGCAACTTTTGGAACTGGATACGCCGATTGTGCTTGCGCTAAATATGATAGACGAGATTAACGCCAACGGCGGAATTATAAAAATTAAAGATATGCAAAACATTCTCGGTGTACCTGTGGTTCCCGTATCCGCCGCACAGAATATAGGTATTGACGCCCTGATAAATCAAGCCGAACAAGCAGCATATAAACACACAGTGCCGCAGGTCGGCAACTCTTTATATAACAGAAGCACAAATCCCGTAATCAGTGCCGTAACACAAATTGAAAAAATTATAAACAGCAGCGCAAAGAACGCAGAAATCCCCTTGAGATTTGCGGCGGAAAAGGCAGTAGAATCAGATGAAACGGTTTTAAAAAAACTTAACTTAGGTAAAAACGAAGGCAAACAGATAGAGAAAATAATCAAAAATATGGAATCGGAAACAGGTTTAGATCGTATCGCAGCGGTGGCTAATATGCGTTTTTCATTCATTTACGGCTTGTGTGACAAAACCGTATTTCTGCCAAAAGAAAGTGCTGAGGAAATACTAAGCAGCAGAATAGATAAAATTCTCACAGGGAAATATACTGCATTCCCGTCTTTTGTATTGATTATGTCGCTGATATTTTACATTACATTTAATCTTGCAGGCCCGTTTTTTCAAAAGTTGCTGCAAACAGCAATAGAAAAAACCGCGTTGACAACTGACCGTTTACTTGCGCTAAGCCGCGTTGATTATACCTTGCGCTCACTTATTAAAGACGGTATATTTTCGGGCGTAGGCAGTGTGTTAAGTTTTTTACCGATAATAATTATTCTGTTTTTCTTCCTTTCGCTTCTTGAGGACAGCGGATATATGGCAAGGATAGCCTTCATAACCGATAAGTTGTTGCAAAAAATAGGGTTATCCGGCAGGAGCATTGTTCCTATGCTTATAGGCTTCGGCTGCACAGTGCCTGCAGTTTTGGCAAGCAGAACCATATCCTCACGACGCGACAAATGTTTTACCGTTATGTTGACCCCATTTATGAGTTGTACTGCAAAACTGCCTGTGTACGGTATTATAGTACAAAACTTTTTTCCAAAGTACAGTGGATTTATTATTGTAGGTTTATATTTTATGGGTGTCGCGATTGCTGTAATCATTGCACTTATTTCAAAAAACTTACTTTTTAAAGGCAAACCCGATCCATTTGTTTTAGAACTCCCGAATTACAGAATGCCAAGCGCAAAAAGCGTATTCTTACTGCTTATAGATAAGACAAAGGATTTTATAAACCGTGCGTTTACAATTATCTTTTTAGCTTCAATTATTATATGGTTTTTAAGAACATATGATTTTGGTTTAAATATAACAAGCGATTCAAGTAACAGTATCTTGGCGCGGTTGGCAGGAGGAATTGCCCCAATATTTGCCCCTTTGGGATTGAATGACTGGAGGCTTGTTACCTCTCTTATTTCGGGATTTACGGCAAAAGAATGTGTAGTATCCACGCTTGAGGTTTTAACCGTCGGGACGGCTCTTACATCTGTTATGACAAGTGCCTCTGCTTTAAGTATGGCAGTATTTTGTTTGCTTTACACCCCGTGTGTTGCCGCGGTTGCCGCTGTTAAGCGCGAATTGGGAATTAAATGGGCAGCAATCATAATTGTAGGTCAATGTTGCATTGCATGGGTATGCGCGCTGTTTGCACGGGCAATTTTTATTCTTTTAACAATATAGAAGCAGCGGCGGATTTTATATTTATCCGCCGCCGAAATAATCAATTAAATTCTTTTTGTTCGCACCTTTTTTCTGATAGTTGTTTAAATGTTACCACAATAATCACCGTCGAAAGCACTGCAGTAAGTATATCTGAAATCGGCATTGAATACAGAACACCGTCAAGCCCGAAAAATATAGGTAACAATAGCGCAAACCCAACACCAAATACTATTTCGCGAACCATTGAAATTGCGGTAGAAGCAACAACTTTTCCCATTGCCTGCAAGAAAATAAAGGTTGCTTTGTTTACGCAAGCCAAAATCATCATACAAAGATATATGCGAAAGGCTTTTATGGCAAAGTCGGTATAATATACGCTCTCGTTAGCGGCTCCAAAAATACCTATAAGTGCTTTTGGAAACAGTTCTACAATTATTAGCGCCGCCGCACCTACGCAAGTTTCTGCAACCAATAACTCGGTAAATAATTTTTTAACCCTGCTTTTTAAATTTGCACCCATATTAAACCCAACTATGGGGATGCAGCCTGCCGCCATACCTACTACTATTGAGATGACTATTTGAAAAAACTTCATTACTATGCCAACAACTGCCATTGGGATTTGCGCATATTGTTCTTGACCGAATATTTTGTCCGTTGCGCCGTATTTCTTAACCATATTGTTAATTGCCGCCATTGCAGCAACAAGTGAAATTTGCGAAAGAAAGCTGCATATCCCGAGCGCAAGTGTTTTTGTAATAATTTTATTTTGCAGTTTAAAATCACTTTTTGACAGTTTTACAATTCGCGTATTGCAAAGATACCAAACGGCGAGAACCGCGGTTATGATTTGACCTATAACGGTAGCAATAGCCGCACCCATCATTCCCCATTCGAATACGAAAATAAATATCGGGTCAAGAATTATATTTGCCAACGCTCCCGCCAATGTTGAAATCATTGCAAACTTGGGGCTGCCGTCTGCGCGTATGACAGGATTCATAGCTTGACCGAACATATAAAAAGGTATGCCGAGTGTTATCCAAAAGAAATATTCTTTAGAACATTTAAATGTTTCGCGGTTTACTGTACCACCAAATAAAGTAATTATTTGATTGCTGAAAATCAGATACAGCGCCGTGAGAAAAAAACTTGAAAAAATCGCCATAACCACTGCGTTACCTATACTTTTTTGCGCATTTTTACGCTCATTTTTACCGAGGTTTAAGCTAACAAACGCGCAACAGCCGTCGCCGATCATAACAGAAACAGCCAAAGCAATTACCGTAAGCGGAAAAAACTACGGTGTTAGCGGCATTTCCGTAAGAGCCCAAATACTTTGCGTTAGCAATGAATATTTGGTCAACTATATTATAAAGCGCACCGACAAGCAGTGAAATAACACACGGAACGGAATATTTTGTAATTAGTTTTGCGATTTTCTCTGTCCCGAGAATAGATTGATTCTTTTCTTCCAATTTAATAACCTCCAAAAAAGCAAAAATAATGCGCAAGCCCAAAACCGGACTTACGCATATATGCTACTCGTTTAAATTATTTTAACATAATAACAATTAAAATTTCAAAGGCATTTTTAAACAAAAACGCAGTAAAGTTTTTTGTGCAGATTAACTATTCATCACATAATGATATTTATAATTCGGTGCTAAAATTATTACCATATTAACATAGAACTGTTATCAGATTGCAGTTGAACTAATATATATAGATATTTACAGTCAAGTTTTTTAATTTTTCTTGACATTTTCGCTAAAAAAACTTAAAATGATAGTGTGTCTTGTTAAAAGCAGGATGCTCGAAGGGAGTAATATTAATATGTGTGGAATTGTAGGGTATACTGGGCACAGGAAAGTTGCGCCTATATTACTTACAGGTTTAGAAAGATTGGAATACAGGGGATACGATTCGGCAGGTATTTCAATTATTGACAAAGGCAAAATATTAACTGAAAAAACCATTGGTAGAATTCAGGTCCTTGTTTCGCATACAAACGGCGGCGAGAACATCAACGGCACAATCGGAATCGGCCATACAAGATGGGCTACGCACGGCAAGCCGAGTGATATTAACGCTCACCCCCATTTGTCCGAGAATAAGAAAATTTCGGTTGTCCACAACGGTATAATTGAAAACTATGTTGAACTGCGTGAATTTTTAATTTCAAAAGGTTTTAAATTCAAAAGTGAAACCGATACTGAGGTTATACCGCAACTGATTGAGTATTTTTATAAAGGCGACTTATTGGCAGCCGTTTCCGAAACGGTTAAAATGCTACGCGGTTCATTTGGTCTGGGAATAATTTGTGCAGACGAGCCTGAGAAATTGATTGGTGTTAAAAATTCAAGCCCATTGGTTATCGGCGTAGGCAACAATGAGAACTTTATCGCTTCTGATATAACCGCTCTTGTATCCCATACTAAAAATGTAATATATCTTGATGACGGTAATATAGCGGTTTTATCGCCTGACAGTGTCGAAGTTTTTGATTTTGATTTAAATCCTGTAAAACACGAAATTTCAGTGGTTGATTGGAGCATCGATACTGCCGAAAAAGGCGGATATGACCACTTTATGTTAAAAGAAATATATGAGCAACCCGAAGCTGTTAAAAAAACAATTGCGCCGCGAATTAAAGACGGCGAAATAGTTTTAGATGGGTTTAATATGACTGCCGAGCAATTAAATAATATTGACAGAATTGTTATAACAGCCTGCGGTTCGGCTTGCTATGCAGGTCAGGTAGGTAAATATGTAATTGAAGAATTGATGCGCAAACCCGTTGAGGTTGACCTGGCAAGTGAATTCAGATACAGAAACCCGATAGTAAATGAACGCACATTGATGATAGTTATAAGCCAATCCGGTGAGACCGCAGATACCATTGCCGCAATGAAAGAAGCAAAATCGCGCGGTGCGCATTTACTTTCAATTGTTAATGTTGTAGGCAGTACCATCGCAAAATTATCTGATGATGTGCTTTACACATGGGCAGGTCCGGAAATAGCGGTTGCAACAACAAAAGGCTATACAACGCAGTTAGTTCTGCTTTATGCTTTTGCAATATACGGCGCAGGTATTATCGGTACAATTGACTCAGCACGGCGCGCAGAATTAATAAATTCACTTTTAAAACTACCCGAGCAAATACAACACACGATTGACATAAATAAAAATATAAATAAAATTGCCGAAAAGTACTATTCAAAACACAACATTTTCTTTATAGGAAGAAATATTGACGCTGCGGTTGCGCTTGAAGGCTCTCTTAAACTTAAAGAGATATCGTATATTCATTCAGAGGCGTACGCAGCCGGCGAATTAAAACACGGAACAATATCTCTGATTGAAAAAGGAAGACTTGTTATAGCCCTCGCCTGTTATGAGCGTTTATTTGAAAAACTTTTAAGTAATATAAAAGAGGTGAAGGCACGCGATGCAACAGTACTTGCCGTAACCAATGAAGGTAATAATCT
>CAVALG010000016.1:0-4341 GCA_963589585.1 Roseburia sp. AF12-17LB
ACAACGGCAGCCTATCGTATATTATCAAACTACCGTTACCATAGTCTAACATCTAGAACGAGGGAGCCAAGGGCGGCGATGCCGCCACAGAGACACACAGTATGTCAGGAGGAGCCAAGCGGTTTGCGGATAACGGTAGCCTAAGAATGGACAGCGAACACCGCTAAATGCGAATACAAAAATTAACGGCAATCTAAATTTACCGTCTGTTTGTAATTCTGCGGTGCGCACAATCTCTTGCCTCCATCTGACGAGGGAGGTGGCACGGCGCAGCCGTGCCGGAGGGAGAGAAAAACCAGAGGTAAGAACTATTTACCGTCTGTTATCAAGTCTAAAAAAGCGTAAGAACAGTAAAATCCGGTTGCAGCGCCTTGTGTCCGCCCCTAAAAATCCCGTCCGCCGCCGAAAACATTCGTTTTCAGACGGTGCATAACGTAGCAATGCAATAACGGCACGCAATCTGCAAATGCACCGTCTCCAAGCGTTCGCTTGGGGCGGCGGACGGGATTTTTAGGGGCGGACGATATTCAGCACATACGGCAGCCTGCTTAATGAAAAAAGCCAAAGCTAATCGGTTTTTATCGTCTTTTATCAAACCGCTGTTACCGCAGTTTAAAATCTAAAATCTAATGTCTAACATCTAAATCGCCGCACTTCCGCGGTCTGCGCCTGCCGCCGCAAACCACTTCCGCGCGGCTAGCCCGGTGTTTACTGTTTTCCATCAATCTACCGTTCTGGAAATTAGATGTTAGACATTAGATGTGGGTAGCGGTAGTTTTGATGACGGACGGCAAGCATTGCTTGCAATTAGCCTTTTTCTCTCCCCCAAACTAGATGTTAGATTTTAGATGCTAGATGTTAGATTAGGTAACGGTAGATTGATAATAGACGGTAGGCTGCTGTTATGCTGAAACCCTTGCCTCCCTCTGACGAGGGAGGTGGCTTTGCCGTAGGCAAAGCCGGAGGGAGAGAAAAAACCAACGGTAATAACAATTTACCGTCTGTTATCAAACCACCGTTACCACAGTCTAAAATCTAAAATCTAAAGCCAACATCCGTCACAGCGTCGTTTACCGTTTCCAACTGATTTTAAAGCCGCAGCTGCCCCGTATGCCGGAAACGCTTATTTCCGCTTTGGGGTCTTCTGCCAAAAGCGGCGCGGCGCATTCGGGGAAATTTATTTCGGCGGCAATGCTCTCTGCCGAAAAGCGGTAACTAGTTCCCTCTTCAAAAATAAATTCGCAGGAGGTTTCGCCCCTTTTGTAAGCCGCAAGAGCCTGTTTGCCTATGGCTGCTGCGCCTTTGCCCGACGGCTGCACGCTGTGTCCCGAAAGGGTCAAATAATTGTATTCACGGCTGCTGCAATGCGGCAGTTTGTAGTTAAAACTGCCCGAATATTCGCTGTCGCTTATATCGGCCTTTTCAAAATCTTTATCCTTTGTATAGGCAGGCGATATGTCCTTGTCCGTAATGTTTACAAAGCAATAATTCATACTGTCGCCCGTGTCTGCCGATGTCGGGTCAACATTATACCAATGGCTGCCGATTTTAACGGTGTTCCACATATGCGGCACGCCGTCAAGTTTGCCGCTTACAAGTCCGTTTTGGACGCCCATACGGTTAAGCAGCAGTGAAAATGCGCGTGCGTACCCCTCGCATACGGCAGTTCCGCCCTGCGCAGCTGATCTATGTTTAACCAATGCGCCGTATGCCGTGTATGACTGCTCATACCCCTGCTGCGAACCTGCGGCAGCGGCGGCATTATCATATGTTACGCGCGGCAGCAGCCAATTAAGCGCCGTTATTTCTTTTTCGTAATCATCCTGCGCGGCAGCCGCGGCCCCGTCAAACTCCTTTAAAACTGTTGAAAGACTGGCGTTCATCTCACGCAACTCTTCAACCGAACAGTTGTATTTCGGGTGCAGGTAAAATTTGCCGCCCTTGTGTTCCCACGAAAAGGAGTTTTCAAACCAAAAATATTCGGGATAATCGTTTCTTACGGCAGTGCAGCACAGCACAAGGTCGGAAAAAGAGGTAACGCCGCCGAGTTCTATTTTACCGTCCGCGCGGTTTGATACCGCCGTTAATATTTCGCGGTATGCCGTGTGAAGTTCGGGTTTCAGGCGCACGGCATAGTACCTGTTACCTATCTGCGGCTGATTTTGCGCCGCCTGCCCCGATGACTGCGATTGCGCTGCGCCCGGAACCGATTGACTTCCCTCTTCCGAGTAAGTGCCCGGGCTTTCGGAACTGTCGGGGTATTCGTAACTTTCATCTATGTAAACCACGCCCGAATCTTCACCGCCGTGAATTTTAAAGACGCTTGTAACGCTCTTAAAGGGGGAGCAGCCCGCAAGGCACAAAACCGACGCTGCACACAGCGCCGCCGCAACCTGTTTTTTCATACTGCCGCCCCCTTTGTTAGATTTTTGTTTTACTTTATATATTATAACCGCGCTCGGCTTTCAGCCGTTATCCGAAATCTTCCGCAACCGCTCAAGTTGTTCGCGGCCGCCGTGAAATTCGGCATAAGACAAATCGGTATCGGTTACCGAAACAAGGTATAAAAACCGATTTTTAAGACTCAGTGACCCGAAGGGTGAAAAAAATCTGTCCGCCAATTTGCGGATAACATCACAAAGTTCCCCGTTTTCGGCGAGTTTTACCGCCTCGGCTCCCGTTATGCGGTTGCCGTCCTCACCGTCAATTCCGCCGAAGCGGTTTGCACACTGCTCCAGAGTTTCGGGTGTGAAACGGATATACCCTGCAGGCTCAGAACCCGAAAATTCCTTGTATGCCTCTGAAAATCCCGAAATTCCGCGCGCCTTTAAAAATTCCGAAAGGCGCATCGTCGTATCGCCGAGGGTGGCTTTGTAATCGGGAATATCGGAACAGGAATACTCCGCCGCCTGAAAATTAAATTCCAGCTTTACAAATTCGGTTTTGCCGCCGCTGTCGTACAGCACGGTGATTACCGCATTTCCGTTTGCCGAAACCGTCGCCTCATCCTCTGCCTGCGGCTGATTTTTTGCCTTTTTGGGCGTAGCCGCGGCAATTATAAGAAACACTGCGGCAAAACAGCAAAGCGTTATAAAAAACGCCTTTAAAGCCAATGCAAAATCTCGGTTTTTAATGTGAAAAATTTTCAAATTTCTTCTTCCTTTTAATTATATCACGGTTTGCGCCGCTGTCTATATAAATATTTGTTACAATTTTGTAATTGCCGCACACAAAAAGTGTTGCCTTGCCGCAAATTTAGTGATATAATGATCTAGATAGTATTATCGGGTGAAATGGTATTTTAATTTACTGCATAATTATTTTGCCGCGGCAGCGCCGATTTATGCTGCCCGACCGACACTGAATCGGTCACACCCAACCTTAATTTTAACCTTAACACAAGCCGCACGGCGGAACGGAGAATAAAAATGCAAACACAGAATAATCAAGACACGGCAACCCAAAAAAGACCGCGCGTTTTCAGCGCGATTCAGCCAAGCGGTATGCTCACTCTCGGCAACTATTTGGGAGCTCTGCGCAATTGGCGTGTGCTGCCCGAAAAGATGGACTGCATTTTCGCGGTTGCCGACCTGCACGCGATAACGGTAAGGCAGGTACCTGCCGATTTCCGCCGCCGTATATACAGCACGGCTGCTATACTTCTTGCTTTGGGGCTTGACCCTAAGGAAAATATACTCTTTGTACAGTCGCAGGTTTCGGCACACGCCGAACTTGCCTGGATACTTAACTGCTACACCCAATTCGGAGAATTGTCGCGTATGACCCAATTTAAGGATAAGACCCGCGCCCACGCCGATAATGTGAACGCAGGACTTTTTACCTACCCGTCGCTTATGGCGGCAGATATACTGCTTTACGGCACAAACTATGTTCCTGTGGGGGCTGACCAGAAACAACATCTGGAAATAACTCGCGATATCGCTGCGCGTTTTAACGGCATTTACGGCGATGTATTTACAATTCCCGAACCCTACATTCCCAAAACTGGCGCGCGTGTTATGAGTTTGCAGGACCCGACAAAGAAGATGTCAAAATCCGACGAAAACACCAACGCATGGGTTGCGATACTCGATAAGCCCGAAGATATTATGCGTAAATTCAAGCGCGCCGTAACCGATTCCGAGGGGTATGTTGCCGTGGGCGAAAACCGCCTTGCAATGAACAACCTTATAGGTATTTATTCGGCGGTTACGGGTATGACCGAGGAGCAGATACAAAACGAGTTTGAGGGCAAAGGATACAGCGAATTTAAGGTGAAACTTGCCGAGGCGGTTATTGAAGAACTGCGCCCGATAAGGGAAAATTACGACCGTATTATAA
>CAVALG010000017.1:0-4851 GCA_963589585.1 Roseburia sp. AF12-17LB
TTGTATCACCGTCCAACTTTGTAAGAATAACACCGGTTATTTCAAGTTGTTCATTAAATGATTTTGCTATGTTTACAGCGTCCTGACCGACCATAGAGTCAATTACTAAAAGTATTTCATTAACCTCTATAGCCTTGGTTATGCGTGTGAGTTCCTTCATAAGTTCTTCATCAATATGAAGCCGTCCTGCGGTATCCAAAATAAGATAATCATGACCGTAGTCGCGGGCGTGCTTAACCGCCTCCACAGCAGTTTTTTCGGGCTTTTGCGTACCTTTTTCAAAAACGGGTACATCAATTTGCTGCCCAAGCACCTTTAACTGCTCAATAGCTGCAGGCCTGTAAATATCACAGGCAGCCAAAAGCGGACGGTGTCCCTGCGCATTTAGGCGTTTGGCAAGTTTTGCAGAGTGGGTGGTTTTACCCGAACCCTGCAAGCCGCACATCATAATAACCGTAGGTATGCGGTTGGCGGTTGCAAGTTTAGCGCTGTCGCCACCCATAAGTTCGGTAAGTTCATCACGCACTACCTTAACAACCATTTGCGCCGCTGTAAGGCTTTCAAGTATATTTTCACCTATGCATTTTTCCGCGCAGCGGTTCGAAAAATCCTTTGCAACTTTATAGTTTACATCTGCTTCAAGCAGGGCAAGGCGTACTTCACGCATAGCCTCTTTAACATCACTTTCGGTCAACCGACCTTTTGAACGCAGTTTTTTAAACGCCGCGCTTAATTTATCCGATAAATTTTCAAAAGCCATTGCGTGACCCCCTGTCAATACATTTCTTCAATCAATTTCGTAAGTTCCAACATTTTATCT
Organism: Roseburia sp. AF12-17LB; assembly: GCA_963589585.1. Taxonomy (GTDB): domain Bacteria; phylum Bacillota; class Clostridia; order Oscillospirales; family Acutalibacteraceae; genus CAVALG01. The sequence continues at coordinate 821 of CAVALG010000017.1, forward strand.
CTATCAAGTGTTTCCGCAAATCTGCGTAATTTATATATGTTGCGGTTTATTTTAAGTTTGCTTTCCGTATCAAGCATAAACTGCTCACCGCGCTTAATACTGTCGCTCACGCCCTGTTTTGTCATTCCTTCGTTTTCGGCGATTTCGGAAAGCGATAAATCGTTGTTATAATAACTGTCAATAATTTCAAACTGCTTTTGCGAAAGCAGCTTGCCGTAAATATCAAGCAGTGCCGATATGCCGGGGTTTGAAGCCATTATTAGCACCTCTGTTACTCTTTATAGCGCTATTATACACTAATAAGTAACGCCTGTCAAGTATTTTTCTTGACAGGCATAAATTTATTTATAATTGCTTGGCTGCATAGTTTATAATTAATCTGAATTTGCAGGTCTTGCCTTTAATAATTTCTCGCAGCTTAAATCAATTCCAAAAGCGCCGAGCGGTGCGGTTATTAAAATACTCAACACGGCAACCGACAGTACGATGCTGCCGCAGGGGAGTCCCAAACTCAGCGGAACAGAGCCGATAGCCGCTTGCACGGTAGCCTTAGGAAGATAAGCGATAACGCAGAAAAGGCGTTCTTTAAATGTCAGCGGCGTTTTTATAAGGCAAATTACAACGCCGACTGCGCGGAGTATCAATGCCGTAAATATCATACCTACAGCTGCAATACCCGCGTTCAAAGTATAGCGGATGTCAACCGCTGCGCCCACAAGTACAAACAAAACCACTTCGGCGGCGAGCCACAGCTTTCCGAATTTATCCGACAGGCGCTTTGTTACATTTTTGGTGCTTTTAATTTTTAAAACGCACGCCATACTCACAACAGCAAGAAGCCCCGATACAGAAACCCATTCTTTTGCCCATGTTTCAATTGTCATTAAAAGAAAAGATATACCGAGGATAATAATCACTTTAACACTGTTGCGTATAAGGTGTCCGTGCGCATATGATTTTTCAAAGAAAAATGCCAATGTAAACCCGAAAACAGCCCCAACGGCTACCCCAAGCAAAATAGATATCGGTATATTTGCAAAATTAAGCAGATTTGCTTTTTTGCCTTGTGCCATTCCTACAAAGGTGGTAAAAAGTACAATAACAAAAATATCGTCACAAGAAGCTCCTGCCATAATCAGTTGCGGAATGCTTTTATCTGTTCCACGCTCTTCTTTCATCAGTTTAAGCATGCGCGGTACAACAACGGCAGGGGAAACCGCGCCGAGCACCGCTCCTATAACTGCAGCTTCAATATGTGTAACACCCAAAAACAGCGGCGCAAATACTACATAGCCGATAATTTCAAAACTTGCAGGCACAAACGACATAAGTACCGCAGGGCGCCCTACCTTTTTTAAATCGGATAAATTCAGCGAAAGACCTGCTCTTATTAAAATAATAATGAGCGCCGCTTGCCGCAATTCCGACGAAATTCCGAGGATTGACGAGTCAAGCATATCAAGTACATAGGGACCGAGCAGTATTCCGGTTACAATCATACCCACAATTCGCGGAAGATGTATTTTTTCACAAATTGCCGAAAGTGACAGACCTACAAGAAAGATGAGCGACAGTGATGTCAACATAAAAATTCCTCCCGTAAACGCAGAAAAGCCGATGCTCCTGCACATAAAATGCAGAAGTCATCAGCTTAATAAGCGGTTTCGGCATAATCCGTGGGAGAACTTCATTCCCAATATGTGAACAATTATATCACCCTACTCTTTAAAAGTCAAGTGATTTTGCCAATCGGCTATGCCGGCAAAACCGAGCCGCAGCGAATTTCAACTTAGGTAGTTTGCGCAGAGCATTGCTTAAACTAACGGTATATTTCGGCAATACAAAAATTGCCCGTTTCCGCCCATTCTTGGGTTAAGTAGCGGTAAAGGTATTTTTCAGCCTGCTGCTTGCTGTCAAACAGACCGTTATCGTTCAGCGCGGCAAAATCTTCGGCAAATTCAGTTCCGGATTCGTCGCAGCCATGCCAACGGCATAAAAACATACAGTCGCAAATTGCCGAAAAGCCGTCACTGTCGGGGGTGTAACAAACATCGAAACCCAAAAATCTCAGCCCATCGGGAACGGTTGAATCGGAATCTGCTACCTTAACAAAAATAACTTCCAAATTGTCTTTATCGCTTAGTGAACGATATATTTTTTGTGTTCCATTATATGAGTGTGCGCTGTCCGGGGTGTGGTCCTGCGGATTTCTGTCAAAACCGTTGTAGATTTTCATCGGTTTATCCTTGCCGGGCAGGGCATAGGGCATATGCTCACCGTAACGACCGCTTGTTTTGCGGTAAAGGTATTCGTATTTATATACAATACAGGTTTTTGAAAACAGAAAATCGGTATCATCATTTGATACGCTGAATTTCGTAATTTTTTTATCTGCGTTGTAGGAATTTGCAAAGCCACAATGATATATGGTTATAGGCATAATAACTCTCCCATATTTAATAGTTCTGTAACCCAATTATACGCTTTTCAAAAATTCATCAACCGTCCTGTTGAATTCCGCAGGGCGTCTATTTGCAACAAAGTGGTTTCCAGTTATAATTTTTAACTGCGCATTAGGTATACTTGCTGCGATTTCCTTAGTGTGGGCTTCTTTTATCATATCCCTTGTTCCGCAAATAACAAGTGTCGGACAAGTGATTTCAGCCAGTTCGCTCGGCTTTATGTTCGGTTCATTAACCATTAACCCAAGCATTTCTGCGTTTCTTTCGGCGTTTTCCGACTTAGCGGCAAAGTGTTTTGCAATTTTATATCCTATTTCAATAGGTAATTGCGTTGTCCGCTTTACACCGCCTGCATTTAGATTTCCGCCGTTAAGTATCAAAGCCTTTAGCATTTCCGGGTGCCTTACAGCAAATTTCATAGCAATATTTGCCCCATCCGAAAAACCTAAAATCACAGCGCTGCGAATACGGTGCACTTGCAAAAAATCATATAAATCTTTAGCAAATTGCTCAATTGTAAAGGGCGCCGTGCCGCGCGGCGATTTTCCATGGTCTCTTGTATCTAAAGCGATTACACGGTATTTCCTTTTAAAATATTCTATTTGATTTTTAAAATAGGAACTGTCTTCTCCGTTCCCGTGCAATAATACAAGCGGCTCGCCGCTTCCTGTTTCACTATAGTACAATTTTATATCCATTTTCAACCTCAAATTTAATTTGATTTATATGTATTATATCATCAGCTAGCATAATTTTCAACTTGAACAAAAATATGAAAGCGCTGTATCACATATCTTGATACAGCACTTTTCAAATAACTACATAATTTTATATTCTTCTCAAAAAAGGTGAGCTTGCGTACAATCACGGGGCTTCCAAGTTGCGCCCATACGGTTCTTGTTTTTCATTGACAACAGCAGAAAATGCCCGTATTCCCTTTGCATTCATTTTGTTTGCTCCGACGGCAATCGCACCAGATGAAACCGGAACAACCTCATATCCCATATTTTGAGCATCCGATAGCACCAATGCCAAGCGGTCAAATGCCCTTAAGTCAGTTTTTCCGCTTTCGTTTGTTAAAGTAGATGTACCGACCTTGACAACTATCCTATTTTGATAAAGCCCCATATCACACCTCAATTACAAAAGGCTTATGATTGGAGAATGAGAGTAATTTATGCACAATGTCATCCGTATGAACTTTCATATAGCCTGTTGTCGTTCCGTCGCTGCACCCGTACCATTCGCTTTTTAAGACATCTGCATCAAAAACAATGCGAACCTTGTTTTGCGTATCTAATAAACAACTGAATACGGTTGCAGCCCCGATTTTAGTTCCAAGCATTGTTTCCATCAAATCGGCTGGAGCAAAAGACACACGGGGAATATCCAAGGCTGTACTGAAATCTTTAGAACGAAACGGCTTGTCCCCTTTAGTGATGAACAAATAAAAATCGTCTTTTTGTCTGTTACATAAAAATAGGGTCTTGACCATCTCCATTTGGAGTTTTCGACTGATTTCTACGCAATCCTCCATTGTAATGGCTTCGTCAGTATCTACTCGCTGAT
>CAVALG010000018.1:0-14385 GCA_963589585.1 Roseburia sp. AF12-17LB
GTTTACGATTGGACCTATACAGACACCTCTACCGCCGGCGCAAATGCCGTTGCGGATACATTAGATAAATCTACCGTTACTGCCGATGTTATTACACACGCTGTAGCTAAGCAATTCAGCAACGGTCAGCAACAGGTTAATTCGGTAGGCAATAATATCGGATTTTTGAGTATGAGTGATGAAACTGTTGCTGTTTTCAATACTCCAAACGGTTATAAACCGTCCGAATTTACACTTGTTGCGCCGAACTATACAAGCACCGGTAATAAACATGTTGCAACCGGCGCGCCCGTCATCGGCAGCGTTTCTAAGGCAGACGGTGAGAATGTAGTATACAGCGTATATGTCGCTTCGGTAAGAGATAACGCCAATGACCACACAAGATGCGAATTGGTTTTACAGGGTTCGGACGGTACAAGCAAGGTTATAGCAATGAATTTAACAAACCCGGATAACGGCAATACGGGCAACACCTACAATGCTGTTAAGGGCGGTTATTTGGACGGCTTGTTCAGAAACAATCTTACCTATACCTACAATGTTGTTCCCGGTGATGCTTCGGTAACTGTAAACATTTCCATTCAGTACGACAGACCTACAGCCAACCCTGCCGAGGTATACACCTTTATAGCCGACCCGATAGTAATAAACGCCGCCGACCTTGCAGACGGCAGCTTTACTCCGGCTTTCGGTATAGCAAGCGGTATGCTCAACAACAGCACCGCAAAACTTGCCGCAAAGGTTTACAGCGCTAAGGCTGTGTACAAAAACGGCGATGCTCCCGAAGAATGCGAACACAAAAATACCAAAACAATCGCCGAAATTCCTGCAACCTGTACTACAGCAGGCAAAACCGCAGAAGTAGTTTGTGCCGATTGCGGAGCACACATTTCGGGCGGCGAAACGACAAATGCTCTCGGTCACGACTATCAGACCGCAACGGTAGAGTCAACCTGTACTGTAAAAGGTTCAACCACAACAACCTGCTCGCGCTGCGATTACAAGGATGTTAAGGAACTGCCGCTTAAAGACCATACCGCAGCTGCAGAACGCAAAGGCTTTAAGGCCGCAACCTGCACCGAAGACGGTTACACGGGCGATGCAATCTGCAAAGATTGCGGAGCGGTAATAGAAACCGGTAAAGCAACAACCGCCCTCGGTCACGACTATCAGACCGTAACGGTAGAGTCAACCTGTACTGTAAAAGGCTCAACTACAACAACCTGCTCGCGCTGCGATTACAAGGATGTTAAGGAACTGCCGCTTAAAGACCATACCGCAGCTGCAGAACGCAAAGATGTTAAAGCTGCAACCTGCACCGCAGAGGGTTATACGGGCGATGTAGTCTGCAAAGATTGCGGAACGGTAATTGAAGCCGGTAAAACAATTGCTAAAGCCGACCATACACCGAGCGATTGGATTATAGATACTCCGGCAACTTCAACATCAGACGGAAGCAAACATACCGAGTGTACGGTTTGCGGTACGGTTCTTGAAACCGAGGTAATACCTGCAACGGGTGAATACGGAGATGTAAACGGCGATGGAAAAATTGATTCGGACGATGCGATTTTGGTGCTTAAATATGACGCAAAATCCGCGGAGTTGACCGACGCACAGTTTGCCCTTGCAGATGTAAGCGGCGACGGAGCGGTTACTTCTTCAGATGCAATTTTGCTTTTGCAATATAACGCTAAGGTAATAACCGAATTCCCCGTAAATAAAAAATAATTACAATTAAAACTGCATAATTAAGACGGCGCATTTGGGCGAAAGTATCAACCCAATGCGCCGTTTTGTTACAGACAATAAAAAAGGTGTACGGCAATTTGAACTGCCGTACACCTTTATTAGTTACAAAATACTGTTCTGTCGGTTATAAAACACCGTTCCGTTAGTTATAAAACAGCGTAAACCCTGTTATTCATCAAGTTTAAGCACAGCCATAAACGCTTCCTGCGGAACTTCTACAGAGCCGAGCGAGCGCATACGCTTTTTGCCCTCTTTCTGCTTTTCAAGCAGTTTTTTCTTACGGGTAATATCGCCGCCGTAGCACTTTGCAAGTACATCTTTGCGCATAGCCTTAACGGTCTCGCGGGCGATTATCTTGCCGCCCACGGCAACCTGCACAGGCACTTCAAACAACTGCCGCGGGATATACTCTTTTAACTTTTCGGCTATCCGCCGCGCGCGCGTATAGGCACTGTCGGCGTGGACTATGAACGAAAGCGCGTCCACCACATCGCCTGCAAGCAAAACATCAAGTTTAACAAGCTTTGAGGGGCGGTAGTCTTTCATCTCGTAATCGTAACTTGCGTAACCCTTGGTGCGCGATTTAAGCGCGTCAAAAAAGTCATATACTATCTCGGCAACGGGCATTATGTAGTGTATATCCACACGGTCGCCCAGATATTTCATATCAATGTATTCGCCGCGCCGCTCTTGGCACAACTGCATTATTGTACCCACATAATCGCTTGGTGAATAGATATTCACATCCGCAACCGGCTCAAGCGCGGTTGCTATTTGAGCAGGGTCGGGGTAGTTTGTAGGGTTGGAAATTTCCAAAGTTTCGCCGTTTGTCATTTCAAACTTGTAAACAACGCTCGGTGCGGTGGTAACAAGGTCAAGGTTATATTCACGCTCAAGCCGCTCCTGTATAATTTCCATATGCAAAAGCCCCAAAAAACCGCAGCGGAAACCAAAACCGAGCGCGCCCGAAGTTTCGGGCTCAAACATCAGCGAAGCGTCGTTAAGTTCCAGTTTTTCAAGTGCCTCGCGCAGGTCAGTGTACTTTGAACTGTCAGCCGGGTATACGCCGCAGAACACCACGGGGTTTACCTTGCGGTAACCGGGAAGCGGCTTTTCCGCCGGACGGTCGCACAGCGTTATGGTGTCGCCCACGCGCGCGTCGGCAACATTTTTGATGGCAGCCGCAATGTAACCTACTTCGCCTGCCGAAAGGCTTTCGCAGCTTTCAAGCACATTTGCGCGCCGCCTACCAACTTCAACAACATCGTATTCCGCGCCCGTGGCCATCATTTTTATGCGCTGCCCTGCCGAAATACTGCCCGAAACCACACGGAAATAAACTATAACACCCTTGTATTGGTCATAGTACGAATCAAATATAAGGGCGGAAAGCGGCGCGTCAGCGTCGCCTTTGGGCGCCGGGATTTCGGTAACTATTTTCTCTAAAACTTCGTCAATATTTATATCGTTTTTTGCCGATATCAGCGGCGCTGCGTCGGCAGGGATGCCTATAATATCCTCAATTTCCGAACGGACGCGTTCAGGCTCCGCACTCGGTAAATCAATTTTATTTATAACAGGTAAAATCTCCAAACCGTGGTCAGCCGCCAAATAGGTGTTTGCCAGAGTTTGGGCTTCCACCCCCTGCGACGCGTCAACAATCAGCACCGCGCCTTCGCAGGCGGCAAGCGACCGAGAAACTTCATAGTTAAAGTCAACATGTCCGGGCGTGTCAATTAAATTCAGTTCATATTGCAGCCCGTCGGGCGCTGTGTAGTAAAGCGTAACAGCGTGCGACTTTATGGTTATTCCGCGCTCACGCTCAAGGTCCATACTGTCAAGCAGCTGCTCTTCCATATCGCGCAGTTCCACCGTTTTTGTATGCTCAAGCAAACGGTCAGCCAGCGTGGACTTACCGTGGTCAATATGCGCAATTATGCAAAAGTTCCTGATTCTTTCCATTGGGATAGCCAATTTTATTTTTCTCCGTTTTCTTTATAGTAGTCCGCCAATACCTCGTGGTTCGTTCCGTAAAAGATATCGTCGCGGTTTGCAAGGCGCTTTACTATTTCTTCTATGCGCGCCCACTCTTTTTCCGAGCGGAACTCGTAACTGTGGCCCCAAATGTAGCACATCTGCGGCTTGTCGGGCTTAAGCGCCAAAAATCTTTCTATAATATCATAAATTTTCTCGTTTTGCTGGTGGCAGGTGGGGCTTAACGCAAGCGGCTCTTCCGGCATATCAAACGCAAAGGTGTCCGCTACCGTTCTGCCGTATAAAAAGCCGGCTTCTTTAAGCACTTTAATGCAGGTATCGTTACAAGTGCCGAACGGATAGGCGAACCCGTCAATATGATAACCGAAAAGCAGTTCAAGGTATCGTCTGTCAAGGCAGATTTGATTTCTTACCTGTTCCTCGGTCAGTTTTGTAAGGTCAGGGTGCTGCAAAGTATGGCAGGCAACCTCATGCCCCTCATAAACTTTATCAATATTTTCAGCCGAAAGGTGATGAACCGTGTATTGCTTACCGTCAAGTTCGTAACTCCAGGAGTGGCTTGTGCAAAGCGAGCCGGAATTGAGGTTAAAAGTACCCTTAACGCCGTATTTGTTAAACAGTTCTATTAAGCGCTTGTCCTCTAAGTTGCCGTCGTCAAAACTGAAAGTTAGGGCTTTTAATTTACCGTTCCACATATATATCCTTCTTTCTTAAAGCAGTATATCATTTATTCGTTAATTATACATTACATAAGCGGTGATGTAAATAAAAAATGTAAAAAAATTTACAAATAAAATTTGAATTATGGTAGTGCAATATGTGCGTTTTTATGGTATTATGTTATATATTGAAGTATTAGGGAGTTATGAATATGAAAAAGTTTGCAAAATTCATATCATTGCTTTTAGCATTAACAGTTCTAACAAGCAACTGCATTGCGCTTACGGCAGGCGGCAAGGCCGCTGTAAATTCGGGTTTGTCCGCCGCGCGGGAAATCGGCGGCGATGGTGTAAACGGGAATGAGAATGAAAATCCCGTTAAACTTTCTCTGTATGTTCCCGATATGGCGGCAGGCGAAACCGCTGTGGCTGCATTGAAGGTCGATATTCCAAGCGGTATAAGGGTTGACAGTTTACAGGCTGATTTTATATATGACGCAACTTATTTTACCTCGGGTGAAGATCCGTTTCAAAACGGTAAAGTAACCTTTGTATCATCTTTTGGCGTAGGAGAAGGCGAAAAGGAGTACTCTGCCTTTTCCATCACCGCAAAGTCCTCAATTACCGAGGGGTACTATTATGTGTTTTTAACCTCTGCCATAATATTGGACGAGGAGGGCAACCAACTTGAATATAAAGCCGAAAACAGTTGTAAATTTGCTGTTCGCAGCAGCGTTAAACCCGATATTTCTATGACGATATCGCCCAGAGAGATCACACTGGCGGCAGGTTCTTCAAGAACGCTTAACCTTACCGTTACGCCCGATAATCTGCTTGACGGCGCAAAAAAGGTAGAATGGTATTCGTCCGATGAAAATATTGCCTCCGTAGACCAAAACGGATGCGTTACGGCGCTTTCTGCGGGCGAAACAAATATAAATATTAAGTATGACCTTGACGAAAACGGCGTCTACCAAAAGGGAGATACCTGCAAAGTAACGGTTTTTGAAGCATCGCTTTCATCGGCGGTTATAGAAAGGTCGCCCTACAGGCTTAACTACTTTGTGGGCGAAGAGGTTGATACCGCAGGTCTTAAAGTAAGAATATTCCCCGACGCCAAATCATCGGTTTCAATTACCGAAGGGTTTGATGTAGCGCACGAACCGTTTGATAAGGCGGGCGAATACACCGTAAGCGTTAATTGCAGCGGATATTTTGTAAATTACAATGTTACGGTAAGCGATGAAAATAAGCCGCAGTCGAAATTTACGGTCTACTCATCACCGAATAAAGATACATTTACGCGCGATGAATTGATTGACGGGCTGTGGCCCGATATTAAAGGCTTCGCCCTTGAAAATGAGGGCGGCGTGCTTGCCCATTTTAATGCTAACAATCCTGATTGGCAGTTCAGCGGCAGTTACAGAACGCCTAAAATCGGGCTTAACCGCGCGCAGGTTGCGTTTGGCGGATATGTTTTCAATTTTGATTTTATATTAAAAGAGGACGACGCTCCTGATTCTATTTGGGTGAACACTCCGCCTGCATGGGGGCAGGATTTCGGTACCCCGATGAATAAAATGAACCTCTTCGGGCTTAGTGTTTATGCCAGAACGGGCGATGCGGATACCCTTATCCCGAATGCGGATTTGGAGTTTCCTACCGCAAAACTCGATAAAGCGGAAAATATAGTTACCGTAAGTTATAAAGGCTTGCGCGACTACTTTGTTGCAGTTGTGGAGATTCCGCCGCTTGACGCGGCAAACGGAATACAGATAGCCGAACTGCCTGCAAAAACCGAGTATTTTAACGGCGAGAAAATATCGCTTGACGGGCTTAAAGTCGCCGCCGTTTACAACGGCTCGGTTATCGGGTATGTTGAAGATTACACGGTGCAGCAGCCCGAATACACCGTCGGTAAAAATACAGTAACCGTCCGTTGGGGCGAATTTTCGGCTGAATTTACAGTAACCGTAAGTTCCGAGCCTGTGCCTGTACCCGACAAAATAACAAGCGGCGTTTATACGGTAAAGGACGGGTATGTTCTGGGCATTACGGCAGGGCAGACCGTGAAAGAACTGCTTGCAGGTATAAACGAGCGCGATTTTGCCGCGGTTTATGATGCCGCAGGCAATATCTGCAGCGATAGCACGCCCGTTGCAACGGGTATGAAAATATATTTAATCAATCCCTTAAACGGCGAGCGTACCGCTTCCGCCACCGCTGTTGCCGCCGGCGATTTGGACGGCGACGGCGCAGTAACAGGTGATGATTTTGATATGCTTTTAAAATATCTTACGGGCGGCACGGAACTTGACGGCGCGGCGCTTGCAGCAGCTGATTTCGATTTAAACGGCGAGGTTGATATTTCCGACCTTATGTATATTCGCGACCGTTCTTAAAGGCTGACATTTAATTTAAAGCATTAACTACGGGGGTGCTTGTTTGTTTAAAAAATCAATAGCGTTTTTAAGCGCGCTGGCGCTTGTGCTTGCGTTGTATCTGCCGTTTACCGCAAATGCGGAAACCACCGGCAGTTTTGCCGCCGCGCCCGACGCGGAAAAGGGAAAACAGATAGCGGCGGAATACACCGTTAAAACCGATTCCCCAATAACCGAAATATACATCTATAAAGTAACCCTCTCTTCCGATAAAATTCAGTACACGGGCGTTTCCGCGCCGTCGGGCTGGACGGTTAAAGACAACTCCGTTAAGCCTGCCGCCAAAGGCGCAAAGGAAGTAAAACTAAAACTTAATTTCAAAGTGGGGGCTGATGCGCCGTCGGGCGAAACGGTAACGGTAAATACGGTTGCCGCGGTTTCATCCGATACCGATTCGGGCTATACTCTAAGCGGTGCGCTTGCCCTTAAAATCCCTGCCGATGCGGCAGCCGCGGCGAGTGAACCGCAGCCGTCTTTGCTTTCGTCTTTAAGCGTTGAAAACGGCACGCTTTCCCCTGCCTTTTCACCTAACAATTTTATCTATTCGGTCAAGGTGCCGTATGAGGTAACAGACCTTGCGGTAACCGCCGTAAGTGACGATAAAGCGGCAAAGATAACCGTTGAGAATACCCAACTTGCCGAAAATGAGGTAACGGCGGTAATCGTAACCGTTATATCCGCCGCAGGCAGGCAGGTCTACAGGATAAACGCCACGCGTGAGGCGCGCAAACAAAGCGGCAACACCAACCTTTCTTCCCTTACGGCTGAAGGGTTTACGCTTTCGCCGCCCTTTTCAAACGATGTTACCGAGTATGTTGTTTGGGCACCCTATGAAACCGAAAACATTAAGTTTACCGCCACCGCGGAGGACGCCTTGGCGGCAGTTGATATAAAAGCCCCCGAAACCCTAAAACCCGGCGAATTTAACGATGTTACCGTGTCCGTAAAGGCGGAAAACGGCGGCGAAAAACAGTTTAAAATACGCGTAAAGCGTGCCGCAAAAGGCGAGGGACTGGGCGGAAACGATAAAAAATCCGAAACCGATACAACCCCCGAAACCGCCGAAAATGTAAAGAACACCGACAGCGGCAGCAACGGAAACATACGCCTACGCTACGCAATAATCGGCTTTGCCGCGGGCGTAATTTTAAGCGCAGCTGCCGTGTTCGCGGCAAAATCGGGGCTGTTTGCAAAAGCGGCGGCTGCCGTTACCAAAAAGGAAATTCCACAAACCGAAGACGAATATATTACCCTTGCCGATGATGACGGTATGATAGCCGAACCCGACAGCGCGGCGGACAAAAACACGGATGAAAATGCGGCGGGCGGCGGCGCGGTTGACAGCCCGAAATTTGATAAACAAGGCTACCAAAAAGGCACTGTAAAGCCCTGTAAAATCAAGCCCGAAACAGCGGCGGACGATGCGGAGTCCGACAGCAACACCGAGGAGGGCGGAAACTCCCTGCAAAATTCAAAAGAATAATAAGAGGGACAAAAATGAAAAAACGAATACTTTTTATAATGAACCCGGCGTCGGGTCAGCGCAAAGGCGCAAAAGCGCTTGCCGACATAATATCGGTATTTTCGGCGGCGGAGTGTGAAACCGTCTGTTATATGACGCGCGGCAGAGCCGACGCAACCGCCTTGGCGGAAAGCGAAGCCCAAAGTGCCGACACGGTAGTTTGCGCAGGCGGCGACGGTACGCTTAACGAGGTTATAACGGGGCTTTTAAAGGCTGGAATCGACAAACCGATAGGCTATATCCCCTGCGGCAGCACAAATGACTTTGCAAGCACTCTGGGTCTGCCCAAAAATCTTAAAACGGCGGCAGAGGTTGCCGTTGGCGGCGAACCGCGCCGATTGGACGCCGGCCGCTTCGGTGACAGGTACTTTTCATATGTAGCCTCTTTCGGCGCGTTCACAAAGGTATCCTACGCTACATCACAAACCGTTAAAAACGCGTTGGGGCATTTGGCGTATGTTTTAAGCGGAATTAAGGATATTCCCAATATCAAGGCGGTGCACGCGCGTTTTGTAATTGACGGCGAAATATTTGAAGACGATTATATCTTCGGCGCAGTCAGCAACTCTACCTCTCTCGGCGGAATTTTCACCTTGCCCGAAAAAGATGTAAGCTTAGATGACGGGCTGCTTGAAGTAATGCTTATAAAATCGCCCAAAAACGCAGCGGAACTCAGCCGTCTGCTGGTTGCGATAACGAATAAAAATTATAAAGAAAATAAAATGATTACATTTTTAAGCGCCAAAAAAATTGAGGTGCATACGGACGGGCCGCTTCCCTGGACGCTTGACGGCGAGTATGGGGACGAGCAGACCGATATAGTAATAGAAAATGTGCCGCACGCCTTTGCGCTTATGGCACCTAAAACCGAGGAGGAAACTGATTGAAACCGATAGCGATAATAGCGGCGGTTGAGGAAGAAATGGCAGCCGTTGCCGAAATAATGGAACAAAAAAGCGAGACCGACGGCATAGGCAGAAAATTTATATCGGGCAAGATAAACGGCCGCGATTGCATACTTGCGCAAAGCGGCGTAGGTAAGGTGAATGTAGCCGCTGCCGCACAGTTTATGATAGATAGGTTTAATCCTGCCGCGGTTATAAACACAGGCTCGGCAGGCAGCGTAAGCGAAAACCTTGATTACGGCGATATAGTTATATCGTCCGCCTGCGTTCAGTACGATTTTGACCTTACCGCTTTCGGCAGGGAAAAAGGATATATAACCGATATCGGCAAATTGATAGAAGCGGACGGGCATCTGGCAGATGTTTTGCTTGAAGCCTGCAAAGCCGACGGCGGCGATTACGGCTTTCACAAAGGCATCGTTGCGTCAGCCGACCGATTTGTGTCTTCAGCCGATGAAAAGCGCGCAATAGCCGAAGAATTCGGCGCGCTGTGCTGCGAAATGGAGGGCGCGGCGGTTGCCCAGATATGCCTGCTTAACCGTGTACCGTTTGTAATTGTGCGCTCGGTAAGCGATACTTTAAAGGGTGATATTGCCGAAAGCTGGGAAAAATATTTAGAATTTGCGGCGGCAAGGTGCGCGCGCGTGCTGCGCCGTGCGGCAGCAAAAATATAAAGGGGTATTGTTATGAAAAAGTTTTTTAACGAGTTTAAAGAGTTTGCAATAAAGGGCAACGCAATGAACCTTGCCGTAGGCGTTATTATAGGCGCGGCATTCCAGGGTATTGTAACCTCCCTTACAAACGATATAATTTCACCTATCATCGGGCTGTTTGCCGATACCGATTTTTCAGAGTGGCAGTGGATTATAAAAACCGGTGCGGACGGAACGCAGGTTGCCGTAAAATACGGGTCGTTCATCACCGCCGTAATAAATTTCTTTATTATGGCAATGGTAATATTTCTGCTTGTTAAATTCCTTAATAAACTTTCATCGTTTGATCCGCTTAAGCTTAAAAAGGATGAGCCTGAACCCGAACCCACCGTTAAGAAATGCCCGTTCTGCCAAAGCGAGATTGATATTAAAGCCACGCGCTGCCCGCACTGCACCTCACTGCTGGAGGAAGCGGAAGCTACGGCGGAATAAAGGAGATTTATATTTATGGCTCCGTTAGCCGACAGAATAAGGCCCCTATCAGTTGACGATGTGTTTGGTCAACAGCACATATTGGGCAAAGGCAAAGCGCTTAGAAAAATAATTGAAAGCGGAAATATACCCAATTTGATATTTTACGGTCCGTCGGGCGTGGGCAAAACCACGGTTGCGGAAATTATAGCGGCAGGCAGCGGTAAAAAACTATTCCGTCTTAACGCAACAACCGCCTCAACCGCCGATATTAAGAACATAATAGCCTCAATAGGCGGCGTAGAGTCTGCCGACGGTGTGCTTTTGTATCTTGATGAGATACAGTATTTCACCAAAAAACAGCAGCAGACCTTGCTGCAGTTTATAGAAAGCGGCGAAATTACGCTTATTGCCTCAACTACCGAAAACCCGTATTTTTATGTGTACAACGCCATTATCAGCCGTTCCACGGTTTTTGAGTTTAAACCCTTGTCGGCTGACGATATTAAGGGCGCGCTGCGCCGCGCGGCGGATATATTATCGGGCGAAGAAAAACTGAAAATCGTTTTCGAGGGCGGCGCGGACGATTACATTTCGGCTGCCTGCGGCGGCGATGTGCGCAAGGCTCTTAACGCGTTGGATATAGCCGTCTTGGCGGCTGAGCGGACCGAAACCGAGATACTGATAACACGCAGCTTGGCAGAGCAGCTTTTGCAAAAGCAGGCAATGCGGTTTGACAGGCGGGGCGACGAGAATTATGACGCAATGTCGGCGTTTCAAAAATCAATGCGCGGCAGCGATCCCGACGCGGCGGTACATTATCTTGCCAGACTTTTAGAGGCAGGGGATCTGCCCACGGCTTGCCGTCGTCTTATGGTCTGCGCCTGTGAGGATGTCGGGCTTGCCTATCCGCAAATAATCCCCATTGTTAAAGCGGCGGTGGACGCGGCGCTTATGCTGGGTCTGCCCGAAGCGAGGATCCCCCTTGCCGACGCGGCAATTTTGGTTGCGATAACGCCTAAATCAAATTCGGGCGAAAAGGCAATAGACGCCGCTATGCAGGATATCGAAAGCGGCCGCACGGGCAGTGTTCCTCGTGCGCTGCAAAACAAACATTTTGACGGGGCAGAGGTTGCTAAAAAAGGTCAGTTCTATAAATATCCGCACGATTACCCCAACCATTATACACCGCAGCAGTACCTGCCCGACGAAATCAAAAACGCAAAATATTACAATTTCGGCGATAATAAAAACGAGCAGGCGTACAGGCAGTATTGGGAAAAAATAAAAAATAAGTGATTTTTACACACGCGGGGCATAATAATTATTAAGTAATTATATGCCCGGTGATAAAATGAACTGTAAATACGGCTACGAAATAAATTTTTGGCGTTGGCTGACGGGCATTTGTCTTTCGGCTGCCGCCTTTCTTTTTTATAAATTTTTGCCTTTTCCGTTTGCCGTCGCTTTTGCCTTTTTGTGGGCGGCAGCAGGCATTTCAATCTGTGTTTTTTATATTCCTGCGGTCTATGAGGGGTTTCGGCTGCGTGCAGACGGCGAGCGTATAGTTATAAATAAAGGCGTGTTTATAAAAAAGCAGATAATAATAAATCGGAATAAATTACGGCTCTGGGAAACGCTGCGCCTGCCGCCGTTATCGCTTTTCGGGTTGGAACTGCCCGTTATAAAAAGCGGCGCTGCCGTTTTTATTCTGCCGGCAATGCTGCACCGCCGCGCCGAAGAAATCAAAAACACCGTTTTCCGCTGAATACAGCCGAGTATATTGCGCCGAGCAAAACCGAACCGCATAACGGGCTTCCATTGGGGTTTGTATTGTTTTTATCTCTGCTTTTTAGGTATCATATATCTGCCAAAACAAAAAATGATTGAACTTAAGCTAAAAAGTTCAATCATTTTTATTTATAATTATTTACAGTTCAATCGGTAAAAACAATTTTTTGCCGCAAAGCGTCGGTTACCTCTCTCGGTAAATTATAATACTTTACAAGCGGCTGCAGATTTATGCCGTCGCACCAAATTTCCTTTTTTCTGCAAATATACCGCTCAAATTCGGGCGGGCAGTCTACCTCGGCATATAAAATATCGCCTGCCATATATCGTCCTTTTTCGTCCTTTTTGATTTTTCCGTCGCAAGCCCAAAGAATATCTGCATTTTCGTAAACATAGCAAAGCCCTTCTGCAAGACGCATTGTGCAACAGAAAAACGCTTCATACATAAGTGTGCGCAATATCGGCTCGGTACGGTTAACGGTCGTGCTTGTTTCGGCTCCGCCATTACCCACCTGCAGTACAGCAAAGCCGTTGTGCCAGATTCTTGCCGCAGTAATGCGGTAACCTTCTCTTTTGGTGATTTTATACATTTCCGCCATAACCATTAAAGAGTCAATAACGGCACAGGGTTCGGTCCAAGTGTTCCCCCTGTTCCACCAATTGTAATTCTGGTATGTGTATGTCATTCCGCTTGCAATATAAAGGCTTGTAATGTTTTCCGCGCTGCGCAGATACTTTTCTTCGCCCGACGCTTTATACATCCGTAAAAATCCCCTCGCCGCAGTAAGGCAGCAATGCGTTTGCGCCTTAAGAGAGCACTTATCGATTTTGTCAAACACAATTTGCATTTCATCTATCAGTTTTTTGACCCGTGCGTCTTTTTGAAGTGCATAATAGTGCGAAAGTCCGTCAATGCACATAAATGCACAACCTACATCAGTGGAAAGTTTCCAACTGTTTAGTATTTCCGATTCACTTCCGCTTACATCACCGCCGTCTGTTTTCTTTTTCCTCTCTATCGGGTAGGAGCAAAACTTTCCCGAAAGCGGCAGGTAGAGGTTCTCAACCGTTGAGCGTGCATACGATAAAACTTTTTCATCGCCGAATTGTTCGTAGTATTCAAGCAGCCCGCGTAGATACCAGTTGTGCCCCGACAGTTGCTGCTCATCAATAAATTTCTCGGGTTCTTTTCCAAAATAAAAATATCTGTTAGCCTTTTGCGGCAGCGCGGCTATAAGCTGCTCCATACAGGGGATTTTCCGTTTGCTGATCTTATAATGGCTTACAAACGCCAACAGTGCGCGTCCCTCTTTGTCGCCCTGCCAATCATAAGAGGTATCTGAAAACACCTCCTGTATTTGATAATACGGTTCGCACAGTCTGTTATAATTCTTTTCAATACGCTGTTGCAGTTCTTTTGCGTCTACACTTATTACTGACGAGTTGCCGTGGGTCGCGGGAACAGCATTCCGCCCCACGCTTGTGCCCTGCTTCATTATGTCGCGCTCCTTTAATTTAAATATTGTGCGGTTTTTATTCTGCCGCTTCTAATCATTTCTATTATAACATCCATTTTGAATTTTGGGCTGAATTTTTTGCACACGCTTTTTCTAACCGGACGATATACCCTGCTTGAACGGGGAATAAAATTATGCTATAATCGGTTTGAAAAAACAAAATTGCAGGTGTAATAATGAATATAGGCGGAATTGATTATTTGGGGATTGACCGTGTGCTTAAAAGGGGAAGCGGAGAGATTATTGCAGAGTGTGACAGTGCACTTTTGGTACGCGACAGCATCAGCGGTGCATATTTTGCGGCGTGTGATGATACCAAAACCGGTCTTTCGCTGCTTGACCGCTATATTACTGAAAATTGCAATCTGCTTATGACCGTAAATTACGAACTCGGTCAAGCGGCATTTAAAAGATACGGCTTTTCGGAAAAAATGGAGTGCTATCAGGTTGCATATTACGGTAAAAAGCCTGCGCTCAACACGGAATTGAATATCAAAGCCGCAGAAAAAAGCAATTTGGATATTCTTAAGGCTAATTACCACCTGATAAGCCCCGAAGAACTCGAAAAAGCGGTTGAACGCGGCTGCATTTTTTTGGGTTATTACCAAAACCGCCCGATAGGGTTGCAATAGTAAAATAAAGGTAGACACATAGAAAACCACTATGTATCTACCTTTTT
>CAVALG010000019.1:0-6626 GCA_963589585.1 Roseburia sp. AF12-17LB
TTGTGCATACCATAGAATTGCGGATAGACGGTAAATTGAGATTAGCTTTAGTTTTTTGTACTTACAGTAAGAATTATCTGACGTCCGTCCTTAGGCTGCCGTCACCTGCAAATTCCTCGGCTCCCTCTGACGAGGGAGCTGTCAAAAATCTTTGATTTTTGACTGAGGGAGAGAAGAAAGTCTAACTGTAAGCAACAATTATTGTCCGTTATCAAAACTACCGTTACCCACATCTAATGTCTAGTGTCAAAATCTAATGTCTAGAACGGGTAAGATTGATAACATACGGTAAATAGTTCTCACCGTCGGTTTTTCTCTCCCTCCGTCTTTGCCTACGGCAAAGCCACCTCCCTCGTCAGAGGGAGGCAAGGGGTTTATATATGCCGTCAAATTGCAAACAGATGATAATCTGTATTTACCGTCTATCTTTTATATTACTTTAATCACATCTAATATCTAACATCTAAATCAGAACAGCCCTGTAATTTTGCCGTTTTCGTCAATATCTATGCGCTCTGCCGCAGGGGATTTGGGCAAACCGGGCATAGTAAGAATGTTACCCGTGAGCACAACCAAAAATCCCGCGCCTGCCGAAACTTTTACATTTTTAACCGTGACTTTAAAGCCGTCGGGCGCGCCGAGCCGGGTCGGGTCGTCCGAAAAACTGTACTGCGTTTTGGCAATGCATACGGGCAGTTTGCCGAAGCCGAGTTCGGTAAGTTCTTTTATCTGTTTTTGCGCCGCCGATTCGATAATTATACCGTCGCCGCCGTAGACCTTTTGCACTACGGCTTTGATTTTATCTTCAATGGACTCGTTAAGGCTGTAGGCAAAGTGCATTTTGGGTTTTTTACCGCCGCAAATGCGCACTACCTCGCGCGCAAGTTCTTCGCCGCCGCTGCCGCCGTCCGCCCAAACGGTGGAAAGCACGGTGTTCACGCCTGCGGCGCGGCATTTTTCGGTTATAAGGGCAATTTCCGCGTCGGTATCGGCGGGGAAACGGTTTATTGCGGCAACGCAGGGCAGCCCGTAAACCTCGGTTATGTTGCGGATATGCCGCATAAGGTTGGGCAACCCCATTTGCAGCGCCGCAAGGTTTTCTTCGTCAAGTTCGTTTTTGGCAAGTCCGCCGTGCATTTTAAGGGCGCGTACCGTTGCAACCACCACAACCGCGTCGGGCGTGAGTCCTGCCGCGCGGCATTTTATATCAAGAAATTTTTCGGCGCCCAAATCTGCACCGAAGCCTGCTTCGGTTACGGCATAATCGCCCATTTTTAAAGCAAGCCGTGTAGCAAGAACCGAGTTGCAGCCGTGCGCTATGTTGGCAAAAGGTCCGCCGTGGACAAAGGCAGGCGTTCCCTCAAGCGTTTGCACAAGGTTGGGCTTTACAGCGTCTTTAAGCAGCGCCGCCATTGCGCCTGCGGCTTTAAGCTGACCGCAGGTTACGGGTTCGCCGCTGCGCGAATATCCTACAACCATTCTTGAAAGGCGTTCCTTTAAATCTGAAATTGAAGAAGAAAGGCAGAGCACCGCCATTATTTCACTTGCAACGGTTATGTCAAATCCGTCCTCACGCGGCACGCCGTTAGCCTTGCCGCCCAGCCCGTCAACAATAAATCTTAACTGACGGTCGTTCATATCAACGCACCGTTTCCAGCTTATGCGGCGCACATCTATATCTAGCGCGTTGCCTTGCTGAATATGGTTATCAAGCATAGCGGCAAGCAGGTTGTTAGCCGCGCCGATTGCGTGAAAATCGCCTGTGAAATGCAGATTTATATCCTCCATAGGCACAACCTGGGCATATCCGCCGCCTGCAGCGCCGCCCTTTATGCCGAAAACGGGGCCGAGCGACGGCTCGCGCAGAGCCGCTACGGCGTTTTTGCCGATTTTACGAAGCCCGTCCGCCAAGCCTATGGTTGTTGTGGTCTTCCCCTCGCCTGCAGGAGTGGGGGTCATTGCGGTAACAAGTATCAGTTTCCCATCGGTTTTTTCACATTCACGCATAAGCGAAAGGTTGATTTTTGCTTTATATCTGCCGTAATATTCAAGATATTTTTCGTCAATTCCGCAAACGGCGGCTATTTCGGAAATCGGTTTCATTTTACAGGATTGCGCTATTTCAATATCGGTTTTCATATTACTGAAACTCCTTTTAATATGTATTTATACGCTGAGTTCCGATTGTATTTCGCCCTTGTACCTTTCGGTTACGGGGGCGGCAATGTCGCGCAAAAATTCGGTAACCTGCTGCGGCGCGCGGCCTACATATTTTACGGGGTCCAGCTGCGCCTCTATTTCCCCGCGCGTGATGGGGAAATCGGGGTCAGCGGCTATGCGGTCAATAAGGTCGTTGGGTTTGCCCTCAAGCTTAACGGCGGCTGCCGCAGCGTGAGAGTGGCGGCGCAGTTTTTCGTGCAGCTGCTGCCTGTCGCCGCCCCGTTTTACACATTCCATCATAATATTTTCGGTTGCCATAAACGGCAGTTTTTCCATAACGCGGCGATGTATCACACGGTCGTAAACCACCATTCCGCTTGTTATGTTGATGTAAACATTCAGCACCGCGTCGGTTGCCAGAAACGCCTCGGCTACCGAAATGCGCTTGTTTGCGCTGTCGTCAAGCGTGCGTTCAAACCATTGTGTGGACGAAGTAAAGGCAGGATTAAGCGAATCGGTTATGATGTATCTTGCAAGCGCCGATATACGCTCGCTGCGCATCGGGTTGCGTTTGTACGGCATTGCCGACGAGCCTATCTGATTTTTGCCGAACGGCTCTTCTATTTCTTCAAACGACTGCAATATCCTAAGGTCGTTTGAAAACTTGTATGCGCTTTGGGCAAATCCCGACAGAACCGATAAAAAGTAAGCGTCGATTTTTCTTGAATAGGTCTGACCCGATACGGCTACCGTGCCGTCAAACCCCATATCCGCCGCTATAAGGCGTTCAAGTTCGGTTACTTTCGCTTCGTCCCCGTCAAACAGTTCCATAAAACTTGCCTGCGTGCCTGTTGTCCCTTTTGAGCCTAACAGTTTTAAGCGTGAAAGTTGGAATTCCAGATTTTCTATATCGTTTATAAGGTCATACATCCAAAGGGTTGCGCGCTTGCCCACGGTGGTAAGCTGCGCCGGCTGCAAATGTGTGTAGGCAAGGCAGGGCATATCCTTATATTTTTCGGCAAAGGCGGCAAGATTTTTTATTACCTGCGCCGCCTTTTTAAGTATGATTTCCGACGCCTTTTTTAAAATTATAATATCGGTATTATCGCCCACATAGCAGCTTGTAGCGCCCAAGTGGATAATCGGCTCGGCCTTCGGGCATTGCACGCCGTAGGCGTAAACATGGCTCATAACATCGTGGCGAACCTCTTTTTCGCGCTGTTCGGCAACATCATAATTTATATCGTCGCAGTGGGCTTTAAGTTCGGCAATCTGCTCGTCGGTTATCGGCAAGCCGAGTTGTTTTTCGGCGCTTGCAAGCGCAATCCAAAGCCTGCGCCAGGTGCGGAATTTAAAATTCTGCGAAAAAACGAACTGCATTTCATCGCTTGCATACCGTGTTGAAAGTGGGGAAATGTATTTATCTCTGCTATCCATTTTATGTATCCTTTCGGCTTTTTATTTTCGGTATTCTATTGTATATACCGCGATAATTTCCTTGCCCTTGCTTCTGTACTCCGCCGTGACCATTCTGCGGTCCGCCGAAAAGGTGAGGGTCGCCTTTGTTTTGCCGAATGTTGCCTCTGCCTTGTCGCCGTCCGGTTTATAGGTTCCGTGCCGGGTTCTGTCGGAATTTTCCGAATCCCAAAGAACGCAGCTGCCGTCAACAGATGTGGTAAGCATATTGTACTCGGCATTTTCGGCTGCCGTTTCAACACCGTCCTCGGCGTAGGTGTGTATAGCCCAAACGCCGCTTACCGACTCAAACTTTTCGGCGTCCTTACGGCAGGCAGAGAAAAGCGCCGCCTGTAAAACAACCAAAATAAACAGCGTAACGCTTAAAATCTTCTTTTTCACAGTTCCAGTTCTACCTCCCTGCCCGAAAAATCGTACTTACGGTACTTAACACCGACTGTATCCAGCATTTTTTTGGCAGCCTTAACACTGTCGCTGTCGGGGTATTTGTCGGCGTAGTAAATTACCTCTTTTATCCCGGTTTGGATAATTGCTTTGGTACATTCATTACAGGGGAAAAGGGTTGTGTATATACGGCTGCCGCGCAGTTTTCCGCCGCCGTAGTTAAGTATGGCGTTAAGTTCCGCGTGGCAAACAAACACATACTTTGTGCCAAGCGCGTCGCCGCCGTCACGGTCCCAGGGGAAATTATCGTCAGAACAGCCGGTAGGCATACCGTTATACCCTACAGAGAGTATGCGGTTTTCGTCATTAACTATGCAGGAGCCCACCTGTGTGCTTGGGTCCTTGCTTCGCATTGCGGAAAGCAGGGCTATTCCCATAAAATATTCGTCCCATTGCAGATAGTCATTTCTTTTCATAACCCGAAATCCCCTCTTTCATAAAGTTAAAGAATTTTACTATACTGAATTCCCTGCGCCGCAGGCCGAGGAAAAATATGCCCACAAACAGCACAAGTATTATAAGCATTGACGCTATAAACGACCAGCAGGCGCCCAGCACGCCGTAAGCCGATATAAGGTAAGGCGATATTACAAGCGTAAGCAGCGCCGAGCCGCCGTACCCGATAAGCAAAAATCTTTGCAGGCGCATAACCGTTACCGCGTTGTACAAAACATTGATTACCGCGCTTATTCCGCCGCCGAGCAGGACAAGGAAAAAGCTGAAATTATACGCCGAAAGGTCAACACCGTAGACCCAGCCGAGTACCGCAGGACCGAACACCGAGAAAAGCGCCGCAAGCCCGAGCGACACAGCGCCCATAACGCCGCAAACGCTTAAAACCGAGTTTTTAAACTTTTTATCATTTTGGGAAGCCCAAAAATCCGTAAGTTTGGTTTGCAGGGGCTTAAGGGCAAACAGGCTGAACAGGTTCATTATAAACGCTACCGAGTAGACATAGTTAAAATGCGCCTGCGTTACATCGTCAAAAAACTGCTCAATTCCGTACTTCGGGATATTGTATATATAATTTATAAGAAAGGTGCTTACAAAAAGCGGCAGGCACTGAAAAAACAGGCGGCGCATTGCCTTCGGATTAAAATCGGGCCGTATCGGTGCAAAGGCTTTTGCTTCGCGCACTTCGTAAAACAATATCCAAATAACCGAAACCACGGTAGCCAAAAATATGCTAAGCGCAAGCCCTGCTTCGGTTCCGCCCGTTATCCACAGCGTTAAGGCAATCATCACCATAGCAAGAACATCACGCACCGCCATTGAAAATCCGCTTATATCCAGCCGCCCGTGTTGTTGGAACAGGCTGAAATATAGGTTTGAGGCGGCGTCGGTCATTTTAAGCATACACAAAAGTATGGCTATGCCGGCTTTGTACATTGTAAAGTGCATATACAGCACATAAAGCGGGCTTATAATTGCCATAAGCGCGCAGGAAATTATTTTAAACCCTGTATATTGCGGAAAGGTCAGCTTGCCCGACGCGTCGGTTACCTGATAAGTTCCTTCTTCAAACATTCCCACCGTCCACATAAGTTGAGCAATGGCATAGCCTATAGCAAACACGCCGCACATTTCAACATTGCAAAAACGGGTTATGCAAAGCGTGAGTACAAAGGTCATAGAAGCGTTAAGACCGCTGCCTATCATATTCCATATAATAGCCGACCGTTCGCTGCCGGCGCTGTGGCTTGCCGCGTTGTGGAAAGCGGCAAACCCGTGACCCAGATGTTTCATATTATATTTCCTTTTTAATAGGTAAAGTTATTTTTAAAACGGCACAATTCGCCGATTACCTGATTATTATATCCTCTGCCATTATATCATTATTCAGTGGGATAGTCAATTAGATGTTAGATTTTAGATGGTAGACATTAGATGTGAGTGACGGCGAATAATGCTTACTATAGACAAAACAATCAGGGTACAATGGTTTTTTCGGCTAATCGGCGTACTAAGCGGCTTTGTTGCCCTCCGCTCACAATACAACAGTATTCCTCGGTCGGGGCGCCGCGCCGCTAAAGCACGCTGCTTGCCGAAAATCTTCGACCTAAAACGAGAATATTTTTTGGTTTGGAAGCCGAAGAACGCAGGAATACTGCCGTATTTCAAGTGATGAGACAAACAAAACGGGAAAATATTCCGTTTTAGGAACCGTTGTACCCCGATTGCTTTGTCTAAGCAAAAAACTAACGCTAATATAAATTTGCCGTCTGTTTGTAATTCTGCGGTGCGCACGAACCCTTGCCTCCATCTGATGAGGGAGGTGGCTTTGCCGTAGGCAAAGACGGAGGGAGAGAAAAAGCCGGCGGTATGAACTGTTTCCCGTCTATTGTTAAACTAAAATATTGTAACGGTACTTTGATAACAGACAGTAAATGTTGCTTACAGTTAGTCTTTCTTCTCTCCCTCAGTCAAAACGAAGTTTTGCCAGCTCCCTCGTCAGAGGGAGCCAAGAAGATTGATAGTAGCGGCAGCCTAAGGACGGCAGATAATTCTTACTGTAAGTACAAAAAACTAAAGCTAATCTCAATTTA
>CAVALG010000020.1:0-5088 GCA_963589585.1 Roseburia sp. AF12-17LB
GTTACTCGAACTTGTTACAATGATTATAGCATAGAACAGATGTCTGTGCAATATGAAAACGGAGGACGGAATCATGGAATTTTTAACTTTGAATAACGGCATTAGGATGCCGCTTGTCGGTTTCGGTACTTTTATGCTCGGCGGGGAGACCTGCACCGAGGCGGTTGCTGCGGCAATCGAAAGCGGCTATCGTATGATCGACACGGCGGAGGCTTACGGTAACGAAAAGGCGGTAGGTGACGGAATTAAGCAGAGCGGTATTGACCGCAAGGAGTTGTTTCTCGTTACAAAGGTGAATTTCAAATCCTACGAGAACGCCGAACAGACGGTCATGCAGTCGCTCAGCAATTTGCAGACGGACTATATCGACCTTCTGCTCCTGCATTGGCCGTTCGCAAATTACTATGCGGCGTGGCGTGTTTTGGAGAAGATGTATGCAGAGGGGAAAGTCCGCGCCATCGGCGTTTCTAACTTCGAGCCGGATCGGCTGCTTGATCTGATCGCCTACAACAAGGTTGTTCCTGCTGTCAATCAGATCGAAACGAACCTTTACTGCCAGCGCAGCGTTGAGCGGAGCTGGATGGACAAAAAGCAAGTAGCACATATGGCTTATGCGCCGCTCGGTCAAGGAAACCGGAGTGAAATGTTTGCCGAACCCGTCATGATAGCACTTGCCGAAAAACGCGGGAAGACTCCGGCGCAGATACTGCTCCGCTTTCTGACGCAGAAAGGCATTGCCGTGATTCCGAGAAGCGCACAACTTGCGCATATCAAAGAGAATTTCAACCTGTTCAACTTTACGCTGACCGCCGAAGAAATGGCACGGCTTTCTGCACTCGACAAAAAAGAGCCGTTCATCGGCAAGCCGGAAACACCGGAGCTTGTTGAGTTTTCATTGACATGGTAAAGGGGGCAGCAGAATGAAGAATGTATGCAGGCACGGTTTTTGTGTAGAGCGTTTCAAGTGCTTTTTCAAGTTCCGTTTCCACTGTCGTGCCTTTCTGTGAAAGATAAAGGACAAGGGCTGATGCCTTGTCCTCATCAAACGAAATATTAAAGGTTGTATTTTTCATAATTTTCAGCTCCTTTAAGGTAGCAAAAAGCGACTCCGTTTTCAGCGCCGCTCTTCAATATTAGTTTCTATTTCTTTGCTATAAAGAATAATCTCGGCATTATTAAGAACACATTACCGTCAGCCAATAAAGGATACTCTTTATTTATTACATCCTGCAAATCGTTCAAAAATTCCTCCTGTTCTTTATCGTTCAGCAATGCAAGGTACGGTCTGAGACCGCTGCCCTTATACCATTCAAGAACCGTATTTCTTTTGACAATATGATAATAATTGCTTTGCCAGATTGTTATGTTTTCAAATTTTTTGGAAAGAGCATTATAATAACCCTCCTGATTCATATTATAAAAATTCTTTACCGTTTTAAGATTTGTCCACTTTTGTTCAATAAGTCTATATAAAATCCTATAAAACTGCGATTCATCTGTAAGCGGAATTTGTACTGCGAATACGCCTTTATCATTTAAAATTTTATATACCTCACCAATCAGCCTTTCCTGATTATCTATCCAATGTATGCAGGCATTTGAAAATACCAAATCAAACTTTCCGACCAATTTTTTAAAATCGGTAGGCGCATACCCTTTAACAAACCTAAATTCAGGATGATCTTCCCTTGCTTTTTCAAGCATATTATCATCTGAATCAAAACCGATTATCTCCGACCCGATGTATTTTTCAGAAAGATTTTCAGTGCTGTTTCCCGGACCGCAACCCAAGTCCAATATTCTGCTGAATTTTCCATCCAGTCGCGATAGCAAGTCGATGCACGGTTGTTTTCTCTCATTTGCAAATTTTAAGTATAAATTTGAATCCCAAGCCATAACCTTACCTCGCAAAATTCCGATTTATTAAGTTGATTATATCCTGTTTTTCTATAAAAATCAACCGCCCACTAAAACTTACATAATCAGTTCGGGATCAAAACCGTCACGCCGCCAATCATCACGGTCTGAATTACATCCGCACATATTGATTTCCGTGAAATCGTCAAGGCCATAGAAGTTTGTGCCGTCAGTACAGCAGTTTTCATATAAACCGTTCCGTTCTGCGGTTTTTCGTTTTACTTTTACAATCATGTTTTTCATCGCCTCCGGAAATAAGAAAGCCGCTTGATTCTCAAATGAAAACCAAGCGGCTATGTAGTGTTATTTAATTCGACAGACCGGAAATTATTATGCAATTATACTTTTGAAATTCATTACTTTATTGCTTCATAAATCTCTCATAGTAACCGCTGTTCGGGTAAGCATAAGGGCTGTTTTTATCCTTGAACTTGGCTTCCGGCGCAAACACCAGAACGCTGATGATACCCAGCACCGCTACGCACCAGCCGATGTCTGCCGCCCGAAGTCCCTGCGCTGCGATCTGCCAAACCATAATGCAGCCCAGGGGCAGGAAGCCCGCGTAGGCGGACATAGAGCCGGTGCCGTAAATGGTGGTCTTTCCCGTGCGCTTGAATCGTCCGTAGGCGCGGATGCCGAAATAGGTGTGGACAGACACTTCCAGCGCACTGAAGCCGGTCGCTCCGAGCAAAACGCCGCTGGGAACAGCTTTTCCGGTCACAGCAAAATACAGCACTAGCAGTGCATACATAATTGTGGTGCCGAGCACCGTGACCATATCGGAAGCTCGGTTCATCGGATATGCATTGGGGTGGTCGGATTTGTTCAAGAACAGATTGTACTGATAGGCAAAGCCACCGGGGAATATCCATTCTTCGGTTGCGTGAATGGGTACCAGTGCTGCTATAGCTGCAACACATTTCAATGCAGTCGACCAAGTATTCCAGTTCACAAGGATCAGGACGATCATCAACGCCGAAATCAGCAGGCTGCATTTCAGCCATGCTGTTTTGCACCAGTCATTAAAACGAGATTTTTTCATAAGAAGCACCTCCATTTGTTTCTGAGACTATTGTATCACAAGAAAAAGTGTGATACAATAGTCTCAGAACTTGTTGTACAAAACTTAAGAAATTGACTCAGAACGGAGGATACCATGTATCATATTTCGGACGACAAACGGGCGCAAAAATCAGCGGAGCTTATCTGGGAAGGTATGGAGCAATGCTTACAAGAGAAGCCTTTTCAAAAGCTGCGAATCAGCGATATCAATCAGAAGTCGTATGTCAGCCGTGCTACCTTTTACCGCCTGTTTGACAGCCTGCAGGATGTACTGATTTATGAATGCGACCAAATTTATACCCAGCTTGCAGAAGCTCTAAAAAGTAAGACAGTTCATACCAAGCAGGAGTTTTTTCTTTTGTTGATTGAGAAATGGATGGCACAGGGAGTGCTCATTGAGACGCTTGTGGAAAACAATCTGACCGGCATTCTCTATGACACACACATGAAAAACAGAAATTTTATGAAGGCGGTCTTTTTGAAGAATACAACTCTTTCAGAGCGTGAGGCGGATTATATGGTATCACTTCTCGCCAACATCATCCCCGCTGCCATGAATATATGGTACCGGCACGGCAAAACCGAATCGTCTATGGAGGTTTACCGCGCAGTGGGACAAAGCCTGAACATCATCGGGAAGCAGCTTTTTGAACGGTGAACACAGACAGATTAATTCCGATTTGTCAGACTGTTTTACCATCGAATCGTGAAAAAATCTACAAATACAACAACACGGCGATATTGATATATACCGCCGTGCTTATTGCCCCAAAGATCTCCTACTCGTCACGATTGTCCACCGTGTAAACCACACAGGTAATTCCGGCAATCAGCGAAAAAAGAATTGCACCGCCGAAAGCATTTTTCAACGCTGAGCCGATAAAAAAGCCGACCACACCCGCAAGTGCCATTGCAATAAGCGATACGATTGTCCTGAACTTTTTCATAAGTACCCCCTGAATTTTCAAATCCCATTGGCAAAAAAGTAAAAGTAGTAAAAGGCAATACCTTTACAATTTTCCCACCGTTTTATCGATTCGGTCACAGTATAACATAAATACGTAAGTTAAGTCAAGTATTTCATATCGAAGCTATTTCATTCGCCGCAAGGCAAATTTCATTGAAAAAAGAGTGTTAAAAAAATATTTTTATCTGTTATAAAACAAATGCAACGCATTTCGGTGAAAATCATTTTTCAAAATTGCATAATCAAACAATGATTTTTACATTGCATTTTCAAAATATCAAAAAATAATTATAGCGTTATCTCCAAGAAATCAGTAGTAAATAACTCGTTATAATCTGCGTTTAAAATACGAAACTTAAATTGAACTTTTCCGCCGCTAAATTTTTGATTGGAAAACACAAACGCTTGCGTTGATTTTTTGCCTGATGATATAATATTCAGCGGCATTTGGGGCTGTATAACCGCAGACATAGTATCATTATAAGACGCATCTGACATATTTACGATAATGCTTTCAGAGCGTGAGTTTTCAACCGAAAAGGCAAGTCCTTCACCAACGCCAAGGTCCGCCGAAATTCCCGTGTAATAAATTTTTACATTTTCAGCATCGTACACAAGAACAGTATCTTTTTTGCCTGATTCAGAATTGTTTGATTCATCACCCAAATCACCACAGGACGCAAATGAAAAGGTAAGCACTAACGCAAACAACAAGGCAAATATCTTTTTCATACCAATTCCTCCAAAAATAAAAAAGTGTGTACAATCGGAATTGCACACACCGAAAAATGCACAGTTCCAATTGTTGCTACACAAATCTTAACGAAAAAAGGATACTCTCCAAATTCCATAAGCGGAACGGCATTTTTGCCATATTTGTACTTATGGAAGCAAAAGGGTATCATACCCCCATAAAAAGAGAGTAAAATCCTTTTAAATCGTCTATTGATCTGTGTAGCACTCTCATTATAGCATCTTAGGTAATTTTTCGCAAGAGTAAAATAAAACTTGTCAGAAATAAAAAAGAGACGACAATCTTCAAAAGAAAACTGTCGCCTTTTCATATGACTGCGTGACGGAATCGCACAATATGTAACTGATGTGCGTTTACACTACACGAAGCACTTATTATATTATAACAT
>CAVALG010000021.1:0-10084 GCA_963589585.1 Roseburia sp. AF12-17LB
AAAGGCGGCAATTGCCGCCGCGCTTAAAATTTGGCTTTCCATTTTATCATCACCCACACTATTTTACTCTAAACCGCAGACAAAGCAAATAAAGCTCCTGCTGATTTAAGCAGGAGCTGAAAATTGATAGTTTATTGATGATGTTGTTTTGCTAAGGATAAATCAAAATCAAAACTTGCGCGGAGCAAGCAAATCATACGAGGTATGGTGTATTTTACTGTTCGCTGCTGTTTTTTACGCGCAAACGGGCAATTGCACGCGCCAAAGTCATTTGCGCTGTGTGATATTCGCGTATGCTTTGCTTTTGCAGCATTGC
This sequence comes from Roseburia sp. AF12-17LB, assembly GCA_963589585.1. GTDB lineage: Bacteria > Bacillota > Clostridia > Oscillospirales > Acutalibacteraceae > CAVALG01. Next base: position 317 of record CAVALG010000021.1, read on the forward strand.
TTCTTTTGCGGCGTCTGCCGCCTGTTTTGCTTTAAGCGCGTCAATATCCTCGGGGCGCTCGGCGCTGTCAACCAGCACAAGCACCTCATTATTTTCGATTTTAACAAGTCCCGACGATACTGCGGCAATCTTTCTCCCCTCGCCGGGGACGCGATATTCCATTTTACCCGGAACAACGGCACTTATGGTATTGCAGTGACCTGCCATAATCCCGTACTGACCTTGCAGTGTAGGAACCACAAGGGACTCGCACTGCCCCTCATAAAAAGTATGGGATGCCGCCAAAATGTGCACATTGAAACTGCTCATAAGTTTTCCTCTTTCTTCAGTTCATCGGCACGGCGTTTTACATCGTCTATAGTTCCTACATTATAAAATGCCGCTTCGGGGTATTCGTCCGTTTCGCCGTCAAGAATCATCTTAAATCCGCGAATTGTTTCGCAAAGCGGAACATAAATGCCGGGTATGCCCGTAAATTTTTCGGCAACATGGGTCGGCTGCGCCAAAAAGCGTTGAATTTTTCTTGCGCGCGCAACGACCTGCCTGTCCTGCTCGCTTAATTCATCCATACCGAGAATGGCTATAATATCCTGCAATTCGTTATATTTTTGCAAAATTTCCTGCACGCGGCGCGCAACGCTGTAATGTTCTTCTCCTACAACATCCGCTTCCAAAATTCTTGAAGTTGAGGCGAGCGGATCTACCGCAGGGTAAATGCCCTGTTCGGCAATTCGGCGGCTTAAAACCGTTGTGGCATCAAGGTGGGTAAATGTAGTTGCCGGAGCCGGGTCGGTAAGGTCGTCGGCAGGGACATAAACCGCCTGCACCGAAGTAACCGAGCCGTTTTTGGTTGAAGTAATGCGCTCTTGCAAAGCGCCCATTTCCTCGGCAAGGGTCGGCTGATAGCCGACGGCGGACGGCATACGCCCGAGCAATGTTGAAACCTCGCTGCCTGCCTGGACAAAACGGAAAATGTTATCAATAAACAACAGCACATCTTTGCCTGCTACATCTCGGAAATATTCCGCCATAGTAAGCCCCGAAAGCGCCACGCGCATACGCACGCCCGGTGATTCGTTCATTTGCCCGAACACAAGCGCGGTTTTATCCGAAACGCCGCTTTCGCGCATCTCGTTCCACAAATCGTTGCCCTCACGGCTGCGCTCGCCGACGCCCGTAAACACCGAATAGCCGCCGTGTTCCATAGCCACATTATGTATAAGTTCCTGTATCAGCACGGTTTTACCGACGCCTGCACCGCCGAACAAACCGATTTTACCGCCTTTCGGATAGGGTTCCAAAAGGTCTATGACCTTTATGCCCGTTTCAAGTATTTCCGCCGCAGGGCGCTGCTCGGCAAAGCTCGGTGCTTTACGGTGAATTTCCCACTTTTCGGTATCCTGCGGCAGGGGTGTTTCGCCGTCTATCGGCTCGCCCAAAACATTAAACATTCTTCCGAGCGTTCTCTCCCCCACGGGGACGGAAATGCTCTTTCCGTTTGCCGTTACGGTCATACCGCGCGACAGATTTTCGCTTGCGCCCAAAAGGATACAGCGAACCTTGTCTTTCCCGATATGCCCGGCAACCTCCATAATGCGTTTTTCACCTTTAACGGTAACGCTCAGTGCCTCTTTGATTTTCGGCAGTTTGCCCTTCGGGAACTCACAGTCTATGACCGGACCCGAAACCGCTGTTATTTTTCCGTATGTTTCGCTCACAGAGCGCACACCTCCTGCTGTTTTCTTTTGATTTTACGCTTTTGTGCTTTAGCGCCCGAAGATATTTCGGTAATCTCTCGGGTGATTGCCGCCTGGCGCAGCCTGTTATACTCTACAGAAAGGGAAGAAAGTATCTTGTCGGCGTTTTGCCCCGCGGAATTCATAGCGGACATACGCGCGTTTTGCTCACTGCAAAAGCTGTCTACAAGCGCGCTGTAAATATACCCAGAAACATAGCTCGGAATAATATTATCAAGCACTTTTTCTACCGACGGCATAAATTCAAACGGAGTTTTAACCTGCTTTTCGGTTTGATTGGAGGCAAACACCTTTCTGTGAAACGGCAAAAGCCGCTCGGTTTTCGCTTCTTCGGACATTACGTTTTTCATATCCGTATAAACAACAAATATTTTTTGCACGCGGCCTTTATTGTAAAGTTCAAGCAGGATTTCGCTGATTTCACGGGCACGCTGCATTGTAGGGTTTTGCGCCGTGTAGAGAAAACTGCGTGCGATTGCTATTTTGCGGCGCATAAAATACTGCCTGCCGTATTCGCCCACGACAAAGAACATTGTATCGGGGTGCTCGGCCCTTATCTTTTCAGCCTCTTTAAGCACATTTTGGTTATACATTCCGGCAAGCCCTTTATCCGCCGTAATTACAAGGCAGGCATAAGTGCCGTTAAGCACAGGCTCGCCGTCATCGGGATAAAAATAGCGGCTTTTTACATCTTTAACCGTTCGAAAAATACGCTTTATCTCGCTTTTCATGGCGTCAAAATACGGCCTTGTTTTATCAAGTTCCGCTTTTGCTTTACGCATTTTGGTTGACGCGATAAGGTACATAGCGTTGGTTATTTTCTGCGTATCGCGCACGCTTTTAATGCGGCCTTTAAGTTCTTTTGTATTTGCCATATCTAACGCCTTACCTTTCGGCTTCGCTTACGAATTTTTTTGCAAACTCAAGTATCGCCTTGCGGTCGCTGTCATCGGTTTGACCCGTGCGGTCGATTTTTTCGCAAATATCGGGAATTTGAGTTTCCGCCGCGTCAAGCATATTACGGCTGACAGACGGTATTTCATCTGTTTTAACATCGGTAAAGATATGACCGAGCGCCGCCGTAAGCAAAATTACCTGTTCGTGCTGACTGTAGGGGTGATACTGCTGCTGGCGCAGCAGCCGCATAAGCCCCTGACCGTAACGCAGCTGCCGCTTTGTCATTTCGTCAAGGTCGCTTGAAAACTGCATAAACACTTCCATTTCACGGTATTGGGCAAGGTCAAGGCGGATAGCGCCTGCTGCTTTTTTCATAGCCTTTGTCTGCGCCGCGCCGCCGACACGCGAAACCGAAAGCCCGACATTAACGGCAGGCCGCTGACCTGCGTGGAACAAATCACTTTCCAAAAAAATCTGCCCGTCGGTTATGGAAATAATATTAGTAGGAATATATGCCGAGACATCGCCTGCCTGCGTTTCAACAATCGGCAAAGCCGTCATACTTCCGCCGCCGAGGTCATCCGACAAATGGGCCGAGCGCTCCAAAAGTCTTGAATGAAGATAGAACACATCGCCCGGATACGCTTCACGCCCCGGTGAACGCTCCAAAAGCAGGCTCAATGTTCGGTAAGCGATTGCGTGTTTTGAAAGGTCATCATACACAATAAGTACATCCCTGCCCTTGTGCATAAAATATTCGCCCATGGCGCAGCCTGCATACGGAGCAATATATTGCAGCGTTGCCGAATCGCTTGCCGTGGCGGCTACAACCGCAGTATAGTCAAGTGCGCCGTGACGGCGCAGAGTTTCGGTAAGCTGAGCCACCGAAGACGCCTTTTGACCGATAGCAACATAAATGCAAACCGTATTTTTGCCTTTTTGGTTAAGTATAGTGTCAAGCGCAATGGCGGTTTTACCCGTTTGGCGGTCGCCGATTATGAGTTCACGCTGTCCGCGGCCTATCGGGAACATAGAATCGATTGCAAGAAGCCCCGTTTCCATAGGTTTATTTACGGGTTGGCGCTCTATTATGCCGGGGGCAGGTTTTTCAATGGGGTAATAGTCCTCGGCAACGATTTCGCCCTCATCGTCGATAGGCTGGCCCAATGCGTCCACAACACGCCCCAAAAAGGCACTGCCTACCGGTATACCTGCGGTCTTTTTGGTGCGGCGTACGGTGCTGCCCTCAACAATTTCGCTTTCATCACCGAAAACCACGCAGCCGACTTCAGTATCCTGCAAATCGAGTATCATTCCCTTAATACCGCATTCAAACAACACGATTTCGCCGTATTCCGCTTCACCGAGTCCGCTGAGCGTTGCAATACCGTCGCCCACGGTTAAAACCGTACCGACTTCATCGGCGTGCGGAACAGGTTCAAAATCCTCAACCGCCTGCCGTATAAGCGGCATAACATCGCTGCGCCCCTGTATCGCCTCGGTAATTTTTTCTTTAAGCAGGCGGCTCTTACCTTCGGGACTCCAATCGTATATTTCGTCCAAGCTCCATTTGTAAACGGCGGTTCCGAGTCCTATACGGAAACCGTCTTTAACCGCTGTGTCCCGTTTCCATACAAGTTCAACCGATTTACCGCACTTTTTTTCAAGATAACGGCAAAGCCTTTCCTTTTGTTCCGCTGTAGGCTCTTTGGCGCTGTAAAGGTAGGCGCAGACCTCTATTTTTCTGATTTCGCGGTCGGTCATAGGTCAGTCCTCCTTTTCGGCTCTGTCAAGAAAATCGTCAAACGGGTCGGCGTTTTGGGAAACAAGCGCCTTATCAATTGCGGCAGAAACCATCGCCCCGATTTCGGAATTTGCTTTTGCAAAGATTTTTTCTTTTTCAGTCTGCGCTTCCGTTTGCGCTTTTAAAATTATTTGCTGCCTTTGAGCTTTTGCGTCCTCTATATATTCGTTCGCAGCCTCTTTGGCGGAGTCCATTGCCTTTCTTTTCATCTCGGCAATTTCGGCCTCTGCGGTTTTCAGATTTTCGGCATACTGCATCTTTTCCTTTTCGGCAGCCGCCCTGTCCGCATTTGCTTTTTCCTCTGCTTCGGCATAATAGGATTTGCGTTTTTCCATAAAGGTCTTTACGGGTTTGTAAAGCAGTAAATAAAGGCCGCCTGCAAGTATAATAAAATTAAACAGATGCAGAAGTATTTGCTGCCAATCTATATTTAACGGTACACCCATTGCTGTACCCCCCTTACAGGACAAAGATAATTAAGATAGCGATAATAAGCGCGTAAATGATAGCCGTTTCGATAAATACAAGTCCGAGCATTAAACTTGTACGGATGCTGCCTGCGGCTTCGGGCTGGCGTGAAATGCCCTCTGAAGATTTTGCAATGGCAATACCCATACCTACTGCGGCGGCAGCGGCGGCAATTCCTACGCAAACCGCAGCGGCAACCGCCTTGTTGCCCGTAGTGTTATCAACCGTTTGCACCGCTTCAGCAGAAGTTTGTTCGGCAGCCGACGCATCGGACGACGCTGCAAATGCGGTAAAACTGCAAAATGTGCAGATAAGCACGGCAAGAATACCCATAGCAATGATTTTTTTAGTTGTCTTTTTCATAATTCATTCCTCCGTAAAATTATTTATTCTTAATTTTCTTTTTTGACGGTTCTGTAACTTCGCCGTAAAACAACGCCGTGAGCATTGTTAAAACATAGGTTTGTATAAGCGCATGCAGCAGTGTGAACATCACGCCCACGGCAACAGGCAAAACAAAACTGAGATTTATGTAATAATAAACAAGTTCGGTAACGAGCAGACCGCTGAGCAAAGCGCCGAACAGACGGAAACTCATTGAGATAGGCAAAGAAAAATCTTTTAATGTAAGCCCTACTCCTTTTATACCGTTGCCTGCAATGCCGCCCGACATAATAACAAGGTAAGAAAGGCAGCCGAGCGCAATAGCGGCGTTAATATCCGAAAGCGGCACAGGCAGCGTTACCGATATGCCGCCGACCGTAACCGCCTGAAGCCCGAAAAGTTCAAACAAAGTGCCGATAAATATGTACACGCCTGCGGCAAATACATATCCGCCCAAAAAAGTGTTGCGACGCGGGCTGTTGGTTTTTGCAAGGTTATCGAAAAATCCCACAAGTTCTTCAAGCAGCAGTTGAAATTTGCCCGGAACCCTTTTAAAACGCGGTATGACGAATATTCTTACAATTGCCGCAAAAAGCAACAGAATACCCGAAACCGTTAAGGCGGAAATGAACGCCGGGTTTACGCTTTTAATCCCCAAAAAATCAATTTTATTATCACCGTGTAATACGGCGTCGCGCATAACCGATTTTATGGATTCCTTATCGCCTCCGCCGCCTGTTAAAAATGCCGCGATAAGGGTGAACAGCAGTAACGCTGTCCAAATAATGATGAATACTGCGCGTTTGCGTTTGGTCATATGCACATTCCTCCCTTTGAGTACCTGCCGATACCGCAAACTGGTTCGTCCCGATTTTATTTTTCGGGTACGAACATCATAACAAAACTGACCGACAGCAAAATACAGCACAGCCAGATTGCTTTATATCCCAACGCAAGGGTTAAAATACTGCCGAGCCCCGCGCCGAAACCGAAAACCAGAATTACACCGAAATAGGTAAAGGCTTTTCGCAAAATTTCTTTATCACGCACACGGAAATATGCGCACAGCGCCTCAGTCCCTGCCCTTAAGTTGCCTATGCACATTGTGCTTGCATAGGCGTGACCGCGGACTTTATGGAATGTTTGCACCTGCATAGCGCATACAAACGATACAGAAGCGTTGGCGAGCGGTTCTACCGCGCGCGGTAAAAAACCTACGGCAAAAAGCAAAACTATCTCGCAAATAAGAATGATTTGCCGCCAATGAATTTTCTCGTAATTTTTAAGCCGCATATGTATACATTCGGCAACCGCCGTACCTACCAGAAAAGAAATAACGGGAATAAGGTATTTAAGTACCGTTTGCCAATCGGTTTGGAACAAGGCGGTGCTTAACAGCACGATATTGCCCGTTTGCGCGTTGGCGAACACTTCACCGCGGCAGGTATATGTATAGGCGTCCTGAAAACCGCCGGACAAAATGATAAAAATCGCCGCCCTGAAACTGTCCGACATCTGACCGCGGAACGGTTTAACGCTTCTCATTATGTTTCCTCTTTTCCGGGAATGTAAAAACAAACGCAGTATAGGCAAGCATAAACCCCAGCGCATACAAAATCACAGCGGCGGCGCTGCCCTTTGCTATACATTCGGCGGCAACACCAAAAGCAAACCCCACGGCGAATGTACCCGATACAAGGCGGTAACTTTTCTTTTCGCAATCTGCGGTTTTAATAAGATGCAAAACAAGAAAAAGGGTTGCCGCGTCAAGCAATACATCCATAATAATTTCAAATACCGATTCCATTTTTATGACCTTACTTTCATAATTGCTTCTATACTTACAAGTTTGGTGCAAAGGCACAAAACCCTTACAGCCTCGGTAATTTCGGGGGTAGTTGCAAAAGATGGAGCTAACCGTATATTTCGGTCTTCGGGGTCGTATCCGTGCGGATAGGTAGCGCCTGCAGGGGTAAACTTTACGCCGTATTCGGCACACATCTGCACAACCGACTTAGCGCATCCGCTCATTGTGTTAAAGGAAATAAAGTAACCGCCTTTAGGGGTCGTCCAATCGGCAAGGCCCGTATCTCCCAGTTCCTTTTCAAGCGTTTTATATACGGCGTCAAATTTCGGTTTTAAAGCCTTAGCGTGTTTTTTCATATGCGCTTTAAGTCCTGCACTGCCCTTGAAAAACCGCGCGTGCCGCAGCTGATTCAATTTATCCGGACCTATGGTGACAAAATTCATAAAGGAGCGAATATCAATAAGATTGGCAGGACTTGCCGCCACGGCTGAAATTCCCGAACCGGGGAATGTAACCTTGCTTGTAGAGCAAAATTCATATACAATATCCGCATTGCCTGCTCTTTCACACTCCTCGATTATATCGGGAATTTCGGCACACTCGCCGTCAAAGCAGTGAACACAATAAGCATTATCCCAAAAGATGCGGAAATCTTCCGCGGCAGGTCTAAGCCCTGCAAAACGGCGAACCACCCTGCCGCTGAAAACAATACCCGTAGGGTTTTGGTATTTAGGCACACACCAAATTCCCTTAACGCTCGGATCTTTTATCAGCTCCTCTACCATATCCATATCGGGTCCGTCGTCATTCAACGGGACGGGGATAAGTTCAAAACCGAAATGCTCGGTAATGGCAAAGTGGCGATCATACCCCGGAACGGGGCATAAAAACTTACGGTCTTTCACTTCCTGCCACGGCGTTCCGCCGCAGATACCGTCGGTCATACCGTGACTTACAAGCTGATACATCAGCGTTAAACTGCTGTTTCCGCCCACAAGAGTATGAACTACATGCGTTCCCATCATATGCGCAAGCAGTCGCCGCGCTTCGGAAATTCCGTCGGGGCAGCCGTAATTTCGGCAGTCCGTTCCGTTTTCACTGTCCAAAATGCTGCGATGATCCAGTGTATCCAACATAGGTAAAGAAAGCGCAAGCTGCTCGGCAGACGGCTTACCGCGCGAAAGGTCAAGCGACAGTCCTTTACCTGCAATTTCTTCAAGTTCCTTTTCGCACTTTGCTTTTTCAGATACCAATGTGTACATATCGGCATTACAAAAATTCATCGTATCACTCCTTGACTTTCGATGACGGATATATTATAATGCAAACTGATATATATGTAAAATATATGTTTGATATATTTATGATATCTTTGTGATATATAAGAAAGGAAATCGAAATGTATATAAGTTACGATTATTACCGCATATTTTACTATGTAGCAAAATACGGGAATTTATCGCAGGCGGCAAAACTGCTGCTTAACAATCAGCCGAACATGACGCGCACCATTAAAAAGTTAGAGTCCGAACTCGGCTGCCCACTGTTTTTGCGCTCTAAAAAGGGAATGAAACTGACGCCCGAGGGGGAGCGGCTGTATGAGCATATCCGTATTGCCGCCGAACACATTGACGCAGGCGAATCGGAACTGACCGAAAGCCGAAATCTGCAAAACGGCACTGTGTATATTGCCGCCAGCGAAGTGGCGCTGCGCTGTCTGCTTTTGCCCGTTCTTAAAAAGTACAGAATTTTGTATCCGGGTATTCATATCAGAATCAGTAACCACTCCACGCCGCAGGCTATAGACGCACTTAAAGACGGCTCGGCGGATATTGCGGTTGTCACCACGCCGACCGTACACACCGCGTCACTTACAGAAACGGCTGTTAAACCCGTAAACGAGATTGCCGTCTGCTCGCCGTATTTTAAAGAACTTACAGACAAACGGGTATCACTTTCGGAGCTTATAAATTTTCCGCTTATCTCGCTCGGTAAAGACACAAAATCGTTTGAATTTTATTCGGCATTTTTCACCGCGCACGGATTGCCCTACAACCCGTATATTGAAGCATTTACGGCAGACCAAATTCTCCCGATGGTTGAAGCGGATTTGGGCATAGGCTTTGTTCCGGATGAGTTTTTAAAAGACGGCGACGGAATTTGCAGAATTAACCTTAAAGAGCAAATTCCGAAACGGAATATTGTTATTATAAAAAGAAAAGAGCAGCCGCTCAGCGTGGCTGCCAAAGAGTTGGAAAGAATGATTAGACAAAGCAATTAGGGTACAACGGCTTTTTCGGCTGATCGGCGTACCAAGCGGCTTTGTTGCCCTCGCTCACAATATTAGGTAGTGTAGAAAACCGTAATTCCGTCTGCGTTTTTTGTTCCGATATATTTCAGTATTAAGATATTACACCTGTTCCGCAGGAATAAATTTAGCAAAAAAGCCGCTTCTTACGAAGCGGCTTCAGACTGTAGACAAATCCTTGCAGAATACTTTTTCACTATTACCTTATTACTTCCAAAAGCCCAAAGGCGTTCAGTAGGGAGTGAACAGGTAAAAGTTAAAGTCCCAAAGGCTTACGCCTTTGGGACTTTGGCGGGGGCAGAAAGGATCGAACTCTCGGCACGCGGTTTTGGAGACCGCTGCT
>CAVALG010000022.1:0-475 GCA_963589585.1 Roseburia sp. AF12-17LB
GCGTTGTTGTAGCGGTCGGTTTCATAGTCTGTATTTCCGCGTTCCACGGTGTCCAGATATACGCCGCCCCAAATCGTAAAGGTTCGTTTATTCGGCACGGTAAAGGTATATCCCGTAATTTCAATCGTGCCGTTAGCCGGGATTGCGTATGTGCCGGGGATCTGAGAGCCGCCGTCCATATATCCCTTGACATACACCGTGCAATCGGTATTGTTCTTATATACATACCGAACGGTGATTTCATCGGCAACCTCCAGCTTTTGCGGATCGACATATTCGCCGTCCTCGTTTACAAGTCGAATATCCTCAAGCGCAACATCGGGCTTTACGATATTCAGGTAATAATCGGTCGATTCTCCCGTATGGGCGGTATCGCTTGCCCAATAGGTTCTGAAATTGAATTTCATCTTATATGAATTTGCGTCCTCGTTATCATTCAGCGGAATCAGATAATGCCTTACCGCACTCTTTGCGG
>CAVALG010000022.1:485-2417 GCA_963589585.1 Roseburia sp. AF12-17LB
TATTTGCTCAAATTAGCGTTATCGACATAAACATCTTCGCCGTTACCGGACTTATAGATCAAGTCCCAAGCGCTGCCATTCCAACGGTAGCTCTGTCCGCGCAAATTGTTTGCCGATGTCCATTCATTTTTACCGCCGAAGTTATAGGTGAAATGCACCTTTTGCCCGAAATACATAGCGCCGCTTGTTCCCGAAGCATTAGCCGTTGCCTGAACTGCACCGTCAATTCCGTAGGCGGTAATGCTGTCCCTTGTTACAATCGGTCTTATGGGAATATAGAAAGTCTTTTCGGGACCGTATTTCAGAACATTACCGTTTCCATCAATCCAATCGGCACGGGCTTTTACCGTAATATGATCCGTACCGTTCCCGATAGTTGTCGGATTCAGCTTGACATCATACCAAGTATTACTGTTCGACCATACATTACGGGAGGTTGAACCACCGCCGACTACCCAAACAGACTGCTTCACATAGCAATTCTGACTTTCAGCCGGGAAATTGAGCGCATACCAAACCGAGCTGTCGGTTTGCGGATAACCGTGTCCGTAAGTCCAATTAGAGAAGCTGCTTCCGTAGCTTATACCGTAATGGTTGTTGTTACGGACGCTTATATTCCCGGGCCACGCTTCACAGCAGCGAACGGAAAGCGTCGGTGTGAAGTCCGGCTTGGTTTCGGTATAGGCAATACCTACGCCGTAGCCGTCATTGATAATGGTATAAAAGGACGCGCGCTTTGACAGCTTTCCGACACCTGACCATAATCCCTGACCGTCCGGTGTGTAAAGGGCGTTCGGGAAATGGCGGTTGGTATACTCGGAAATAAAGCCCCAGCTTGCCGAAGTTTTGCTCGCACCGCCGTTACTGTTCGCGCCCAGGATATGCTTGCCGTACAAGGCGATCTCGGTAACGGTCAGAGAATGCCACACACTTTCAAGGCGAACATCATAGATTGGCTCAACGAGAACCTTATCGCCGTTTTTAAGGCTTGAAATACCGCCGATACCGAGCTTTGAAAGCACGGGATTAAGATTTCGCGTGTCATTCTGCCAAGCACTCATTCCGCTTGTGACCGGAAGGCTCTGAGCAAATCCCATATCCGCTTCCTTATAACAGTTCGCGGTTGTTTTGCTTGTGGAAAAGCCGCTGTTTTGATTATCTTTTAACTGCTTTTTGTTCCACTTGGTCGTAAACTTATACCAATTAAATGCCTGATTTGCGTACCTTGTGTTGCGATACACATCTATGACCTTGCCGTTCTTTGTGCCACCGTTCTTATCCACTACGCTGAAACGGTAGCCGATCATACAGTTATCATCGGTAGTCATAATTGCGTAGCCGTTCGGTCCTGCCGAAGTTCCTGCACCTCCGCCGCCTGCCGATGAGCCGTCCCAATTAAGTGCATAGGCAGTAACGGCAAGAGAAGAAACGGCGGTCAGCACCGCAAGAAAGATTGACAGAATCCGAATAGTTTTCTTCTTCATCGAAGTCCTCCTTTACATAAAAACAGGGAGCCGGACTTTTGAAGTCTGACTCCCGTAGATTTCGTTATTATCAGTGGTGATGACAGGTGTTACCCTTAACCGTTTCGCCGCACTCGCATACCGTATCCTGCAAGAATGAAAAGCACCCTGTGGGATTGCTTTGCGACCAATAGGCTCTGCCGCAGCGCGGACAAACCTCGGTGTTATCCTTTTGCTTGCTGTAATCGGGACACTTGGTGGGCGTGTACTCGGTATAGCCCCATTCGTTTGTTACATAAAAGCTTGCACAGTTATGCGAACCGCAATAGGGGCAGCCGTCAAGCTCAAGGTTTTTAATATAAGCGTGATACTCGGCGTTTTCGCAATGATGGTTTTTCTCGCCGCAACTATATGCTGACTCCCGTAGATTTCGTTATTATCAGTGGTGATGACAGGTGTTACCCTTAAC
>CAVALG010000023.1:0-11399 GCA_963589585.1 Roseburia sp. AF12-17LB
TAAGCATTGCGTTCTGTCCGCCGCCCATTCCTCCGGGTATTCTTGCTTTCATAATATCTCTCCTCAAAATTTAATATTTTGCGTTAATTATTATAATCTGTCGGTACTTCAAGTTCCGATAATTTGTTTATAATACTGCCAAGCGGGTCTTCCGAATTTGAAACCGCAGCGGTCGTCTTATTGTACGGACCTATTCCGTAGGTTCGTCCAGTAACATTTTTTATGGCAGCCTTTATCTGGTCACGAAATTGCGGTTGCTCCCTCATCATATCAATAAAAATTTTGTTTTCACAGTCAATAAGTATCGTATTACCTTTAAGATATGCCGATGAACCGTAAAGTCCGCCTGCCATCAAAGGACTGATATTTTTCAGTTCGGAAAGTATTGCCCCCCACTCCTTAACCTGTACAATTCCGCCCGGCGGCACTGCCGCAGGTTTAGGCTCCTCATAGACTATATGGGCTTCGGTTTCACGCGCAGGCGAGGTTTCAGCGCTTACGGTTTTTTTGTTTTCGGCACCGTTCTGCCCACGATTTTCGTGCTTTTCGTTTACTGTTTCGCTTTTCTGAGCAGCTGTATTTTCAGGTGCTTCCGACTGTTCCGCCGACCTGTACTCTGCCGTAACACTTACCGATGGCTGCGCGGAAAAGGAAAAATTTTTTATGCGTTCTTCAAGTTTTGAAAGTCTTTCGTTAAGTGCGTCCGACTCTGCATTTATTTCGGGGTGGCACAACTTAACAACCGCCATTTCAAGTTCGCCTCGGCGGTTTTGGTTGCTCATTCTTGCCCGTGCGTCCCCCAATACCCTTATTGCAAGAAGTATATTTGTAAGGCGGTACTCAGCTGCCTGCTTAACAACTGCGGCAAGGTCATCGGGTGGGCAAAGTATTATTTTTTCGGGATGTTCCACAGTTTTTGCTATCATAAGATTACGGTAATGGGAACACAATTCCTCACACAAATGCTGCATATCTACCGAGTTTTTATAAAGTTCATCAATCTTTTGTAAAGCTCCGCCCACATCACCGTTTTTAATACTGTCGGCAAGGTCGGTTAAATATCCGTTGCCTGCAAGGGCACAGGCACTCCGTACCGTTTCTACGGTTATTTTTTCGCCGCCCGCAGAACAAAGGTCAAGGGTCGAAAGTGCGTCACGCATTCCCCCGTCTGATATAGAGGCAATAAGTTCCGCAGCCGTTTCTTCGATTTCTATATTCTCTTTTTCGGCTATATTTAAAATTCTGTCTTTAATAACGCCCGATTCTATTCGGCGAAAATCAAACCTCTGGCAGCGTGAAAGTATGGTTGCCGGCAATTTGTGCACCTCTGTGGTTGCAAGTATAAAAACAATATGCTGCGGCGGTTCTTCAAGCGTTTTCAAAAGCGCATTAAACGCTTCAGTAGTAAGCATATGAACCTCATCAACAATATACACGCGGTATTTTGACATTGCAGGGGTGTAATTAACCTGGTCGCGTATATTGTTTATATCTGCAATGCCCCTGTTTGAAGCCGCATCCATTTCGGTTATATCAAGATTTTCGCCTGCGGCTATTCTGCGGCAGGACTCACATTCACAGCAAGCGTCACCCGATTGCGGATTTTCACAGTTTATCGCTTTTGCAAGTATTTTAGCGCAACTTGTTTTACCTGTTCCGCGCGGACCGGTGAACAAATAGGCGTGAAATATTTTACCTTTTTTTAGTTCCCCGGTTAAAATATCCGTTATATGCGATTGACCTACAACATCAGCAAATCTATCGGGTCTGTATTTTCTGTAAAGAGCCGTGTAAGCCACACGCTGCCGCCTCCTGTTCGGTTTTAATATATCATAAAGATGCGCCTATGGAAGTACGAACGATCGGATTACTGCGGCGCACAGCGCATTCCGCTTAATGCTGCTCGGTTCCCCGCCTGACATGGTTCACAGCGCACTGTCGCACAGGCCCGATCGTTCGCACGCCCATAAGCGCATCACATAAGTATTATAATACATAAGTTGCGAATTTACAAGTATAAAATGTAAAAAAATATAACTTCCGCGGCAAAGGCGTTTTCACGCGTATACGCTGAGCCTTAAGCCTTTACGATATTAACAAGCACATCAACCATTTTGTGCAGCGCATCTACCGGTATGGCTTCATATATACTGTGGAAATTCAGTCCGCCAGTTGAGAGATTGGGGCAAGGCAGACCCATAAACGAAAGGCGCGCGCCGTCTGTTCCGCCGCGTATAATATCAAGGTTCGGCTCTACCCCTGCGGCAAGCATCGCCTGCTTTGCACGCTCGGTAATTTCGGGATGATGGCTTATAACCTCGTACATATTAAAATAACTGTCGCTGATGTCGGCAACAAATGTACCGTCGCCGTATTTTTTATTCAAAAAATCAACAACATCGGCAATGAATTTCTTACGGCTTTTGAAGACATCGGCGTCAAAATCCCTTATTATCAAGTTCAGTTCCGCACGGCTCTCGTTTCCGCAAAGGTCGGTTATGTGGTAAAAGCCTTCCCTGCCCTCAGTATTTGCAGGGGTCTGTTCGGGCGGCAGCATTGATATAAATTCGTTTAGATAAAGCAAAGCATTGCGCATTTTGCCCTTAGCGTCACCGGGGTGCGAGTTCACGCCGTTTACAACCAAATTAAGCGCGGCTGCATTAAAGTTTTCACATTCAATCCCGCCAAGTTCGCCGCCGTCTACCGTATAAGCAAATTCGGCACCCAAAAGTTTAAGGTCAAGTTTATCTGCGCCCCTGCCGATTTCTTCATCGGGGGTAAAGCATATGCAGATTTTGCCGTGCGGCGCGCTTTCGCCGTTTGCGATTTTTTCACAGGCGGCAACAATTTCCGCAACGCCTGCCTTATCGTCAGCCCCCAAAAGTGTCTTATGGTCGGTCACAATTAAATCGCGGCCTATATACTTGCTGTCAACAAGCGGCGCGTTTTCTCCGTCAAACTTTATAATTTGCGGATTAACGCCCAAGCCGCTTACGGCAGGCGAAGTATCCATATGCGCTATAAGCCCTATAGGCGGCACATTTTCACACCCTGCCGACGCAGGTATATGCGCGTAAACATAACCGTTAGCATCGCACTGTGCATCATTAAGCCCGATATCTTTAAGTTCTTTAACCAAATATTCCGCAAACACCGTTTGTACAGCGGTTGACGGGCAACTCTCGGAATTTTCGTCCGAAGTTGTTTCAAATGTAACATACTTTAAAAAGCGTTCAACAACACTCATAAAGCCACCTCATTTTTAAAAATAATTTTTACAGTCCGAGCATAAGTTTTGCAAGCGAAAGATATATAAGCAGTGTTACCGCGTCAACAATTGTTGTAATCATCGGCCCTGCCATAAGCGCCGGATCGAGTTTTACAAGTTTAGCCGCAATAGGCAATACGCAGCCTATGCACTTTGCAACCACAACGGCAAGCAGCATCGACGCGCATACCACAAAGAATACTGTAAGGTCATGCGAAACACCGATAAAATCTGCCAATAAATACATACGGACAAAGTTAGCAACCGCAAGTATTGCGCCGCAAAGCAGAGAAACTCGCAGTTCCTTAAACAGCACTTTAAAGAAATCCTTAACCTTTATTTCACCAAGCGCCAAACCGCGGATTATAAGGGTAGAAGTCTGGTTGCCTGCATTTCCACCCGTGTCCATAAGCATAGGTATACAGGCGGTAAGTCCTGCTATCTGCCCCAAAATATCCTCAAAATTAGTAATAATTTTACCTGTAAAAGTAGCCGATACCATAAGCACCAGCAGCCAAACTATGCGGCTGCGTGTCTGTCGGAAAACGCCCGTTTTAAGATACTCGTCATCCGTCGGTGCCATAAGAGCCATCTTCTGAAAGTCTTCGGTTGCTTCTTCTTCGATTATATCAACGATATCGTCAATCGTGATAATGCCGACAAGTCTGCCTTCCCCGTCAACAACCGGTATGCTCAAAAGGTCATACTTACGCACAAGTTCGGCAACAACTTCCTGGTCTTCAAGCGTATGAACACTTACAATCTGTTCATCGTCACTCATTATATCGCTTATTGCGGTGGTTTCATCTGCCAGCAACAGCCGCCGCAGCGGCAAAACACCTATCAGATGGCGTTTATCGTCAATAACATAACATGTATAAATCGTTTCTTTGTCAATACCCGTAGAGCGAATGGATTTTATCGCTTCGCCTACAGTAAGGCGGTCATGCAGTTCCACCATTTCAATCGTCATAAGACTGCCGGCGGAATTTTCGGGGTATTTCAAAAAACGGTTTATGGTATCGCGCATTTCCTTACTTGCGTTGGCAAGCACACGCCGCACAACATTGGCAGGAACTTCCTCAATAAAGTCAACCGCGTCATCAACATACAGCTCATCAACCAACGCGCCCAGTTCCTTATCGTTCATACCTTCAACAATTTTTGCCTGATTATCCGCACCCAAATAAGCAAAAACATCGCTTGCAATGTCTTTGGGCAATATACGGAATGTAAGTATAAGTTTTTCCTCAGGCAGTTCTTCAATGAATTCTGCAATATCAACAACATTCATTTCCGAAAGACGCTCGCGTAAATCGCGCAGGCGATTTTGATCCAGTAGTTCACGAAGATTAGTAAAAATAAAGTCTTCCATTACATTTCCTCCTTATCGCCGTTCGCAAAAAGAGCAGAAATATAATGAAAGACGCAAAATCAGCACAGGAACACAAGCCGACGGTTATTTTCGGCTGTGAAGGCTGCAAGTTGTGCCTGTTATTATATCAGTGCCGCAAACGGCGGTTATTCGTTTGGGATTGGGGCATAAATTATCGCCGCTATCCAACACAACTCACTTCCTTTTCTAAAATTCACGGTGTAAAACACCTATAATATGATACACTTTTCGGCGCAAATAGTCAACCTTTTAAATCGGTTTGCGGCATAAATTTTATGTAATATTTATGCTTGCGCCTGCGCTTGGTTACGACAATCCGCACGCCGCTATTTTCTCTGAAATTTTTGAATAAAACCAGCAATACAGTGCTTCGCCGAGTTCCTGGTACACAGGGTCGCCGTCGTGTCCGCAAAGCATTGCAAAGGTCTGACCCATTCTTCTGTCAACCTCAATGCCGCGGCGGAATGCCAAATAGTAAAACGACAGAGCACCGGAAGATTTAAGTGTTTCATAAAGGTCGGGGCGCTTATCGTTTATCTCCTTTAAAAACGCGTTGTGCGCTATATCCGAGGCGTCCGATGATGATATTTCATTCTCAAAAGCGCCGAGCGCAGTAAAGCTCAGCAAAAGTTCCTTCTGCAAAGCCATTTCCGCACTCTGCCCTTCCTCGGCAGGCGCAAATTTATCCGATGACACTAAAAGTTTATCCGCTACGCTTACGCCGAGTTCGCGGCTCTTTGCAGCAGTGTCGGCGTCCGCAAATTTGGGACTGCCGCCGCTTCTGTCAAATTCAATTTCTTTAGACGGGTGATCTCCCGCGATCTTTATATATTCGTCCGGCATAGTAACTGCTCCTTATTTTGAAGCCTTGTATTCTTTCAAAGCGGCTGCCAACTGGTCGGGGCAGGATGTATTCTTATAACCGCATTTAAGTCCCGACAGTTTATCTATAATATCGTCTGTCTTCATACCTTTGCACAAAGCGGTAATTCCTTTAAGGTTGCCGTTGCACCCGCCCTCAAACTCGGCGTTTACAAGGCGGCCGTCATCATCAACCTCGATTGTAATACTTCTTGCACAGGTTCCGTGCGTTTTGTATTTTGTTATCATATTATACACCTGCTTTCACGCTGTAAAATCTAATTCTGCTTACGGGCAAAGTTCACAGAGGCGAACTGTTCCCTCATATTGCGGCTTGCTCCGTCAAACACCGAATAAAACCTGCACATACCCTGCGGATGGGTGCAGCAGTTACCGTCGCCCTGACAGCGGCTGAACTCCAGTTCGCCGCAAATATCTTCTATAACCTCCAAAAGCGTGATGCTCTCCGGCGACTTTGCCAGGGTGTACCCACCTTTTGAACCTTTATATGATTTTGCTATTCCGCTTTTAACAAGCCGGTGAAGTATTTTAAGAGTAAACCTCTCGGTAACGCCGGTTTTAAGCGCAATTGTTTTTGCGTCGCATTTACATTCCTGTTCGGCAAGGAAAGCAACTATCCTTATTGCATAATCGGTTTCTTGATTAAACAGCATTATTATCTTTCCTTAAATTTATTACTTCTTATCGGGTGGCGCAGTTTTCTAAGTGCCTTTGCCTCAATTTGTCTTATTCTTTCACGCGTAACATCAAAATGGTTGCCCACTTCTTCAAGTGTGTGGCACCTACCGTCAAGCAGACCGAAACGCAGCCTTATAACCGCTTCTTCACGCGGATTAAGTGTTTTTAAAACGCTGTCAATATCCTCGTTGGTTATAGATTTAAGCGCCGCCGCATCGGGCGCTAAGGCGTCCTCGTCGCGTATAAAGTCCATAAGTCTTGAATCTTCTTCGGGACCTATGGGCGTTTCCATAGATACAGGCTCTTGTGCTACACGCATTATCTCACGAACGCGTTCAACCGAAAGATTCATTTTTTCGGCAATCTGTTCCTCGGTCGGCTCTTTACCGTTTTCGTGCAGCAACTGGCTTTGTGTCTTTTTAAGGCGATTGATGGTTTCTACCATATGCACGGGTATTCTTATCGTCCTTGCCTGGTCGGCAATGGCGCGCGTTATAGCTTGGCGTATCCACCATGTAGCATAAGTTGAAAATTTAAAACCCTTTGTGTAATCAAATTTTTCAACCGCCTTAATTAAGCCGACATTACCTTCCTGGATAAGGTCAAGGAAATGCATACCCCTGCCGACATACCTTTTTGCAATACTTACAACAAGCCTTAAATTGGCTTCTGTAAGCCTTTTTTTCGCCTTGGCGTCGCCCTCGCTTATCTTTATGGCAAGTTGAATTTCCTCATCGCTTGATAAAAGCGGCACACGCCCGATATCCTTAAGATAAACCTTAACGGGGTCATCAAGAGAAATGTTATCAATGGTAGATACATCATCAATCTTGTCCATCTCAAACTCTTCAAGTTTCAGATCATCCTCGGTAGGCTCCATCATATCCAGTTCTAAAACCGAAGGTTCGGTTTCCAGCGTTTCAAGGTCTTCCGGATCTTCTATGGTATCAATATTATCCGGAGTCTCCTCGTCAACCATATAGCCGTCTACTTCGGTTTCGTGCTGTTCCGCTTCGTCAAGGTCTACCTTGTTTTTCTTGTTTTCTTCCATAAATTTTTATCTCCCATACAATATTTTAATGTTTCCAGCGCTATGGTTATCCATACCGTTTTATATTATTTTTTTGCGTCGTTTCTCCGCTTATCTATGATTTTGCGCATACTTTCCGCCCATTCTTCATCATTCATCTCGGTAACTTTAGAAACCGGAACCTTTTCATTTTCGGATTTTATAACATTTGCGCTGTCAATAAGCAACTGCTTCGCGTGGTCGGTGTTACCTTTTGACATTATCATAGCCGATGCATATCCCACTTCCTGAGTTGTAAAACCGTCGTCAAGCAATGAAACATCAAAGGTGTAATCACCATCATAAATTTCGCACAGTTTGCGGTAGAATTTACGGTCAAACTCGGTTGTCATATCATCCGGCGAAAGCGTATCGCGCGCCGTGTTATACAAATCGGGATATGTCGCAAGCACCGCTAAAAAAGTTTCCTCGGCATTAACAACACGCGGTTTTAACTGTTTTTCAAAATTAACATCGGTTCGTGAAATTTTCGGCTTTAGTATTTCACGCAGTTCGCCGCGCGTTTTTTTGCGTTTTCTTTCTGCACGCAGTTTTTTTATCTGTGCTTCAAGCGCCTGCCGCGAAACTCCGTACTTTGTAAGCCGCCCTATATACATATCCACCGTTATCGGGTCGTCAATTGCCGCAAGGCTTTCGGATGCCTTTTTTAAATAATTGATTTTACCGTCATCGGCGTTAAGGTCAACCCCGTCAGCAGCCATATAAAGTTTATATTCCACCGCAGTAGGTGCAGACTCTAATAATTTGCGGAACTCCACCGGTCCGTTTTTCTTTATATATTCGTCGGGGTCTTTACATTCGGGCAAACGCAGAACCCTTGCGCCGATGTTAAGTTTATCAAGTATAGTAATCACATTTGATGTGGCTTTTCGCCCTGCGTTATCGGCATCCAAGGTCACAACAATTTCGGGTGAATATCTTGAAATAAGGCGTGCCTGTTCCTCTGTAAACGCAGTGCCGCAGGCAGCAACGGTATTTTGAAAGCCTGCCTGATGCAGGGATATAACATCAACATTACCCTCAACCAAAATCATCTGCTCCGAACAAAAATTCTTTGCAAAATTCATACCGTAAAGCACATTGCTCTTTTTGTAAACGGGTGTGTCGGTAGTGTTTACATATTTTGCGCTTTTATCATCCCCGGGCAAAATTCTGCCCGAAAAACCGATAACATTGCCCCGTAGGTCTATAATCGGAAACATCGCCCTGTTTCTGAAACGGTCATAAAGTCTGCCGCTTTTTCCTCTTGACGCAACATTTGCGGCAAGTATATCATCATCGTGAAAACCCAAAGACTTTAAATGCTTTAAAAGTCCGTCCCACCTGTCGGGCGCATACCCAAGGCCGAAATGTTTAATGGTTTTCGGTGCAAGTTTTCTTGAAAGATAGTAGTTTTTAGCTGCTTCACCCTCGGGTGAAATCAGCATATCATAAAAATATCTTGCCGATGCGCGGTTGATTTCAAGCACATTTTTTCTTTGTTTTGCGCGTCTGTCATCAACCCCGTCTGTTGGGATAGGTATGCCTGCGCGCTCTGCCAAAAATCTGACCGCTTCAACATAATCAAGATTTTCAATCTGCCTTATAAAAGTAATAACATCGCCGCCGACTCCGCAGCCGTAACAGTGGTAGTTTCCCTTATCGGCATAAACGGTAAAAGACGGCGTTTTTTCGTTGTGAAACGGGCATAAACCCACCAAAGTGCTGCCTCGCCTTTTTAGACTGACATAACCGGATATGACCGATTCAATATCATTTTTAAATTTCAGTTCTTCCAAGAATTCATAAGAAAATGCCACTCACGGTCACCCCCGTTCAAACAGTCGGTTTCAAATTATATATCCCAGGAACGCGGAACATACACATCGGTGTAATTTCTAATTGCAAAGCGGTCGGTCATTCCTGCAATATGGTCAATAACCGCACGCTCCGTACCCTCCCTTTCGCGTACACTGTTAAACTCTTCGGGGATAAGGTCGGGATTTTTCATATAATAGTCATACAACCCCGATATTATACCCGCAACTTTCGATTCTTCCCCTTTACATTCGGGATTTTTATATACATTCTCATTTAAAAACTCATGCAATTTATTATAATTTTCAAAAGTTTCGGCATCCATTTCAATATCACTGCCGCTGTTGGATATTAATGAATTCACCATTGTATTTATCCTTGTGCTCTTGGTTTCTCCGAAATAATCTCTAAGCGGCTTCGGAATATCGGCAGAGGAAATCACACCTGCCCGTACAGCGTCGTCTATATCGTGGTTTATGTAAGCGATACGGTCGCAATATCTAACAATTTTCCCCTCTAAAGTCTTTGCCCATTCGCCTGTTGTATGGTTAAGTATGCCGTCTAAAACCTCATATGTAAGATTAAGTCCTTTTCCGCCCTTTTCAACAAATCGGCACACACGCACGCTTTGCTGATAATGGGTAAAATCACCGCAGATTGACTGAATAGCCCTTTCGCCTGCGTGACCGAACGGCGTATGCCCGAGATCGTGACCCAGGGCTATTGCTTCGGTCAAATCCTCATTCAGTCGCAGCGCTCTTGCAACCGTCCGCGCAATTTGCGCCACTTCAAGCGTATGTGTAAGGCGCGTCCTGTAATGGTCGCCCTCCGGAGCTAAAAAAACCTGCGTTTTGTGTTTAAGCCTTCTAAAAGACTTGCAGTGAATTATCCTGTCACGGTCGCGCTGAAAATCGGTTCTTATATCGCATTTTTCTTCCGCTCTTTCACGCCCTAAAGACGAATCGCTGAAAGCAGCGTGTTGTGATAATACAAGTCTTTCATTTTGCTCTGTTCGTTGTCTTATATTCTCCGTAATTTCCACCCCCTGCTGCTCTTACATATAATATTAGCAGATTTTTTTAAAAAACCTTGCATTTTTTCAAAATATTTAAAATAAATTTACTTTTTTCGCGCCAAATACGGCATAATATGATATAATACATTAAAAATAAACTCGGAAGGAGAAATTTTATGGAATACAGATATGATACCCAGCTTTTAATTGAAGGGGAAAACCTTGACGAAGATGTGATTAACGACTATTTTAACGAAAACTTTAAAGGTGATTGCCTGTTGGCAGTAGGTGACGAAGAAGTGGTTAAAATACACTACCACACCAACGAACCGTGGAAAGTGCTTGAATACTGCCGCTCGCTCGGTGAAATTTATGACATAGTTGTTGAAGATATGGACCGCCAGGCAAGAGGGTTAAAGGGATAGCCCATTACTTACGCTTCCCCACACGGTAACAGAAACGGCATATATTTTGCCGAAACATATTGCAAAGATACTTTGCCGAAGAAAGTTTCGGTAAGGTCAGCGGTGAATTTTTCTCGGTTTATATCCGGTAAAGAGAAATTCACCGTTATTTTTTCAGCAAATTCGGGCGTTATTTCGGCAGCACCGTGCCGTTTTAAAAGCGTTTCGACTTTACCGTAATCGGAATATTCACACACAAAAGACATAACAGTACAGGGGCGCATAGCGGCTATACCCGCAGCCTCCACGGCACGGCGTGCAGAAGCGGAATAGGAGCGCACAAGTCCACCCGTGCCGAGCAAAACACCGCCGAAATACCGAGTTACCACCAACGCGCAATCAGTAACACCCATTATTTGCATTGTTTCAAGTGCGGGCAAACCCGCCGTAGAATGTGGTTCGCCGTCATCCGAAAAGCGGCTGATATTGCCGTCCTTTAAAATATAGGCGTAAACATTATGGCGCGCGTCCCAATACTTTTGTTTTGTTTCCGCTATAAAGGCAAGCGCATCCGCCTCGCTTGATATCGGCTTAACCGTGCCGATAAATCTTGAACGCTGCTCTGTAAATTCGGCGGCGGCTGTTTTTGCAACGGTTTTATACTCTGTCACCAGATCACCCCTTTAAAGCATACTCAAATAAACGAAAAACCGCAACTGCTTTATGCAGCTGCGGATGTTCATTCGTACAAAATCATTTGTCTTCAATACCGAAACGCTTTTTAAATCTGTCAACACGGCCACCGGTATCAACGAGTTTCTGTTTGCCGGTGAAAAACGGATGACACTTTGAGCAAACATCCAAACGAA
>CAVALG010000024.1:0-44700 GCA_963589585.1 Roseburia sp. AF12-17LB
TGTTAGGTTTGAGCAACCGGAAAATGCAGAATTTGCAATGCATTTTGTGCCATCAGGAATTTTATAATCTGCGGCAATTGCATCATTTTTAGCTTTAATCAAACAATTACCTACATACAGTACACCATCCGACCAATTGCTGTCATCGTTGGTGTAAAGCGTACCGTTAAAGGCCTTATAACCTATATTTGTTACATTGTTTCCTATGCTTATATCGGCAAGCTTCGTGCATATATCAAAGGCACTTTCGCCTATACTTATTACACTGTCAGGTATAGTTATGCTTGTAAGGCTCTTGCAATTCATAAATGCCTTATCGCCTATGGCTGTTACACTGTCGGGTATAGTTATATTTGTAAGGTTCTCGCAATCAAAAAATGTATAATCCCCTATGTCTGTTATACCCTTTTCAATAGTAACCGATGTAATATTAAAATCGTGAGAAAAGCCGGGAGTTGTGCCATTACCGCTTATAGTAAGATGGGTTCCGTCAAGCGTCCAGGTGCAGTTGCCTGCTGTACCGGAAGTTACTGTCTCCGCACTTGCGGTGATATCAAACACCCCCGTAGGCACACCGGCAAACATGGTGACGACCAAGCTGACCGCAACAATGAACGAGACAATTTTCTTTAATGACTTTGTTTTCAATTCATTTCCTCCTTTAATTTTTGTAAATTTGCCCAAATACAACATAATCTGCATTATGTTGTATTTGTAATCTAAGAAACAGCGGTTGCATACTATATAGTTAAAAAACAGGTGCAGGAAATTAAGCCTTTTTAGTGTTTTTTAAAAAACGCTTATAAAAAGGCTTGGTTATTATGCTTATATTTAACAATTAAAGACTCGGTTTAACATATTTATGTAAAAATATTGACATTTTTATGTTTTGTAGTATACTTTTAGGTGATAAGTAATTTTATGGGCACAGCTCATAAAATTAAAATACAACATAATGCAGATTATGTAGTTTCACCGCCGTCGTGCGGTATTTTTTATGCCCGTTTTTATAAAATTAAGTGCATATTTTCCATACGGCGGCGGTGTTCCGTGCCTGTGGAAATTATGTATATTCTTGTGGTGTTTATGCTTGAGTGGCCTAAGATATCCGCAAGTTTTGCAATATCTTTTTCAATCCCGTAAAACACCCGTGCAAACAAATGGCGCAGGTTATGCGGAAACACTTTTTGTTGGTTTACATTTGCCTCTTTGCATAACGCTTTCATTTCTCGCCAGATATTAGTGCGGCTTATAGGTTTGCCCGTTCTTGTTACAAAAATCATACCGCTTTTAATTCCTTGCTCCGCTGCGTAGCGGAGCAATTTTTGTTTTAGTTCTTTTACAATAAAAACCGAGCGTGTTTTGGCTTTGCAGTTTACAACTGCCTCGCCGCATTTTGCCGATTCAACTGTTATATACTGCAGTTCGCTTACCCTGATACCCGTTCCGCAAATGGTCTGCAAAATTAAATTAAGCCGCTCGTTATGTTTAAGCCGCGCGGCGCGGCAAAGTCTTTTATATTCTGCCTTTGTGAGTTCCTTTTCTTCGGGGCAGAACACCTGCTTTTGCACTTTAAGCGATTTCACCCTTAAATTATGCCAGCCCAAAAATTTAAACAGGCTGTTTAGCCCTGCAAGCGTGGAATTAACGCTTCTTACTTTATACCGCTTTTGCAAATTGTTCTTATACTCAATAACCGTTTCCTTTGTAATTTCATTTCCGCCTGCAAACATCGCAAATGCGGTTACATCACGGATATACTTATTAACCGTAGCCCTGCTGCGCTCGGCTAAAATTAAATGTTCCTTAAAGGCGGCAATTGCCGCCGCGCTTAAAATTTGGCTTTCCATTTTATCATCACCCCAAGGTTTATTTTACAACCGCGTCAAAAAATATTGAAATACGGGTTTTGGTATTGTATAATTGTATTGTTTGAAAGATTGGGAGAATGTACTTTTATGAATGTATTGTGTATAGGCGATGTGGTCGGGGACGCCGGCTGCCGTGCGCTTTTAAAAAAACTGCCCCGATTAAAGGACAGGTTAAAAGTTGATTTGTGTATAGTAAACGGCGAAAACTCGGCTGAGGGGAACGGCATTCTTCCCTCAAGTGCCGACAGTATTTTTGCCGCAGGTGCAGATGTAATAACAGGCGGCAATCACACTTTACGCCGCCGCGAAATTTACGATTTGCTTGACGGTAACGATATGCTTTTAAGACCTCAAAACTACCCCGAAACCGTACCGGGGAAGGGGTATGCGGTTGTCGATTCGGGCAAGTACCGCGCGGCGGTGCTTAATGTGTGCGGTACTGTGTATATGGACGCGCTTGACAATCCGTTTTTAACCTTTGACGGACTTATTGACCGCGCCCGAAAGGACGGAATAAAGATTATTGTGGCTGATTTTCACGCCGAGGCGACCTCTGAAAAATGCGCTATGGGATTTTACCTTGACGGCCGTGTTTCGGCTGTTTTCGGTACGCACACACATATCCAAACGGCTGACGACTGTATTCTTCAAAACGGGACGGGGTACATTACCGACATAGGTATGACGGGTGTGACCGATTCGGTTTTGGGCGTTGAAAAAAGCATAATCATAAAACGGATGAAAGATAAACTGCCCGGGCGTTTCAGAAACGCCGAGGGTGAGGCACGGTTGCACGGGGTGCTTTTTAACATTGACCCGACAACCGGAAAAACCGTTTCGGTATCGCGTATTTCGGAATAACAACGGGGTGCAGATTATGAAGAAAAAGACTTGTATATTGCTGATTTTTGCAATACTTTCGGTAATGTTGTCCGCCTGCGGCGGCACAAAAACATCGGGCGGCAAAAAGGGGGAGACGGTTGCCAAAAGCGGAACGCACAAGTTTACGCTTATGTACTGTTATAACGATTCTTTTAACCCATACTCCGCCAAAACGAAAATGAACAAAGAACTTTCGCTTCTTATGTACGATCCGCTTATAAAACTCGACGAGAATTTCAAGCCCGTAAACTACCTTGCCGATTCGGTAACGGTTGAGGGGAGCACCTGCACGGTCAGGTTAAAAAATGCCGCGTTTTCGGACGGCAGCACAGTAACGGCTGCGGATGTTGCGTACTCTTTCGGTAAGGCTAAAGAATCGCAGACCAAATATGCCGCGCGGCTCGCGTCGGCGGTTTCCTGCACGGCGGCGGACAGTGCGACGGTTGTATTTAAATCTGATAAGGTTGACCCGTATTTTGCAAATATGCTTGATTTTCCCGTTATAAAATCGGGCAGCGATAATCTTAAAGACCAAAACAATCTTGAACTTCCGCCTATCGGGTGCGGCAGGTATATTATAGATATAGCGAACGAATGCCTTAACGCTAACGAATCGCACTATATAAAGGTTCCGCAAATAAAGAAAATATCGCTTATAAACACGCCCGATTCGGAGGCTATGGACCATAATCTTGAAATAGGTGCGGTGTCGCTTTATTATTCGGATTTAGCCGACGGTAATGTAATAAGAATGTCGGGAAAAAACAGCAATGTGCTTTTAAATAATTTCGTGTATCTCGGCATAAATATGGATAAAAATAATATGCTTTCAAACGAAAAATTAAGGTATGCGGTATCGGCTGCCATTAACCGTAACAAGGTGGTAAGCAGCGCGTATTTCGGCAACGCAAGGGTGGCTAACAGCCCGTACAACCCTGCGTTTGAGGATGCAAAACGCAATCAAAATGCCGAAAATTCGGAAAATCTTGATGTTGTGCTTGCCAATTTGAAAGAAATAGGTTATAATAACAAAGATAGCGACGGATATTATGTTGACGCAGGCGGAAAGCGCCTGCAGATATCCCTGCTTTGCAATTCGGATAACAAGCGCAGAAGCGACGCTGCCGAGTTAATTGTTTCCCAACTCAACAAAGCCGGTATCGCCGCAACGCTTAAATCGGTATCTTATGAGGAATATTCGGCACTGATTGCCGCTAAGAATTTTGATATGTACATAGCCGAAACCGAAATTCCGCAGAATATGGATTTCTCCGCTGTTGTTACAAAGGGTGGAGCGCTTGCATTCGGCTTTCCTGACGACGCGCAACCCCAAACAACCGATGCGGCTGCGGCAGACGGAGACACATCTCAAACCGATAATGCAGCAGGGCAGACGGATGATGCCGCCACGCAGGCTGACGCGCCTGCGGTTATTGAAGAGTCAACAGGGAATGCGCTTGCAAACTTTTACACAGGCAACGCTTCGCTTACCGATGTAATAGCCGCGTTTAACCTTGAAATGCCTGTAATACCCGTGTGCTACCGTACGGGATATGTTGTGTATTCCGCTAATATTACCGACGGAATTAAAAGTACGGTAAGCGATATTTTCTTTGGGTTTGAAAACTGCAATTACAAAAATTAAGCAGAGAAACAACGCTCTAAACGGCGAATTTATAAAACAGGGAGGAACTTTTATGATTTCTTACGAAACAATGCTCGGAAAGGTTGAATTTACTTCCGGATATCTTAAAAAACTTATCGGTCATGCGGTAACCTCGTGCTACGGTGTGGCGTCAATGGTTCCTAAGGGCAAACAACGCCTTATTGATATAATTTCAAAAAAAGACCGTATTGATAAAGGCATAATTTTAAAGGGCAATATCAACTCTGTGTCTATTGAATTGAACATAACCGTATCTTACGGTATGAATATAAATGCCATAGCAAAAAGCATAATGCACAAAGTAGAATATACGGTTGAGAATACTACCGGTATAAAGGTTGACCGTGTTGCGGTCAGAGTAAACGGTATAGAGGAATAATGCGTATATTGCAAAAAGGAGTGTCTTATATTGTTTAGTGCAGAACAGTGGCGCACAGCTGTTATTTCCGGCGCCAATAATATATCCAATCATAAAAAAGATGTTGACGAATTGAATGTTTTTCCGGTGCCCGACGGTGATACCGGTACAAATATGTCAATGACAATATCAAACGCCGCGAAGGAACTTTCGGCTCTTGACGGGGTTGGCGCCTCAAAGGTTGCCGATGTAACCGCCTCAGCCCTTTTAAGGGGTGCAAGGGGTAACTCCGGCGTTATACTTTCGCTTATATTCAGAGGTTTTTCAAAGGGATTCAAAGGCTGTGACGAAGTAAGCGGTGAGGCTCTTTGCAATGCTTTGCGCTTGGGAGTCAGCGGTGCTTACAAGGCGGTTATGAAACCTACCGAAGGTACTATACTTACGGTTGCGCGCGTTGCTTCCGAATATGCCGACGAAACCTTAAAAACCACCGATGATGCGCTTACAATATTTGAAAGCGCGCTGGAAGGCGCTAAAAAATCGCTTGCCGAAACACCCGAAATTCTGCCCGTTCTTAAAAAAGCAGGCGTTGTTGACGCAGGCGGCCGAGGTCTTGTAGTTATATTTGAGGGTATGCTTTCGGTACTTAAAGACGGTAAAATGATTGAAAGCGAAACCGCAGGTGAGAAAACACCTGCCGCTAAGAGAAACGCCGCAGGCGAACTTGAAGCCGATATTACTTTTACCTACTGCACCGAGTATATTGTTAAAAGAAGCAAAGAAAGCAAAGAACCTGCCGCACTCAGGGCGTATCTTGAAACGATAGGCGACTGTGTTGTGGTTGTTGACGATGAAGATATAATCAAGGTTCATGTACATACGGATCATCCCGGTAACGCTATTGAAAAAGCGCTTACTTTCGGTCAGCTTGTAAATCTTAAAATCGAAAATATGCGCGACCAGCACGAAAGAGCAAAGCACGATGCAAAGGGCGACGCTCCCAAGACTGAACGCACTGCCGAGGAAGAGCAGGTAACCTCTGCAGAAATTGAAAAGCAGTACGGTATGGTAGCCGTAGCCGCAGGTGCAGGGCTTGAGGCATTGTTTAAGGACCTCGGCGCGGATGTTGTGGTAAGCGGCGGTCAGACAATGAACCCGAGCACTAACGATATCTTGGCGGCTATTGAGAAAACACCGGCAGAATGTGTCTTTGTTTTCCCGAACAATAAGAACATAATAATGGCGGCAGAACAGGCAATTCCGCTTTCTTCACGCAAGGTTATAGTTGTACCTACCCGTACGGTTCCGCAGGGGATATCCGCTATGATATCGTTTGACCCTGATTCGGGTGCAGAAGATAATGCCGTAAATATGCGTTTGGCAGCCGACAGTGTGGGTACGGGTCAAATAACTTTTGCCGCGCGCGATTCGGAATTTGACGGTAAAAAGATTAACAAGGGTGAACTTTTGGCGCTTGCTAACGGTAAAATTGCCTTTACAAGTACCGACCTTTCAAAGTGTGTCACCAAACTTGTTAAAAACCTTTCAAATAAATCATCACAGTTTGTTACGCTTATATACGGTGAAGATGTAAGCGATGAGGAAGCGCAGCTTATAAGCGATGAACTTGCCGAAAAACTCGGCAGCGAAATTGAAGTTACCCTTGTAAACGGCGGTCAACCTGTTTACTATTTCATCATTTCGGTTGAATGATATAATGTTTAACACTGATTTAAAATTCATTAAGGGAGTCGGCGAAAAGCGTGCCGAGGCTTTAAACAGTCTCGGCATACACAGCGTCGGCTCACTTTTGCGTTATTATCCTCGCGCCTATGAAAATTGGGGCGAACTTACCGATATTGCGTCGGTAAACAGCGGCTCTGCCGTTTGTATCCGCGCGCACATTTCCTCGGCTGTTAATAAGTCACAGGTGCGTAAAAATATGACAGTGTACAAATTCTTTGCCGAGGACGGCACAGGCACGCTCCTTGTAACCCTTTTTAATAACGATTACCTTGCAAGGTCACTAATAAAAGGGGAGGAGTACCTGTTTTACGGCAGGGCTACGGGCGTTACGCAGATGAAAGAAATGAATTCCCCAAAAATCAAACCGCTGTCTTTTATGAAAATACGCCCTATATACCCGTCGGCAGGCGGACTTTCATCAGCGGATTTTGAGCGTATTATAAGCAACGCCCTTGAAAAATTTACACCTGAGGAAACCCTGCCGCAAAGCATAATTGAGGGTTACTCACTTTGTGATTTAAAAACGGCTCTGCAAAATATACATTTTCCCAAAACATATTCCGATGTATATGAGGCAAGGCGGCGGTTGGCTTTTGAAGAAATGTTTGTGCTGCAGTCGCTTATGATATATTCAAAAATACATCTGAACGGCGAAAGCGGCACGGCAATACCCGATGTTTCCGGTGAATTTATAAAAAAGCTGCCATACGGACTTACCTCGGCACAGTTAAGAACAGTGGGTGAGTGCGCTGCAGATATGTGTTCCGGCAGACCTATGCACCGCTTGGTGCAGGGTGATGTCGGCTCCGGTAAAACGGTTGTTGCCGCGGCGATAATATATAACTGCATAAAAAGCGGATATCAAGCGGCGCTTATGGTACCTACCGAGGTGTTGGCAGAGCAGCATTTTAATTCTATGCAGGCGCTGTTTAAGGATTGCGGAATAAGCATTTGCCTTTTAACGGGCAGCGTTACAAAGTCCAATAAACAAAAAATTAAAGATGCCGTAAAAAGCGGCGGATACGACCTTGTTATAGGCACGCACGCTGTTATCGAGGACGATGTGGTGTTTAAAAATCTTGCCTTGGTGGTAACCGATGAGCAGCACCGTTTCGGGGTGGCACAAAGGGCTTCGCTTTACAAAAAAGGCGCGTCGCCGCATATGCTTGTAATGTCCGCAACGCCTATACCGCGCACCCTTGCAATGATAGTTTACGGCGAACTTGATATAAGCATAATTGATGAAATGCCTAAAGGCAGGCAGCCGATTGACACATTTGCCGTAACATCAGGTTATCACACCCGAATATATAATTATGTTAAAAAGCACCTTGACGAAGGCAGGCAGGGCTACATAGTTTGCCCATTGGTTGAGGAGGGTGAAACCGATAACGGGCTTATCCCAGCAACCGAGTATTATAAGCAGTTGCAGGACGGACCGTTTAAGGATTACAGCGTAGGGCTGCTGCATGGGAAAATGAAGCCGCGCGAAAAGGACAAGGTTATGAAAGCCTTTGCAAACGGTGAAATCCAACTTCTTGTTGCAACAACGGTTATAGAAGTCGGAATTGATGTACCCAACGCAGTTATAATGGTTATTGAGAATGCTGACCGATTCGGGTTGTCGCAATTGCATCAGCTGCGCGGCAGAATAGGCAGGGGGGCACATAAATCTACCTGCATTTTGGTTTCCGATGTCGGCGGAAAACAGTCGGCTTCACGGCTCGGTATAATGTGTCGCACTTCAGACGGCTTTAAAATAGCGGACGAAGATTTAAAAATGCGCGGACCGGGCGATATAATAGGAAAACGGCAGCACGGTCTCCCCGAGCTTAAAATTGCCGACCTTACAAATGATATTGAATTGTTCCGCCAAGCAGGCAAAGCAGCTGCAGAACTTATAAGAAGCGACCCGAAACTTACCGATTATCCTGCGCTTCGCACAATGATAAAGCAGGCAAAGCAAACCGCAAGCCAATAATCCCGGGAAAATTAAAGCACCCGTAACGGCAACTGTTTACCGTTACGGGTGCTGTTTATCTGTTTATCCTAAAAATGCGCCGTTATCCAGCAAGGTTTGCTGTAACTTCTTTATGTCAACATTGCCGACGGCAGCTTCACTGTCTGCCGACAGTGCGGCGGCTGTGCCTGCCGCCTGACCCAAGGTGCATACAATGGGCATTATTCGGATTGAAGCCTGTGCCTCGTGCGTGACGGATATTGAACGCCCTGCAACAAGCAGGTTCTTACTGCCTTTCGGGATAAGGCAGCGGTAGGGAACAGAGTAGTATGTTCCTTTGGGGAAGAAGTAGTGCGATGTTCCCGAACCGTCGGGACTGTGTATGTCGATATCGTAATTCCCTACGGCAATACGATCCTCGAACATTTCGCAGCCCTTTAATTCTTCGGTTGTTAAAAGGTGCTCACCGTCAACCATTCGGCTTTCGCGTATGCCTATTTCCTGCGCGGTTGACGATATGTATGCGTCCTTGAATGCGGTGAAATTATCTTTAAGAAAGGCGAAAAGTTCCTGTGCCTGTGCGCGGCTTTCTATTTCTGCAGCCGTTACATCAAACAAATCGGTCGGATTTTTCTTAACAACACGGGTTGAATTAAAATTCAAAACCCCGTAATGCGGTGTTGTAAATGCCAAAACATCTTCGCGCGGATTTTTAATTTTACCCTCTTTTTTTAATTGCTTGTAAAGGGGAGAAATCTCGCCCCACTGACCGCCGAACATAAGATCCATATTTACATTTGAAACCCTGAAACACAGCGTCATCGGCTGGCACAGCGAGTCGGACTCTCTGCCTAAGCGGAACGGGAAACCTGCGGCATAGCAGAGGTTTGCATCGCCTGTTGCGTCTATAAAATATTTTGCACGGAATATGTATTCGTTACCTTTGTAATAAACGGTTACCGAATCGACCGTGCCGTTTTGGGCTTGTACGGTGGCTATTTCTGCGTGGAAAACTATGTCCGCGCCCGAGCGCAAAACCATATCGGTAAGCACGGCTTTAAGTGCTTCTTCGTCAAATTCGCCTGTTCCGCCGTTGGATTTATAAGCGTTTCTTGCATTTAATTCGTCAATTATTTCGCTGAAAATGCCGCGCGATAATTGCAGAAATTCCCCGTCCTTTTCGGTTGCCGACTCCATAAATGGGTTGACAAGGCTGTTTGTTGCCGCACCGCCGAATGTACCCGATTTTTCAAGTATAATTACGCGCTTGTTAAGCCGTGCCGCCGCTATTGCCGCCGCAACGCCGGTAAGACCGCCGCCTGCAACAACTATGTCGTATGTTTTTACTATAGGTTCTCTTTTCATAAATATTTTGCGCCTTTAGGTCTTACTTTTTACCGGATTTTAAATAATCAATATATTCTTCAAGGCACATACCGAGTTCGTTAATTTGGGTAGCGTCGCTGACACCAACATACCTGTAGTGCCAAGGCTCATAAATTATGCCCGTTATATCGACCTTGTCTTTGGGGTACCGCTCGATAAACCCGTATTCCTGTGCGTGGGCTTTAAGCCAAGCATACTCTGCGGTATTTTTAAAACTTTCTTCATCTGTGTTTATATCAATTGCAAGCCCTAAATTATGTTCGCTTGTTCCCGGGCGCGTAACCACCGTTGCTGCTTTTTCTTCAGCCTGTTCGGTGGTAAGCGAGGGGTTAAGGCTTTTTTGCTTAGCGGTTTCTTTGCTGAACAATGCCTGCTGACTTTCAACCGAGCGGTATGCCGAGGCGGCAAAAAGTCTTACATTTTCCTTTGCCGCGGCGGTACACATATTTTCAAACGCTTCAACCGCGCGTGAGTCCAATTTTACCGATGCCGATGCCGCATACCAAGAATTAATAGTTGTAAGCGGAACTTCATAACCCTCCTCAATTGGGTTTTGGGCATTAACAAGTTTTAAATTCCACGGGATTACAATGTTCGCGCTGTCATCCGCAGCACCGCCTGCATAACCTGCCGAACTTGTTAATGACGCGTCGGCTGAGTTTGTGTCAGATTTATTGTCCTTTCGCGAAAGTGTGCCGCTTATTATTTTAACCGTCCCTATACAGATAAGCGTAATTACCGCAACGGCAACAATCAACAGCGTTATAAGTCTTCCCCAAAGTATTTTGGTGTGTTTTTTCTTTGTCGGCATTTTTATGTCCTCTGTTTTTATTTATTTGTTTGCTTTGCTCGTAAGACGGTCGCGCATAATATAGGCAGCCTTGTAAACATCACCGCCGCCCATTGTTATTATTATATCGCCGGGGCACGCAATTTCAAGTGCTTTTTCGGCTGTATCGGCGTGGGTGGAGGTTAAATAACATTCCTGCAATCCGTTTGCTAAGTCGGCAGACGAAATACCCGTTTTATTAACCTCACGCGAGCCCATAATCGGCATAAGCACTACCTTATCGGCTATTTTAAGGGCTTCTGTAAAATCGTCCTTAAGCAACTGCGTTCTTGAGAATGTAAAGGGTTGAAAGACCGCAATAACATTGTTGTAGGGCAGCGCTTTTGCGGCGCTTAATGTAGCCTTTAATTCGGTCGGGTGGTGCGCGTAGTCGTCAATTACCGTTATACCGCATAAAGAGCAAATTTTTTCAAATCGCCTGCCTGCGCCGCCGAAAGCCTCAATGCCCGATTTTATATCATCTTCGGGCACGCCGTAATAACTGCACGCGGCAAAGCACGCCATAGAATTCATAACATTATGTTTACCCGGTACGCTGAGGGCAAGCCGGGTAACAAATTTCCCCTTAAAATATAGGTCATATTCATAACCTGTACTTGCGCTTTTAAGGTTCTTTGCGGTATAATCATTATCGGAGTTGTATCCGTATGTTATAAGTTCGCCGCCGAAATTCTTTGCCGCCTTCATTGCAAGGGCGTCATCCCCGTTTACAACGGCAACCTTTGACATATTCAAAAATTTTGAAAACGAGTGCACAAGGTTATCCATAGTTTTAAAATAATCAAGGTGATCGTTATCAATATTTAAAAGCACTGCCATATGGGGCGAAAGTTTTAAAAATGTATCCACAAATTCGCAGGATTCACACACCATATAATCGGTTTTCCCAACCCTGCCGTTGGCGTTTATAAGCGGAAGTTTGCCGCCTATAACAGCCGTCGGGTCAAAACCTGCGGAATAGAGAACCTGCGTTATCATAGAACTTGTTGTGGTTTTGCCGTGTGTTCCGCAAACACCGATCATTTTTTTGAATTTTCGGGTTATTGCTCCCAAAAGGTCGGCACGCTCCATAAGTGGTATGCCGAGTTCTTTTGCATATATTATTTCGGGGTTATCATCGTGAATTGCGGCGGAATATACAACAAGTTCCGCCCCCTCAACATTTTCTGCCTTATGCCCCATAGATACAGGTATACCAAGCGCTTTAACGCGCTTTAAGGGGTCGCTTTCATTGTTGTCCGAACCCGTTATAATATAACCTTTTTCGTGTAATATTTCGGCAAGCGGACACATACCCGAACCGCCTATGCCTATCATATGAACTTTTTTTACTTTATCTATCAATCCGTCTTTGTTTTGCAAGACAAACACACTCCGTTTCAATAATGCGTCTATACAAATTTATTATATTACACATTGCAGAAAAAATAAATAGTTTTTGTAAAATTTATGCTGATATCGGTGATAAAAATGGATATACGAACAAAATTTAATATACCCGAATATATTTGCAAATGTATTGAAACGATTGAGCAAACGGGTCACGAAGCGTGGTGCGTAGGCGGCGCGGTGAGGGATATGTGTATGGGTTCCGTGCCGCACGATTTTGACATTGCCACCTCTGCCGACTGCCGTTTTGCCGCATCTCTTTTTCCAAAAACGATTATGACGGGCGAAAAGCACGGTACATTTACCGCAATAATTAATTCTTTGCCTGTTGAGATAACCACATTCCGTGTGGACGGTGAATACCGCGACAGCCGACATCCCGATACCGTAAAGTTTGTAAGAAATTTAGATGAAGATTTAAAACGGCGCGATTTTACCGTTAATGCAATGGCATACCACCCCGAAAGGGGACTGCGCGACCCGTTTTCGGGTCTTGACGACATAAACAAAAGGATTTTAAGGGCTGTAGGCAACCCCAACAGACGGTTTAAAGAGGATGCGCTGCGTATATTGCGGCTTTTTCGTTTTGCCTCACAACTTGATTTTACAGCCGATAAAACAACCCTTACCGCCGCGCTTGACAATATGCCGCTGCTTGAAAACATAAGCGCCGAGCGGATATATTCCGAACTCAAAAAAACTTTGCTCGGTATACGACCCGACAAAGCGTCACCGCTGTTTGAACGGGGGCTTGAATTTATCGAACTGCCGAGCCTTAAATTAAACCGGGATTTTTGTTTACTGCCTGCCGACATTGCGGTAAGGGTGGCGGCGTTGTGCCTTCCGGCGGATGCTAATCCCGAAAATGTTTTGCGGAAACTGAAGGCTGATAAAAAAACCGCAAAAGAGTCGGCACTCTTTTATAAGTATATGAAAAACGGTGTTCCGCGCGATTTTACCGATTTTAAAAGGCTGTTTGCCGTTATGCCGCCCGATAGATGGAAAGCACTTTCCGCCGCTGTTTCTGTTATTTGCGGCAAAGATTACGGATATATTAACGGGTATTCGGCTAAAATTATTGAAGAAAACCAGCCCTATCGCATTGCCGATTTGGCGATAGGCGGCGAAACGCTTAAAAAAATAGGATATTCGGGAAGCGGCATCGGCAAAGAATTGGCAGCACTTTTGGAACGCTGCATAATTGACCCAACGCTTAACACCGCCACGAAATTAACCGAAATTGCTGCCGAAGATTTTAAAAACAACGGCTGAACCCCATATATGTAACAAATTTTATAACCCCTCATAAAATGTATTGAATTCATTTTGTGAGAGGTTATTTTTATTTGGGGGTGCGGAGCGTGAAATTCATTATAATAGGCGGAGATAAACGCCAATTGTATTTAAAAAACTTTTTTACGGCGTCGGGTAACACCGTCAGGACTTTCGGCTTAACAGAGCAGGACAGCGGTGAACTTGTGCTTTCGGATTGCGGTGCGGTTTTGCTGCCTATGCCTGTATCAAGGGACGGCAGCACGCTTAATTCGCCGCTTTACGGCGGCAAAATGACGCTTGAGCGAATAGCGGAATTAACCATTAAAGGGCAGACAGTTTTCGGCGGAATTATGCCGCCGCAGTTTTGTGATATGCTTGATAAAAAAGGCGTAAAATATTACGATTACGGGCGTGACGAATCGCTGCTTATATATAATGCTGCCCTGACTGCCGAGGCGGCAATTAAAACCGCTGTGTCTGAGAGTGACAGCGCGCTCTTCGGCTCGAATTCGCTGGTTATAGGCTACGGCCGCATAGGAAAAATACTTTCCCGTTATTTGGCGGCTGTCGGCTCGTCCGTTACGGTGGCGGCGCGCAAAACCCCTGTTATTGCCGAAATAGCCGTAAGCGGATACAACCCTGTTAAAGTATGCGATATGAACCGTGTTCTGCCGCAGTGCGACTATGTTTTTAATACCGCGCCTGCACCTGTTTTAGGCAGCAGGGAACTTAAAAACATAGCAGAGGGCGCAATTATTATAGATCTTGCGTCAGCCCCCGGCGGAACCGACAGGGAAGCGGCGGAAAAACTCAATATAAAGGTTGTAAACGCCTTGTCGCTGCCGGGTAAAGAAAGCCCATGCGCCGCCGCAAAAATTATATATGAAACGGTAAAAAACAATCTTATATAAATAAAACCGCCCCTAATCGGAGCGGTAAAACGGAGATGGTTATATGTCGCAATTAAAAAATAAAAGAATCGGATACGCGGTGTGCGGCTCATTCTGCACCCTTAAAAAAAGTATGGCGACGCTTGAGCAACTGTGTAAAACCGGAGCGGATGTTTACCCGATAATGTCGCCCATCGTATACAGCACTGATACGCGTTTCGGCACTTGTGCCGAGTTTAAAGAGCGGATGCGCTCGCTTTGCGGAAAAGACATTATCCACACGGTGGCCGAGGCTGAACCCATCGGTCCTAAAAAAATGCTTGATCTGCTTATAATCTGTCCTTGCACAGGCAACACGCTAGGTAAACTTGCAAACGGGATAACCGATACTTCGGTTACTATGGCGGCAAAGGCGCATCTTAGAAATGAAAGACCTGTGTTGATAGCCCCCTCAACCAATGATGCATTAAGCGGTGCCGCCAAAAACATCGGCACGCTGCTTGCGCTTCGCGGATATACCTTTGTGCCGTTTTCGCAGGATGATCCGATTAAAAAAACGCGTTCTTGTGTTGCCGATTTTGACGCTGTAATTACCGCCGCCGAAGCAGCGCTTGACGGCGTGCAGATTCAGCCGATGATACACTGATTTTTCGTGTTCGGCTCTATGCAAGTAAGCTGCGCATTTCCAAGAGTATCGCCTTTTCTCTGCGTGATACCTGCACCTGACTCATTCCTAGTTCACGCGCGGTTTCGCACTGTGTTCTTGCCGCAAAATACCGCAGTTCAATTATTTTTCTGTCTCTTTCGGGCAGGCGTTCAAGCGCTGAGGTAAGCGCGATTTTGTCAAACATCGCGTCAGTTTGCCGCTTGTCGGGCAGGTCATATTCGCGGCTTTCCTCATCGCTGTCAAGCGTTAGTGACATTGCGGGCTGCGCCGCGCACAGCGCCTCGGTAATTTCTTCGGGCGTTACACCAAGTTTTTCGGATATTTCGCCTACAGTCGGTTCGCGCCCCAGTTGTTTTGATAAGTTTTCCTTTTCACGGACGGCTTTAAGCGACAGTTCTTTAAGCCCACGGCTTACTTTAACCAGTCCGCCGTCACGGAAAAGGCGTTTAAGTTCGCCGAATATTACGGGTACAGCATATGTTGAGAATGCCAGACCGCGTGATTTGTCAAACCCGTCATAGGCCTTAACAAGCCCTATACAGCCTGCCTGGAACAGGTCGTCATACTCAATTCCGCGCCCCGCAAAGCGTTTGCAGAGTGAATGTACAAGCGGAATGTTTTTTTTAATAAATTCGGTTCTATTATCCATATTCGGCGCCTTATTTGCGCTTTATCTTTTTAG
This sequence comes from Roseburia sp. AF12-17LB, assembly GCA_963589585.1. Classification (GTDB taxonomy): domain Bacteria; phylum Bacillota; class Clostridia; order Oscillospirales; family Acutalibacteraceae; genus CAVALG01. The sequence continues at coordinate 15,623 of CAVALG010000024.1, forward strand.
CCATTATAACAGAGGTTCCCTTGCCGGGCTTTGATGTAACGCGCAACGTGTCCATAAAGCTCTGCATTACGGCAAAACCAAGTCCCGCGCGTTCTTCGCCGCCTGTGGTAAACAGCGGTTCCATTGCCTGCTTAACATCCTCAATTCCGCAGCCTTTGTCGCGAATTTTAATTCTTACGGTATCGTCGGTAATCGTTACCGTTATGTATATGTTGCCGACCTCGTTTTTATATGCGTGGACTATGCAGTTTGTAACCGCTTCCGAAACGGCGGTTTTAATATCGTTTATTTCTTCAATGGTCGGGTCTAACTGCGCCACAAACGCCGCCGCAGCCACACGGGCAAATCCCTCGTTTGAAGAACGCGAAAGCAGTTGAATTTTCATCTCGTTTTTCATTTATCTGTCCCCCTTATCGAGTTTTGCCAGACGCTCTATCCCCGATAGTTTCATAACCTTAGTTATCTGCGGCGATGTATTGGTTATATAAAGTTCGGCGTCATACTTTTTAAGCGCCTTATACCGCCCCATAACAAGTCCTATTCCGGAACTGTCCATAAAACTCACATCTCTGAAATCGAGTATAAGGCAGGTAGGCATATTTTTCTCTATTGCGGCGTCAATTTCCTCGCGTATTACTGCCGCCGAGTGATGGTCAATTTCACCGTCAAGATACGCTATTACAGTGCGTGAATTCACATCAATTTTCATCGGCATCGATTAAAAACTTCCTTTCAAAAAAATAAACCCTCTATCAAGTATGATAGAGGGTTTGCTGCGCATATTATGTCATTTTTTGAATACGGTTTTTATTTTTTAAAGGTTTCTATCGCGCGGTTGCGTATTGCAGAGGCGAGGTAGAGCGAACCGCATATTAAAACACCGTTTCCCGAGTCCTTTGCGGCTTGCAGTGCGTCGTCAATTGTCATAACCGCGCGTGCTTTTCCGAAAATTACTTTGGCTTTTTCACACAGGCGCACAGCCGTCATACTGCGTTTGTTGTGCGGCACGGTTACACATATTGCTTCGCTTATAAGCGGAGATAAAAGACTTAGTACAGCGTCGGCGTCTTTGTCGGACATAACCCCGATTATTGCGGTCAGATTTTCGGCTTTAATTTTAAAAAGCGACCTCGCCAACGCTTCCGCACCTGCGGGATTATGCGTTCCGTCAAGAATTACAAGCGGATCCGTAGAAATAATTTCAAACCGTGCCGGCAGAAATGCCTTTTCCAAACCGTACTTCAGGGTTTTACTGTCAACATCGGGGAAACATTCCTTAATTACTTTAACGGCGCAGGCGGCATTGAAGGCTTGGTATTCGCCGCAAAGCGACAATTTATAATTTTCGCCGCAATAGTTAAATTCCGTACCGTTTGCATCTGATTTTATGTCGGTAACCTGTGAGCGCTCAACCGTAAACAGGGGAGAATCGGAGGTTGTACAACGGTTTTGTATAACTTCTAACGCTTTACCGCCGCACCCTGTTATAACGGGGCAATGCGGCTTTATTATACCGCATTTTTCGGCTGCAATCTTTTCTATGGTATCGCCCAAAACTTCGGTGTGGTCGATGCCGATGCTTGTAATTACCGAGCATATTGGTTCTTTTATTACATTGGTAGCGTCAAACCTGCCGCCAAGTCCCGTTTCAAGTACTACCACATCACAGCTTTTGTGCAAAAAATAATCAAACGCGGCGGCGGTAATAAACTCAAACTCCGTGGGCTTGTCGTCATCGGGCATTTGCTGCCAAATTTTCTTTACCTTTTCGGTCAGATCTGCGAGTTCATCTTTGGCGATAAATTCGCCGTTTACCTGTATCCGCTCCCTAAAATCGGTTATGTATGGCGAAACATACGTACCTGTGCGGTAACCTGCGGATTGCAGAACGGCAGAGAGCATAGCCGAAACAGAGCCTTTGCCGTTAGTTCCCGCAATATGGATGAGTTTTAATTTATCCTGCGGATTACCCAAAGCATTGCATAGCTCCGCTATGCGCTCTGTTCCGGGCTTGGAGCCAAACCGCTCCAACGAATGTATAAATTCCAGCGACTGTTCATAGTTCACTTAAACTCACCTCGTTTTAAAATTATTTTGCCGCGCGGCAAAACCTGTTCGCCGCACAGCAAATTTTGTTTTACAGTTTAGACCTTACTTCAGCAAGGCTTTCTTCAATGTTTTTAATAACTTCTAAAGTTTTTGAAAGACCTTCGCGCTGCTTGTCAACAACTGCGGCAGGCGCTTTGTCAACAAAGTTTTTGTTGTTCAGTTTGCTTTCAAAAAATTCTTTTTCTTTATTAGCGTTTTCAAGTTCTTTTTCAAGGCGTGCCGCTTCTTCTGCAAAGTCAATAAGTTCGTTCATTGGTATTGAAATAACGGCGCTGCCCGTTATTACTTTAACCGCTCCCTCAACATCAAAGGTTGTCCAAACTTCAACCTCAGATGCCGACGCTAAGCGCTGCATAAATACCGCGCATTTTTCAAACAGTTCGGTATCTGCGGTGGCTATGAACAATTTTGCTTTCTTTGAAGGCGGAACATTCATTTCGGCACGGCGGTTTCTTATCGCCTTAATTGCTGCCATAACCTTTTCAAAATCGGATTCTTCTGTGGCAAAATTAAGTTCCTCACTGTATTCGGGCCACTGCGCGAGCATTATGGTTTCGCCTTCGTGAGGCAGAGCCTGCCAGATTTCTTCGGTTATAAACGGCATAAATGGGTGCAAAAGTTTAAGCGTGCCCGAAAGAATATATACAAGCATTGCTTTAACCGTTTTTGCGGCTTCCTCATCGTTGCCGTTTAGGCGTACCTTTGCAAGTTCAATATACCAATCGCAGAATACATCCCATATAAAGTCATACAGTTTTGAAACCGCAAGACCGATTTCAAATTTTTGAAGATTTTCTGTTACAAGACGGGTAAGTTCGTTGAATTTTGAAAGTATCCACTTATCTTCAATCGAGAGATTTTCAGGTATATGGGGAGCAGGTTCATCGTCGCCGAGATTCATCAATACAAAACGCGCGGCATTCCAAAGTTTGTTTGCAAAATTGCGCGACGCCTCAACCCTTTCGGGTGAATATCTCATATCATTACCCGGCGTGTTGCCGGTTGCAAGCGTAAAGCGGAGAGCGTCCGCACCGTACTTATCAATTTCAGCCAATGGGTCAATTCCGTTGCCAAGGGACTTAGACATCTTTCTGCCCTCTGCATCACGGACGATACCGTGGAACAGTACGGTATCAAACGGGATGGAATCCATATATTCAAGGGATGAGAATATCATTCGCGCTACCCAGAAGAATATTATGTCATAGCCTGTAACAAGGGTTGAAGTCGGGAAGAAATATTTAAGTTCAAGATTGCTTTCCGGCCAGCCGAGGGTTGAGAACGGCCAAAGTGCAGAGGAAAACCAGGTGTCCAAAGTATCCTCGTCACGGTGCAGGTGACCGCCGCATTTCGGGCAGGAGGTCGGGTCTTCGCGCGAAACTATCGTTTCGCCGCAACCGTCGCAGTACCAGGCAGGTATTCGGTGACCCCACCATAACTGACGTGAAATGCACCAATCTTTGATGTTTTCCATCCAGTTGTAATAAGTCTTTTCAAAACGCGGCGGTATAAGTTTAAGTTCACCGTTTTTAACTACGTCTATTGCAGGTTTTGCAAGCGGCGCCATCTTAACGAACCATTGCTTTGAAACCCTCGGTTCAACCGTTGTTCCGCAGCGGTAGCAGGTGCCCACATTGTGTTTAAAAGGTTCAACTTTTACGAGCAATCCCTCACGGTCAAGTTCTTCAACTATCTGTTTGCGTGCTTCGGCAAGGGTCAACCCCTCAAACTTGCCGCCGTTTTCGTTAATATGCGCGTCTTCGGTAAACACATTGATAACGGGGAGGTTATGGCGCAGACCGACTTCAAAGTCATTCGGGTCGTGCGCGGGGGTGATTTTAACAACACCCGTGCCGAAATCCGTTTCAACATATTCGTCCGCAATAACGGGAATTTCACGGTTCATAAGCGGCAGCATAAGAGTCTTGCCTACAATATCCTTATATCTTTCATCATCGGGATGCACCGCAACCGCAGTATCGCCCAGCATTGTTTCGGGACGTGTGGTTGCAAATTCAAGGTATCCGCTGCCGTCGGTAAACGGGTATTTAATGTGCCAGAATGAGCCTTCTTTTTCTTCATATTCAACCTCTGCGTCTGATATGGAAGTAAGGCAGTGGGGGCACCAGTTTATAATTCTCTCGCCCCTGTATATAAGTCCTTTTTCGTAAAGGCGAACAAATACTTCGCGCACCGCTTTTGAGCAGCCTTCATCCATTGTGAAGCGCAGATGGTCCCAGTCGCAGGAAGAGCCGAGTTTTTTAAGTTGTTCAACTATTCTGCCGCCGAATTTTTCTTTCCACGCCCAGGCACGTTCCAAAAATGCCTCACGACCGATATCTTCTTTTGAAATGCCCTCTTTTGCCATTGCTTCAACAATTTTTGCTTCGGTGGCGATCGATGCGTGGTCGGTTCCCGGTACCCAAAGGGCGGAATATCCCTGCATACGCTTCCAGCGGATGAGTATATCCTGCAATGTTTCGTCAAGTGCGTGACCCATATGCAACTGTCCCGTGATATTCGGCGGCGGCATAACTATGGTGTAGGGCTTTTTCTTTTGGTCAACTTCAGCGTGAAAATAGCCGTTGTCGCACCAGAATTTATAAAGCCTGTCTTCAACGCTGCCCGGGTTGTAGATTTTATCAAGTTCCTTAGCCAATTTTCTCTCTCCTCCAAAAAATATTCGGTAGTTAAAATAAAAATAAATATGTTTTAAAAATATGTAATAATATGATGTTTTAGGGTAAGACTACTACTGTCAGCCAATCAGTAAAAACCTGCGTTTGCGATTTTTGGCTGACCGCCGTTTGCCCTTAATAAAGGGCGAACGGTGTGGGGTACATCGCTACATAGTTTTAAAATGTCAACTGTTCACCCGCGTCCTCTGCGGAGGGCAGCGCGCCGGCTGCAGGAAGATTGCGTGTGCGATAACGCGACGGTTTTGCAAACATTCCCTCCGCGTACGGGTAAACGTCAAATAACTTCTGACCTTTTTTCTGGGTCATAACCGCAACGCCGCCGTTATCCTTAGTGGATTTTGCATTTATCGCCGCTGTTGAAAGTATAAGCATCCGTCCGCCCGAAGAACGCATAACAAGGTCGGTTTCTTCGGAAATGTGAATGATTTTGCAAAGTTCAAATTTATCGGTGTACGCGTTTATAAGTTTTTTACGGTGAGTTTTGGTTTCGTAAGCCGAAAGCGGCACTTTTGCCACCCTGCCGTTTGTGAAGAAGAACAGGAGGAAACCCTTGTAGTCGGAGGTTATTACAGAGCCGACAATGCGGTCGCCGTTCGGGATATCAAGTTTTGATGGTACATAATCACCCAGCACGCTTGCCTTTGTATCGTCAAATTCACAGGCGCGCGATTTGTATACCTCCTGTTTATCCGTAAAGAACAGCAGATGCGCGCGGTTGGTTGTCTCAGCCGACAGTTCAACGGCGTCCCCATCCTTTAACTTCTGCTCACCGCTCATTCTGAGCGATTGCGGAGTTATCTTTTTAAAGTAACCCTCGCGTGTGATAAAAATATTAACGGGATAATCGGGTATTTCTTCTGCCGGTTCTTCTTCCGCCGTGTCTTCGGGCGTTATCAGTTCGGTCTTTCTCGGCATACCGTATTTTTCGGCAACATCGCCGAGTTCTTTTATTATTATGCCGTAAATTTTTCTTTTTGATTCAAGTGTTGCTTCAAGTTCCGCAATTGTTTTTTCAAGGTCTTCGAGTTCGCTTGTCCGTTTTAAAATGTATTCGCGGTTAAGGTGGCGAAGTTTTATTTCTGCTACATATTCCGCCTGCGTTTCGTCAATTCCGAAGCCTATCATAAGGTTTGGTACAACTTCTTTTTCCTCGGCGGTTTCGCGGACTATCTTTATCGCCTTGTCAATGTCTAAAAGTATTTTTGAAAGACCTTTTAAAAGGTGATGCTTTTGTTTGGCTTTTTGCAGGTTGAAATAAATTCTGCGTTTAACGCATCCAACCCTGAATGCCGTCCATTCTTCAAGTATTTTGCGTACGCCCATAACCATAGGTGAGCCCGCTATTAAAATATTGAAGTTACACGAAAAACTGTCCTGCAGCGAGGTCATACGGAAAAGTTTTTGCATTACCTTTTCCGGGTCGGCGCCGCGTTTAAGGTCAACCGTTATTTTAAGACCTTGAAGGTCGGTTTCGTCGCGTATATCGTTTATTTCGGTTATTTTTTTGGCTTTAACCAGTTCGACTACTTTTTCAACTATCTGTTCAATCGTCGTTGTGGGCGGGATCTGCGTAATATCAATGCAGTTTGCGGATTTATCGTAACTGTAAACGCCGCGCACCTTAAAACTGCCGCGCCCCGTTTCATATATTTTTTCAAGTTCGGCGCGGTCATACAGTAATTTTCCGCCGCCGGGGAAGTCGGGTGCCAAAAGTGTATCCGATATCCGCACGTCGGGGTCTTTTATATACGCCGCCGCAGTCTCGCATACCTCGCGCAGATTGAACGGGCATATTGAACTTGCCATACTTACCGCAATTCCCGTATTGGCATTGACCAAAACCGACGGGAACGTAACGGGGAGCAGGGTGGGCTCAAGCATAGATGCGTCGTAGTTATCTACCATATCGACCGTGTCTTTATCAATATCCTTAAAAAGTTCGGCGGATATTTTTGCAAGCCGCGCCTCTGTATATCTTGCCGCTGCATACGCCATATCGCGAGAATATGCTTTACCGAACGAACCTTTTGACTCAACATAAGGGTGCAAAAGCGCTTCGTTACCCTCCGAAAGGCGCACCATGGTTTCGTATATCGCCGCGTCGCCGTGCGGATTGAGTTTCATTGTTGCGCCCACTATGTTAGCGGACTTTGTAAGCTGACCGCCCAAAAGTCCCATAGTGTACATCATATAAAGCAGTTTTCTGTGTGACGGCTTGAACCCGTCAATTTCCGGTATTGCGCGCGAGACTATAACGCTCATTGCATATGGCATATAGTTTGTTTCAAGCGTGCGTGTTATCCCCTGTTCAACAACGTCGCCTGCGCCGTAAATATACGCTTTTGCGGGCGCTGCCGCCGCAATTTTCTCCTGTTTCTTTTTTCTCGGAGCCATAACGCCCCTCCTTTAAATTTATCTTTAGATGTAAAATTCCGTCAGCTTACATCAATTTCATCAATGTACTTATGACCGTTTTCCGAAACAAAATCTTTTCGTCCCTGAAGGTCGTCCCCCAGCAGGACGTTGAACATCTGCGCGGTGCTTTCGGCGTCTTCGGGCATTATTTTTATAAGCCGCCGTGTTGCCGGGTTCATAGTGGTAAGGCTCATCATTTCAGGCTGGTTTTCACCAAGTCCTTTTGAACGGCTTATTTTGTATTTTTGCCCCTCGATTTTTTTAAGAATCTCATTCTTTTCATTTTCATCATACGCAAAATAGGGCATCTCTTTTGTGTTGATTTCATAAAGCGGAGTTTCCGCAATGTAGACCTTACCCTCGGTTATCAGCGTAGGCATAAGGCGGTATATCATGGTAAGTATCAAAGTGCGTATCTGAAAACCGTCATAATCGGCATCGGTACAGATTATTACCTTGTTCCAGCGGAGATTGTCAATATTAAATGTTGACATATCCTTGTTTTTTGTGCTTACCTCCACTCCGCAGCCCAATACCTTTACAAGGTCGGTGATGATATCACTTTTGAATATTCTGCCGTATTCGGCTTTTAAGCAGTTGAGAATTTTACCTCTTACGGGCATTATCGCCTGAAACTGCGAATCGCGCGCCAGTTTACATGAACCGAGAGCCGAATCACCCTCAACAATAAACAGTTCGCGCTCGCCGACGTCACGGCTGCGGCAATCAACGAATTTCTGTACCCTGTCGGCTAAATTGTTGTTGCTTGAAAGGGTCTTTTTTAAATTAAGGCGTTCTTTTTCGCTTTTCTCGCGGCTGCGCTTGTTTATAAGCACCTGTTCCGCAATACGGTCGGCGTCCGCCTTGTTTTCAATAAAGTAAACTTCAAGTTGACGGCGCAAAAATTCGGTCATTGCGTCACATATAAATTTGTTGGTTATCGCCTTTTTTGTCTGGTTGGCGTAAGATGTTTGGGTTGAAAAGGACGATATGCATAAAACAAGACATTCCTCCACATCGGCAAACGATATCCTGCTTTCGTTTTTCTGATACTTTCCGTTCTGCTTCAGGTAATTGTCAATTTGGTATACAAAAGCGTTACGCACCGCCTTTTCGGGCGCGCCGCCGTGTTCAAGCCAGCTTGAGTTGTGATAATATTCTTTAAGTGTAACTTTATTTGAAAAGGAAACAGCCACTTTCATTTTCAGTTTGTATTCGGGCTTGTCCTCACGGTCGCGTCCGCGACATTCGGTTTCCCATAACTGCGGCTCGGTAAGCGCGTTTTCACCTACAATTTCCTCAACATAATCTTTAATACCGTTATCATACTTAAATTCATAGGTTTCAAACTTGTTGCCTATCTGGTCGCGCAGAACAAACAGCAACCCGTCATTGACTACCGCCTGACGCTTAATGGCGTCAATATAATAATCAAGCGGAATATCAATATCGGTAAAAACATTTATATCCGGTTTCCAGCGCGTGCGTGTACCCGTGTCTTTCCCTGAGTACGCTTCTTTTTTCAGTCCGTCGACATTTTCGCCCTTTTCAAAGTGCAGGGTATATTTGTAACCGTCACGCTTGATCTCAACATCCATATATTCCGAGGCGTACTGTGTTGAACACAGACCGAGTCCGTTAAGACCCAATGAAAACTCATAGTTTTCACCGCCGTTTGTGTTGTACTTTCCGCCTGCGTACATTTCGCAATACAAAAGTTCCCAGTTATAGCAGTTTTCTTTGGTGTTAAAGTCAACCGGAGCGCCGCGCCCGAAGTCCTGTACTTCAATCGAACGGTCGGCATATCGGGTTATTATTATCTTTTTTCCGTATCCTTCGCGCGCTTCGTCTATTGAGTTTGATATTATTTCAAAAACCGAATGTTCGCATCCGTCAATACCGTCCGACCCGAAAATAACCGCGGGGCGTTTGCGTACCCTGTCGGCACCTTTAAGGGATGTAATACTGTCGTTATTATATTCTGTCTTTTTAGCCATTTTTGAAGTTCCTTTAACTGTTGTATCATTTATTGCTGCAAAGTTTCCGACCGCTGACATTCGTGAAAATCGGCTTTCCGTAAAACAGCACATTCTACCCAAATTATATACTATAATATCATACTACAAAATTGTGCCGTAAGTCAAGGAAAAAGCCGAAAAATGCCAAAGCACCGTAATTCTACTTATGGTAGACTTTAGTTTTTCCGGCTCTACGGGTTATAAAAATTGCGTAGACGAACAAATTATTTCGGTAGGTAGACAAAATATGCGATAACGATGTATTATAACATTGATATTGCTCGGCAAAGTTCGGGTATTTACAAACGGAGGTATCATTGTGAGTAATTATATTTTAAGCTGTTGTTCAACAGTTGATCTTGATGAGGCACATTTGCAGGAACGCGATATAAAATATTTGCCGTTCAAGTTTTATGTTGACGGAAAGGAATATACCGACGACCTCGGCAAATCGTTCCCGTATAAAGACTTTTACAACGCTATGAGAAACGGAAGCGACACCAAAACCGCACAGGTGAATATTGAAACATATGTTGAGTATTTTCGCGGACTTTTATCTACAGGGCAGGATGTTCTGCATGTAACCCTTTCAACCGGTCTTTCGGGCACATATAATTCGGCTATGATAGCGAAAGATATGCTTTCGGAAGAATTTCCCGACCGTAAACTTTTAATAGTAGATTCGCTTGGCGCTTCGTCGGGCAGCGGACTTATAATGGAAACGCTTGCCGATATGCGTGACGCAGGAAAGACGATTGACGAGTGCTTTATTTGGATAGAAGAAAATAAACTGCGTATGCACCATTGGTTTTTCTCAACCGACCTTACATTTTATATTAAGGGCGGACGCGTTTCAAAAACCGCAGGCCTTTTCGGCACGCTTTTAAAGATTTGCCCGCTGCTTAATATGGATTTTAAGGGCAGACTGATTCCGCGTGAAAAATTAAGGGGCAGGGTAGCGGCTCGCCGCCGTACACTTGAAATGATGGTAATTCACGCCGAAAACGGTGTTAATTACAGCGGCAAATGCTATATTTCACATTCCGACTGCCCTGAGGATGCCTTGGAACTTAAAAAAATGGTTGAGCATAAGTTCCCGAATATTGATGGAGAGGTTAAGGTCTGGAATATCGGCACAACTATCGGCTGCCATTCGGGACCGGGTACGGTAGCACTTTATTTCTGGGGCGACGAAAGAAAAGATTGATAATTTTAAAACCGGATGCGATAAAATCACATCCGGTTTTTTGACGATTTATTTTAAAACACTTCCAACCGCTTCACCCTGTAAAACAGGGAATTCAAAGCCCTTTTCAGTGTATTCAAACAGTTCGCTGTCAAATTCTGCTGCGCCGTTTTTAAGCAGCAGTATAACGGTTGAACCGCCGTACAGAAATTTCCCTTTTTCATCGCCGCGGCAGACGCGTGAATCAAAGGGTAGATTATCTATTTTACCAACCAGCATAGCTCCTACTTCTATCTGCGCCACCGTTCCGAAATGTTCGGTTTTCATAAGCGTTATTTCACGGCAGTTTTCGGTAAAAACAGGGCTGTTTTGCAAGGCTATCGCCCTTACGGTATGCAGTTTTCCTTTAACAAAACTTCTTTTTATCGGTTCTGCGGCGTCTATAAAGCAGTATCTGTGATAATTGTCGGCACACAGCCTGAAAACAAGGCATACGCCGCCGTAAAACTGCTTTGCGTCTTCTGCCGAGTTTAACAGATTTTCTATTGTGTAGCGGCTCTGTTTAGCCGGTATAACGCTGCCCTTTTCAATTCTGTAGGCAGATAGAAACCCGTCGGCAGGGGAAATGAGCGTGTTTTCGTCGTTGTTTACCGGGCGGCGTTCGGGTTTTATACGCCGTGTAAAAAATTCGTTAAAACTGTGGTATTTACACGGCACATATTCTGACATATCAATGCCCTTTGAGCGGATAAACGGCTTTATTAACGGCACGGAAAGTACCGTGTTCATAAATGCGCCGACAAAACGCGAAACCCCGACAGACACCAAAGGTTTTAAAAGAATTCTGCCGGGTACGGTGCCGTATAAAAATTTTAAGAATCTGCCGTTGTCGTTCGGCTTAACAGGCGCGCGCATATTAGGCGAAAATGCGGCGTATAACCAAAAATGTTATAAACTCCGCCGCCCCGATACATACCATAATTATTATGCCCCTCATACCGGGCTTTTTCATATGGAACGGAGCCAAGAAAGCAAACGCAGTTAAAAGCATAAGTGCGAAGAAAAGGAACACAAGGTCGGTTTTAAGTGCATATTGTAAAAGCATAACTGTGGGGAATATAAGGGCGGCTGATGTAACAGGCAGCCCGGTGTACTGTTTGCGGCGGCCTTGTTCGTGTTCCTGCCGTTCTTCTTCGGTAACATTAAAATACGCAAGGCGTATAAGCGCTGCAAGGATATAAAGTAAAAGCACGGCAAATAAAAGCCCCGAGCATATTTTGCCCGTAACCCCCGCTTCGGCGTTGTTGAATGTGCGTTTTATAAAGGGAGAGGAGCGGTAAAGCGCGCCGCCTATACAAGCAGGCAATACACCGAACGCAACAAGGTCGGAGAGCGAGTCAATCTGTATGCCGAAACTGCGCTCTTGCTTTGTACGATTTTTTTTGGTTCTGGCAACCTTACCGTCAAATGAATCGCAAAGTCCGCATATAAGCAGGAATAAAACGCCGAGATACGGGTGGCCGTTTTGCGCCAGCGAAACAAGTATGCCCGTACCGGCAGACAACAGTGATATATATGTAAGTATCACCGTGTAATCATAAAATCCTAACATTATTTGCCCAACCTTCCCTTATTTCTTTTAAGACTGAAATATTTAATAAGTATTGTAATTCCGCAAAGTATAACGCAAGAGTAGAACGAAACCGAGCGCGAAAGCAGTTCAAGATTGATGGGGTCTTTGGTTATGCCCGAAAACCCGTCAATCATCAAATAGTCTGAAACGCCCATAGCTCCCGGTATCGGTATGCAGTTTGAGCCGAGTATAACATAGCTTTGCGCTGCCCAAATATCAAATGCGCGTGAAAGCGAACCGCCTGCCGAAAGGTATACGAACATAGATACCGAAACGGTGGAAACGCGTTGCAAAAAATTAAAAACAAAAGCCTTTACAAGCATTGAACTTTTGCCTTTTATCTCTGCGGCGCACTCCTTGTAGTCGGAAATTACCTTTTCAATTTTTTCTTCCTGTTTTTTTGGGTTCTTTATGATATGCAATTTGTTAAGCACACGGATGCCCCATTTGCAAAAACGGTGCAAGATGGTTTCCTTTTTAAGCACCATCCAAAAAAATACCACAAGCCCGATTTGCAGCAGGCAGCCGAGCAGTATAAGAAATTTTGAAAGTGCCCCGAAATGGTGGAATGTTTTAAAGTTGAAAATAAAACTTACCATACCTATGGCGATTATTGCAAGCGCATACATAACAAGGTTAAGCAGTAATACAACGGTTGCCATTGCACCCGATATTCCGTCTTTTATCATAAAATACGCCGATACAGGCTGTCCGCCAGTTGCAGACGGGGTTATTGCGGAAAAGTAAACATCCGCCGCCGAATATACAAAGCCGCTCTTTAAACCGCGGCGTTGTCCAAATCCGTTAAGTATGGAAAGAACGGCAATGCCCTCAAACACAATAAATCCAAGCATACAAACTACGGCAAGCGAGAAGTACAGCGGATTTGCGCTTTTAATGTAATCCATAAATCCGCCGAACGAGAACGATTTGCTTTGTGAGGTTATTGCCCAAATGCTTGCCGCCGCAATAACTACAAATGCAAGCGACCAGGCAAGTTTTTTCTTGATATTCGGTTTATCGTTACTTAGATTGTTGTTCAAATTTACAACCCCCGAAATTATCGGCTTTCAGTCCGATAAGAGCGTTTTCTTCTTTTTTCAATTGTCCGCGTTGCAAACAGCCCAATTTCCGCCACGATTATGGCTGACGGTATATCTACCAAAACATGCTGCTTAACAAGCAGTATGCAGGCGAACACCATAAGCGTAAAAATCACATTCACGGGCGCAAACCATTTAGGCATTTTACGGCAGTAAAATGCGCCGCGCATACAAAAATAACTTTCAAGACAATGCAGTGACGGGAAAAGATTATCCGGTCGGTCAAGCGAATAAATAAGTGCCGTCATCCAATTAAACACACCGCCGTCAGGCACCTCGGGGCGCACGGTAGCGGTTGGGAAAACAAGAAAAATTACAGCGCATATAACTTTTGCAATTATCTCACCGTAAATAAAGCGGTTGCAAACTTCGCGGTTTTCGCACGCAATGGCTATATACCCAACAACCCACTGCACATAAGATGCAACATATATAATAATTGCCGGTGTGAAAAAAGGAATTTTACTGTCAATGCTTAAAGCGATATTATGGTGATACATATTTGCCGTAATAAGCCTTGTTCCGTAAAACGCAATAAGATTTACCACCAACATAAGGGCAAGCGGCAGAAATGAATAAAGCGGAATTATATTTAAAAACCATTTCCGAAACCCCGACTTTTGGGACGGGCGCGGAGGTTTGCTTTTTAAAACCATATTCAACCTCTTAAATCATATTCTCATAATATTATAGCACAACCGTGCGGAATATTAAAGAACTATTTTTTAAAAAAGAATTAATTCCGAATTTTTACAGTCTGTGACAGGGTGTCAAACTCCGAAAAAATCAAAGTCAGGGGTATATATTTTGCTTGCCGACGAGCGTTCCTGCGAATAGCCTTTAAAGCCCAAATCGGCAGCCGTTTTAAGCGCCTTTTCATATTCATATGTTGTTGTGCGGCGGTTTATTTCGGGGTAAAACGGAGCGTCGCCGCAGGGGTAATATTGGTTCATAAGGCTTAAAATAAATGCTTTGCTGCCGAAACGGCGGTAAAGTTCATTTATTATGTTAATGGAATCTTTAAAGTGTGACGGCATAACAAGGTGCCTTACCAATACGCCGCCTGTCATTAGCCCACCGCTGTCAAACTGCGGTTCGCCTGCCGTGTCCCTCATAGCGCCGAGCGCGTTTACGGCAACGCCGAAATAATCGGCAGCCTGCATATAACGCGCCGACAGGGCAGGGGAGAAAAATTTAATATCGGGCATAAATATTTGCACATATCCCTTTAAACTGCGTATAACATCGGCATTTTCGTAGCCACCGCAGTTGTATACAACGGGAATGTTGGGTTTTGCGATTTTGATTGCAGCTTTTATTTTATCAGCCCATACCGTCGGCGTTACAAGATTTATGTTGTGCGCGCCCTGCTGTTCAAGTTCGCGAAATATTTCCGCAAGCCGCTGCACGCTTACCGGTTTGCCGAAATCGGATCGGCTGATTTTGCTGTTTTGGCAAAAAACGCAGTGCAGATTACAGCCGCAGAAAAACACCGTTCCTGAGCCGTTTGCGCCCGAAATGCAGGGTTCCTCAAATTTATGCAGATACGCCTTTGCAAGCATAATCTCATCTTTTTGTTTGCAAAAACCTGCGCCGCCCCTGCGGTCCGTTCCGCATTTTCGCGGACACAGAAAACACCCCTGCACTGCCGTCACCCCATTTTCGGAAAATTAAATTACATTGATTACGAATATAACACAACATACCATAGGTGTCAACCGTTTAAAAAATCCCCTGTGTTTCCGAAAAGAAAACACAGGGGATAAATTTTAAAGATTTTTAAGCACTTTCTTAATACGCTCTGCCGCTTCTTTTATATCTTCGGGGTTGCCGAAAGACGAAAGCCGAACATAGCCCTCGCCGCAGGCGCCAAACCCCTCACCGGGGGTGGTTATCACCTGCGCTTCGTGCAGCAGTTTATCAAACATTTCCCAACTGCCCATACCGTTCGGGCATTTAAACCATACATACGGGGCATTTATTCCTCCGCAGTACCAAATTCCGCATTCGTCAAGCGCTTTCATAAGCACGGCGGCATTCTGTTTATAAATGTGCAGGTCTTCTTTGATTTCGCGCTGACCTTTTTCCGTAAATACCGCTTCCGCGCCGCGCTGAATAATATAGGAAACACCGTTTGACTTTGTGGTTCTGTTCCTTACCCACATATCGTTCAGGTTCATCCCGTCCAGAACCAACTGTTTGGGAACTACGGTGTATCCGCAGCGCGTGCCCGTAAAGCCTGCAGTTTTGGAAAGCGAGCAGATCTCAATGGCACAGGTGCGGCTGCCCTCAATTTCAAATATGCTGTGCGGAATACCGTCCTGCTCAATAAACGCTTCATACGCCGCGTCAAAAATTATAACCGAGCCGTGGGCGTTTGCGTAATCCACCCAAACTTTTAATTTTTCTTTGCCGAACACAGCGCCCGTCGGGTTATTGGGCGAGCAGATGTAAATAATATCCGCAGCCGTGTCTTCGGGCGGCAACGGCGCAAAGCCGTCCTTTTCACTTGAGGGGTAATGTATTATTTTGCGCCCCGCCATAACGTTAGAGTCAACATATGCGGGGTAGGTAGGCTCTATAACAAGTACCGTGTCGTCGCACGAAAAAATGTCAAGAATATTTCCGAGTTCGTCGCCCGCGCCGCAGGAAATGAATATTTCGTCGTTCAAAAGTTCTACGCCGTGCGATTTATAGTATCCGCGGACAGCGGTTTTTAAAAATTCGGTTCCGCATTCGGGGCAGTATCCGTGGAAGGTTTCACCGTGTGCCTGTTCTTCAACCGCGCCGTGCAGCGCCTCAATAACCGCCTTTGCAAGCGGCAGCGTAACGTCACCCGTTCCGAGCCGCAACAGGTGCGCGTTCGGGTTTTGAGATAAATATTTGTTTACCTTTTGCTCAATGTTATAAAAAAGATATGATGATTTAAGTTCTGCATAATGTTTGTTTGGTTTAGCCATTTTATATCACACCCTCAAAAACCGTTTCAGCAGGTCCGGTCATAACCGCAGTGCCGTTTTTTAATATAGTTACGGTAAGCGGTCCGCCGTCAAGACGCACTGTTATTTTTTCATCATATTTGCACAGTCCGCTGTAAACAGCCGCTGCCGTCGCCGCGCACGCCCCTGTTCCGCAGGCAAGCGTAATTCCGCTGCCGCGTTCCCACACGCGCATACGCAGGCAATTATTATCAATTTTTTGTACAAATTCAACATTAACACCGCCGATGAATTCGGCACTGTTTTCAATCTCGCTTCCTGATTTTGCAACGGGGGCGTTCTCTGCATCATCGGTAAATATTACCGCGTGCGGATTACCCACACTTACCGGTATGCATACCGTTTCGCCGCCCTTTGTTTTTATTGTTTTCGGCGGCGATACCTCGGTTTTTCCCATATTAACCGTCGCTCCGAGCGCTTTGTTGCCCTCTGTAATCAGGGTAATTTCTTTTATGCCCGAAAGGGTTTCAACTGTTATCTGCGTTTTGTCGGTGTATCCCTTATCGAATACATATTTCCCCACGCAGCGTATGCCGTTGCCGCACATCTTCGCCTCGCTTCCGTCGGCATTGAATATCCGCATCATAAAATCAGCCTTGTCGGAGGGTAGTATCCATATCATACCGTCAGAGCCGATACCGAAATGGCGGTCGGACAATTTTACCGATAATGCCGCAGCGTTATTCGGTAAACTGTCGGCATAAATGTACAGGTAATCGTTCCCCAGTCCCTGCATTTTGGTAAATTTCATTGTTTGCTTTCAGCCCTTTCAAGCGCGGCAGCAATAAAGCCTTTAAACAGCGGGTGCGCCTTGTTGGGGCGCGACTTGAATTCAGGGTGGTATTGCACACCTACAAAAAACGCGCGGTCGCTCAGTTCAACAGTTTCAATCAGTCTGCCGTCGGGCGATGTACCCGATAATGTAAGTCCGTTTTCCGTAAGTATATCGCGGTAATCATTATTAAATTCATAACGGTGGCGATGCCTTTCATAAATGGTAGATTCACCGTAGCAATGCGCCATTGTAGTACCCTCTTTTATAACGCAGGGGTATGCGCCAAGCCTTAAGGTGCCGCCTTTATCAATATCGTTGCTCTGCCCGGGCATAAAGTCAATAACCTTGTTCTTGCAAAGCTCGTCAAACTCACCGGAATGTGCGTCGGTAATTTTTGCGACATCACGCGCAAATTCTATAACCGCTATCTGCATACCCAGGCAGATGCCGAAGTAGGGAATATTGTTTTCCCTTGCAAAGCGCGCCGCAAGTATCATTCCCTCGATTCCGCGGCTGCCGAAACCGCCCGGAACTATAATTCCGTCAAGGTCTTTTAAAACATCTTTATATGTACTTTCGGTAATGGTTTCGGAGTCTATCCAGTGTATTCTTATATGGGTATTAAGGGTATATCCTGCGTGACGCATTGCCTCCGCAACAGAGAGGTAGGCGTCATGCAACTGAACATATTTTCCAACAAGACCGATATGCACCTCTTTTTCGCGGTTTTTAATCCTGTCAACCATTGCGGACCATTCGTTAAGGTCGGGCTGCGGCGCGTCAATGCCTAATTCACGGCACACTACGCTTGAAAAATTTGCTTTTTCCAGCATAAGCGGCGCTTCATAAAGATATGGCAGAGTAATGTTTTCAATAACGCAATCGGGCTTAACATTGCAAAAAAGCGATATTTTCTTGAATATTGAGTCCTCAAGCGGTTCATCACAGCGCAAAACAATAATATCGGGGCGTATTCCCATACCCTGCAATTCTTTAACCGAGTGCTGAGTGGGTTTGGATTTGTGTTCGTCCGAACCGCTTAAAAACGGTACAAGCGTTACATGTATAAATAGGCTGTTTTCGGGTCCTACTTCAAGGGATATTTGCCTTACGGCTTCCAAAAACGGCTGGCTTTCAATATCGCCTATCGTACCGCCGATTTCGGTAATAACCACATCTGCGTCGGTCTGCTTGCCTACGCGGTAAACAAACTCTTTTATTTCATTGGTAATATGGGGAATGACCTGAACCGTAGAGCCAAGGTATTCTCCGCGACGTTCCTTGTTAAGCACATTCCAATATACCTTTCCCGTTGTCAAGTTGGAGTACTTGTTAAGGTTTTCATCAATAAATCTTTCGTAATGCCCTAAATCAAGGTCGGTTTCTGCTCCGTCCTCGGTAACATACACTTCGCCGTGCTGATAGGGGCTCATAGTTCCGGGGTCAACATTTATGTAAGGGTCAAGCTTTTGCGCCGCAACCTTAAGACCGCGCATTTTAAGCAATCGCCCGAGAGAGGCGGCAGTTATACCTTTTCCGAGGCCCGAAACAACTCCGCCGGTTACAAAAATATATTTAGCCATAATCTTTCCTCCGTTATTTATAAGTCGTAATTATATTTTCCGCTACAGAACGCCTTGTAACACACCTGTCCATAGCCTGTTTTTCAATGTACTTGTGCGCTTCCGATTCGCTCATTTTAAGGTGGTCTATCAAGACCCATTTAGCGCGGTTAACTATCCTTATTTCCTCCATTTTTTCTTCTATTGTGGCTGTTTTTTGTTCCATCAACCGTATGCGCTCGCGCGTTCCGCATAATAAATTTAACGATTGCGTTATCATCTGTGCCGAGGTCGGTTTCGGTATTGCCAAAACGCCGTAGGGCGTAACTTTTGCGGCAATATCGTGAAAATGTTCGTTTTTAATAAGCATAAGAACACCCGCGCCGCTACCCGAACATATATCAAGCGCCAACCGCGTGCCGAAATCGTCGGGCAACGGTGTGTTGATTATAACTATGTCGGCGCTGCGTTCAAGCAGTTTGCGCTTTGCGCTGCCTGCGTTGGCGGCAAACACAACAGGGGAGTACACGGATTCGGGGAGCAGGGGAGTTATCGACTGTTCAAATTTTGCCGATGCGGATACTACAAGTATACTGTAACAGCGCTCGGTCAGTTCCATATACAACTCTCCCTCCCTTTTTTCTGTGCGGTTTACACTTTTTATTTCGTATACATATTAATAACAGGCTCCGGCAGTATACCCCTTATGAATTCACTGTTTGCGGCCGCCGCTTTCGCCTCGCTTAATGTTTTCGGTAATGTTTTATATTTTGCCGTAACTTCTTCGCCGCAGCTGTAAAGATTTATGTCGGCGGCTTCGGGCGGTGCCATACCTTTTTCTATTCCCTCTAATCCTGCGGCAATTATTAGTGCAAAAGCGATATAAGGGTTGCAGGTTGGGTCGGGCGAACGCAGTTCGGCACGCCGCAACTCAGGTTCTGCAGCTGCAGGTACGCGTATTAACTGCGAACGGTTTTCGCTTGACCAGGAAATATAGTAAGGCGCTTTGTTAAGCCCGAAACGGCTGTAAGATGTTTCATCGGGATTTAAAAACAATGTCATTTCGGGAATGCGGTTCAGTATGCCTGCTATAATATTCGGCAGAACATCGCCGCTGCCCGATTTTGCCGAAACGTTTATGTGCATACCGTTTCCCGGTGCGCCTGAAATCGGTTTTGGCGAAAAATCGGCGGACAATCCGTTACGCACTGCTACGGTGTTTACCACGGTTTTGAATGTAAGCGTATTATCCGCAGCTGTTAAAGGATCGGAATGTTTAAAATCTATTTCATTTTGTCCGGGACCCTCTTCGTGGTGCGAACTTTCGGGCGATATGCCCATCATTTCAAGAGTCAGGCATATTTCACGGCGTACATTTTCGCCTTTGTCATCGGGTGCTATGTCCATATATCCTGCGTTGTCATACGGCTCATCTGTCGGATCACCGTTTTCGTCGCGGCAGAACAGGTAAAACTCTGTTTCCGCACCGAATGAAAAGGTTATGCCGCGGCTTTCGGCAGCCGAAGCGGCGTTATGCAGTAAGTATCTTGTGTCAACCTCAAATGGCGTACCGTCGGGGTATGTAACCGAGCAGAACATACGAACAACTCTGCCGTGTTCGGGACGCCAGGGAAGAACGGATATTGTTGATGGGTCGGGGTGCAAAAACAGGTCTGAGTGCACTTCACCGCCGAATCCTGCGATTGCCGACGCGTCAAAAGCGATGCCGCTTCCGAAAGCACGGTCAAGTTCCCCAGGCATTATCGAAATGTTTTTCTGTCTGCCGAAAACATCACAGAATGCAAGGCGTATAAACTTAACATCTTCCTCCTTAACATACTGCTTGACCTCTTCTTTTGAATACTTCATAGTGTATATCCTTGCCTTTCGTCAGTTTGCAACATACATCTGTTTGTAAGGATTCTTGCTATCCGGCGTAATTACGGTGTAATCGTCGGCAAGCATTTTTTCGGTATCATAACCGAAAGATTTGCAAAATTCTTTAATTACGGGTGTGATTTCGGCAATATCGTCGGGTGTTGCGGCGCGTTTGTTTACCTGCGAGGGGAACTTTATCCCGTCCGCATTGCCGCGCAGTATCATCTTGCCGCCGTGCATACCCGTGCACGGGAAGTTGCCTACAATAGGTCTTGCCGCATTTTCGGCGTTAAGCACAAGTATCAATCCGCCTGCCTGATATTCGCCGAGAAAACTTCCTGCACAACCGCCTATAACAATAATCGGCTTCTTTTCTTTATACTCTTTCATATGTATTCCGGCGCGGTAGCCGGCGTTGCCTTTTATAAGTATCTTGCCGCCGCGCATAGCGTAGCCAACCGCGTCGCCTACATTGCCGTGTATGGTAATCGAACCGTCATTCATAGTGTCGCCCACGGCGTCCTGCGCGTTGCCGAAAACCGTTATGCGGCTTCCGCTTAAATAAGCGCCCAAAGCGTTGCCCGGCACACCCTCAATAGATATATCTTTTCCGGAAGAGCCTGCGGCAATAAATCGTTGACCCAAGCAACCCGTTAAGCGGCAGTCGCTGCCCGAATTTCTTATTTTTTCGTTTAATTCCGAAAAGTGAACATCTTCGGCATTAATAATACTCATTATACCACACCTCCCAATATTTTTCTACGCTTTTTTTCATCATAAGCCGATATGTCGGGCGATTTTTTAAGTTTCCCGAAATCAACATCGGTAAGCGGAGTTTTCGAGCGTATCATATCGGTGTAAATCCCTGCTCCGTCGGTCTTTCCGATAAGCATAAATCCCGTAAGGCGGCCGCCTTTTGTAAACAGTTTTTTAATCCCCTCTGCGTCCTGTTCCTCGTAAACCTCGCCGCCGTCTTTTTTATCAAACCGGCTGCCTGCCGTCATAGCGTGAAGCCCGAAAAAACCTATTGAGTTCATCGGTATCGCATTGGCAAACGATGATTCTTTTCCTGCCATACCTATGCCGGCACACCGACCGCCTATATACGCGTTCGGCATCAGTGCCATAATTTTAACCCTGCCGTCCGAAACATCGGTGCTTTCGGTGCAGTCGCCTGCGGCATATATACCGTCAACCGAAGTCCTCATATGGTCGTCTACCGTGATGCCCCTTGTAACGGCACCGCCGATATCCGATATAAGTTTTGTGTTCGGCCGTACCCCAACTGCCGAAATAAGTATGTCAAATTCAACATTTTTTCCGCTTTTCATTTCTGCAGTATTTTCGGTGTACTTAACAGCCGTATCACCAAGCATAAAATTGATTCCGTGGCTTTCCAAATGTGCTTGCATTACAGCCGCCGCGTCACTGTCAAATATACTTGAAAGTATACGGTCGGCAAGGTCGCAAACGGTTATGGAGGCAACCCGTCCGCTTAAACCTTCGGCACATTTAAGACCTATAAGACCTGCCCCCACTATCAGTACACGGCTTTCTTTTGTTATTGCTTTTTCAATTCCAAGCGCGTCGTCAAGCGTTAAGAATGTAAATTTGTTTTTCACCTTATCGTAACCGTCGGTAGGCGGAACAAAGGGTGAAGAGCCTGCGCATACGCACAGGCGGTCATATTCCTCTTTTTTGCCGCCCTCGGTAAGTACGCACTTATTTTTCGTATCTATCTTTACCGCTTTATCGTATATAACGGTGCAGCTGTTTTTATCGTAAAAATCAGCAGGGCGGTAGGCTATCCTGTCAAGGTCGGTTTTGCCCTCAAGATAATAAGATATAAGCGGACGGCAATAAACATGGCATTCTTCACCGGATATAACTGTTATTTTGCCCGATTTATCGGCGCTGCGTATCCCTTCGATGCAGCCTACAGCGGCTGTTCCGTTACCGATTATAACATACTTTTTCAAGTTCTTCACCTCTCCTCGTATACAATTGCGCGGTTCGGGCATCCCGAAACGCAGGCAGGCGCACCTGCCGAATTTTTAAGGCAGAGTTCGCATTTCTGCGCCGCACCCTGACCGTCCTGCCTTACTGCGCCGTAAGGACATACCAACACGCAGGTAAGACAGCCTACACACTTGTTATGGTCAATAACCACCGTGCCGTTTTCTTTAGTAAGCGCACCCGAAATGCAGCTTTTTACACATATCGGGTCTTCGCAATGGCGGCAGGAAACGGCGTAGGTTATTTTACCATCATCCTCAATATGTATTCTTGGGTATATTTTTTTGTTTTTCAAGGCTTTAACCATATCATCGGCGCCTGAATTTGCAAAAGCGCAATTGTATTCACATAAATGGCATCCCAAACACCATTCTTCGTTTACATATATCCGTTTCATTCTCCCGCGTGTGAGATACCGAGAATCTCAAGCTCCTTTTCCGTAAGATTTACGCCGCGCAGCATCAATCGGTTGCCGCGCAGTGCTTCTATCGAGTTTATACCCATTCCGCCGAGCAGTTCCTTTATTTCGTGCTTCCAGGCTGTCATAAGATTTATAAGTCTTTCGCTGCCGATATCGGGGTTCAGCCGTTTAACAAGTTCGGGGCGCTGGGTCGCAATACCCCAGTTGCATTTACCCGTCTGGCAGGTGCGGCAAAGATGACATCCGAGAGCCAAAAGAGCGGCAGTCGCAATATAACAGGCGTCGGCGCCTAAGGCAATTGCTTTTACTACATCGGAAGCCGAGCGTATACTGCCGCCGACCACAAGCGAAACCTTGTTTCTTATTCCTTCGTCCCTCAGCCGCTTGTCAACCGCCGCAAGAGCAAGTTCAATCGGTATTCCCACATTATCCCTTATGCGTGTGGGTGCGGCGCCCGTGCCGCCTCTGAATCCGTCAATCGCAATTATATCCGCACCGCTGCGTGCTATGCCGCTGGCAATCGCCGCAATGTTATGTACGGCTGCAACCTTTACAATAATCGGTTTTTTGTATTCCGTTGCCTCTTTAAGCGAGTAAACAAGCTGCCGCAGGTCTTCTATTGAATAAATATCGTGGTGCGGAGCGGGAGAAATAGCGTCCGAACCTTCGGGTATCATACGCGTGCGTGAAACGTCGCCGACTATCTTCGTGCCGGGCAAATGTCCGCCGATACCGGGCTTTGCGCCCTGTCCCATTTTGATCTCTATCGCCGCGCCCGCGTTAAGGTATTCTTCATATACACCGAAACGACCCGACGCTACCTGAACTATCGTGTTTTCACCGTAGCAGTAAAAATCTTCGTGCAGTCCGCCTTCACCCGTGTTGTAATATATCCCGAGTTCGCGTGCCGCGCGCGCAAGGCTTTCGTGCGCATTGTAACTTATTGAACCGTAACTCATAGCCGAGAACATAACGGGCATTGAAAGTTCAAGCTGCGGCGTAAGTTCGGTTTTTAAACTGCCGTCCTCGTTCCGTGAGATTTTTGAGGGTTTTTGTCCCAAAAACACCTTGGTTTCCATCGGCTCGCGCAGCGGGTCTATCGGAGGGTTGGTAACCTGGGAGGCGTTTATAAGTATCCTGTCCCAGTAAACCGGCAGCGGTTTCGGGTTTCCCATTGACGAAAGCAGTACGCCGCCGCTTGACGCCTGTTTGTATATTTCTTTAATAGTGTCGCTCTGCCAGTTCGCGTTTTCCCTGAATGTACATTCGTTTTTAACTATTTTAAGCGCGTGCGTGGGGCAAAGCGATACGCACCTTTGGCAGTTTACGCATTTTGATTCATCGCTGAGCATTACATTTCCGTCTTCGTCAAATCTGTGCACCTCGTTGGCGCACTGTCGCTCACATACGCGGCAGGTTATGCACCTGTCGTGATTTCTTATTACATCAAATTCGGGTATTATGTATGATACCGACATTAATAAGCACCTTCCTTGACCTTTACTATTACGGGTTCGCCGCCGGACGGGGCATATATGTTTTCGGCGTCCGGCTCCATTTTCCGTATAGCCGCTTCTTCGCTTGCTATAAATACCTTGTCGTCCTTTTCCGCAACTACCATAGACCGCAGTTTAAGTCGGTCATTCAGCGCCATAAGCCCTCCGCTGAAACCTAAAATTATTGAAAAAGGACCTGTTACAAGCAAACTCGGATATATCTTTCTTAAATATTCAAGTTTTTTCCGTTCCTTTTCGGGCTTAGCCTCAATCGTGCTCCAAAACGGCGCCGCAATTACCGACGCGGTTTCTTCAAGCGTCAGCCCCTGCCTGCGCATAAGGTAATCGACTATATAGGTTATAACCTCGGTGTCGGTCTGCAATGTGCATTTATAACCAAACATCTCAATATATCGGCGGTTGGCATCGTATGACGATATTTCACCGTTATGTACAATTGAGTAATCAAGAAGCGAGAACGGGTGAGCGCCGCCCCACCAACCGGGAGTGTTTGTGGGATATCTTCCGTGTGAAGTCCAGGAATACGCCTCGTATTCTTCAAGCCTGTAAAATCTGCCCACATCTTCCGGAAAACCTACTGCTTTAAATACGCCCATATTTTTTCCGCTTGAAAATACATACGCGCCTTTTATAAGTGTGTTTATTTTCATAACGCACCGCGCTACATATTCCTTTTCGTCAAGTTGCAAGCGTGAAAGGACTGAGGAAAGCGGAGCAACAAAATATCTCCATATCTGCGGTATATCCGTAATTTCGGGTATTTTGCGCACGGGTATGTTTTCCGCTTTGACAATCTCAAAACTGTCCTTTAAAAAGTTTTCACATTCAACCCTATTTTCATTGCTGTTATAGAAAATATGAAAGGCATAAAGATCTTTGTATTCGGGGTATATCCCGTATCCTGCAAAGCCGCCGCCCAGACCGTTTGAACGGTCATGCATAGGCTTCATACTTTCAATAATGCTTTCTCCGGTCATTTTTTTGCCTTCGCGCGAAATAACCGCAGATATCGCGCAGCCCGACGGAATACGCACCTGACCTTCTAATTTCATAAAAATCGCCCCTTTTGTAAAATACAAAAAAGAAAGGCGTTCATCCAAGCCGAGGGGACAAATTTCCCTCAACTCAGATGAACGCCTTTGCTCATCGTGTCGTATTATATCACAATCAGTAACATTTGTCAATCAAAATTTGTGCCGCGGTACCCGTGCGACGGCAAAAATCCTTAAACACCGCGCAGCGTCAGCAACCAAAGCCGTTCGGTAACTCGCGTTTGGCTATCACACTAAAGAAGTCAAAAGCCTCTTTGCAAAGTTTTTCGTCTTTAAATTTGTAAGTTTCGCCGTTTAAAGAAAAGTATACGGCGGCATCCGGATTCCAAAATCCCGCAACAGACAGCGTTTTATCATTTTTGGTAATCCTTATTCTGTAAAGCGAAACACCGCCTTCAAGCATATGTGCGTCACTTTCCTTTTCGCTTATCTTGCCGCCGAGTGTAACCGAATTAAGCATTTTAACCGCCTTTTCGATCTCTTTATCGCTAAGATTATATGTGTCGCTGCCCTTATCCGATAACAGCGCAATTGTATCAATATCCGAAACTTTAAGTTCACTGTAAGGCTCGTGCGATTTAAATGCGCGTATTCCCGAAAAAACAGCGGCTGCCAACGCCAGGGCGAGAAGAACACAACTTATTGCCAGCAAAACTCTCAACTTTTTTCCTTGTTCCATAATATTTCTCCCACAACTTAAATCCTTATTATAATGTATAATAACATATAAACCGCACCATTTCAACGCCTTTTAAAATATTTCGCGGTTTGTGAATTAAATTGTTGAATATCGGTTCGGTCAATGATATAATAGTTTTGTTTGCAAAACTGTTCTAATATTACATCATTTGAAACGGTGGATTAATATAATGACGGAATATGAGTTTAAAATGAAATATGATGATGATTTTTTTGATAATTTTCAACAGCAATACGGCGGAATGAGTAAAAGCGAACGCGAACGGGAGTCCCATAATTCCGCAGACCGCAGATCTGCAAAATTTTCAAGGTCGGCAAAATCGTTCAAACCGAAAAAGCCGGCTAAATCCAAAAAAGCCGTAAAAGCAGAAAGGAACGGAAACAACAGAATACCGAATAAAAGTGGCAGTTATCAAAATAGCATTGCAGCCGATAAAGGCATTGCCCATACTACTGCGACTGCCGCGATAAAAAGAAAACACCCGCCGCGCAAAAAGCGCCGCATTAAACGCGGTGTAAAAAATGCGGTTTTGGGGTTTGCCGCTGCAGTTTTAGCGGTTATCATAGCCTGCCTTGTACTGCCTAACTGTTTTGGCGGTACCGGAAAGAAGGGTGAACCGTACAGGCAAATCGGCGTTCAGGCAAGTGCCGACGATACGGCGCAGTCGTCATCGGCAATAAAGCCGTTTGAGGCGGCGGATAATGTTGTAACATTGGGTGACGATGTAAACTGCAAAAACTGCGTGCTTGTTGATGTTACCGATAATAAAATATTAGCCCAAAAGGATGCCGATGCTGTTATATATCCTGCGTCAATGACCAAAATACTTACGCTTATTACGGCTGTGGAAAATATGACAGACCCAAACGCAACCTTTACTTTTTCTTATGAAATAACCGATCCGCTGTATGTGCAGGAAGCGTCCGTAGTAGGCTTTTCAGCAGGGGAAACGGTTGGTGTAAATGATATGCTGTACGGTTCCATCCTCGCCTCGGGGGCAGACGCTACCGTGGGACTTGCCATTACAATATCGGGCAGTGAGGATGCGTTTGTGGCGGCTATGAACCAAAAGGTACAGGAATTGGGGCTTACAACCGCAACATTTAAAAACACAAGCGGATTGCACGACCCCGAACATAAATGTACCGTTAAAGATATGGCTATGCTGCTTGATTATGCTATGAAAAACGAAACCTGCCGCAAGGTGCTTACCTCCGAAAGTTATACCACCGCACCGACAGAACAGCACCCCGAAGGGATAACGGTTACAAGCACCCTGTTCAGCCGTATTTACGGCACCGAGCCCGAGGGTGCAACTATAATTGCCGGCAAAACTGGGTATACTACCGAGGCGGGAAACTGTATTGCATCATACGCCAAAGGCGACAACGGACACGATTATATATTTGTTTCGGCAGGCGGTACCGATAAATGGAAAGCGGTTTATGACCATATAAATGTGTATTCTGCATATGCAAAGGGCTGATTTTTAGGCGAAATTGCACATATTTAACGAATGTTATTTCGACTATTGACAAACCGTTTTCGGTGACTTATAATTTTAAAAATTAAATATTTCGACATTTTTACGACATATTTAATCTTGCTCGTTTACGGTCTGTACTTTTCGACCTTTTGCGCATATCCTGTAAGCCGAAAAACACACTCTGCCAAATGAGTTTAAAATTATTAAGAAAGAGGTAGTAGTTATGAAGAAGTTAGTTAAAGTGTTAAGCGTTGTTTTGGCGATGACTATGCTAGCTGTTTGTTTTGCAGGCTGCGGTAAATCCGGCGGTTCAAGCGAGGCAATAAAAATCGGCGGCATCGGTCCCACAACAGGCGCGGCTGCTATTTACGGCAACGCAGTTAAAAACGCTGCCGAACTTGCGGTTGAAGAGATAAATGCAAAAGGCGACATCAAATTCGAACTGAAATTTGAAGATGACGAGCATGACCAGGAAAAGTCGGTAAACGCTTACAATGCCCTTAAAGACTGGGGTATGCAGATACTTGTAGGAACCGTTACTACTGCTCCTTGCGTTGCGGTTTCAACGGAATCACACAACGATAATATCTTCGAACTTACACCGTCGGCTTCATCAACCGATGTTATCGGCGGTCAGCCCGATAAGGACGGCAATGTTACGGTTGAGCGTAAAGAAAATGTCTTCCAGATGTGCTTTACCGACCCGAACCAGGGTACTGCATCTGCCGACTATATCAGCAAACAGAAACTCGGTACCAAAATCGGTATAATCTACAACAACGCAGATGCTTATTCAACCGGTATCTATCAGAAATTTGTAAGCGAAGCAAAGAAACTCGGACTTGAGGTTGTTGCAGCTGAAACATTTACCGATGATTCGGATAAGGACTTCTCATCACAGCTCAACAAGATTAAAGATGCAGATGCAGACCTTATCTTCCTGCCTATCTATTACACACCGGCTTCGCTTATCCTTACACAGGCGAATAAAATGAACTATACACCTAAATTCTTCGGTGTTGACGGTATGGATGGTATACTCACCATTAAAAACTTTGATACCAAACTTGCAGAAGGCGTTATGCTTCTTACACCGTTCTCGGCTGATGCAACCGACGAAAAAACCCAGAACTTTGTTAAGAAGTATAAAGAAAAATACGGCGATGTTCCGAATCAGTTCGCAGCAGACACTTATGATTGCATCTATGCATTGTATGACGCTTGCAAAGCAAAAGGAATAACTGCTGATATGGACGCAGAAGAAATTTGCCAGAAACTTATTAAACAGTTCACAAGCAAGGACTTCAAGTTTGACGGACTTACCGGCGAAGGTATGACTTGGTCGGAATCAGGCGAAGTTTCGAAAGAACCTAAAGGTATGGTAATTAAAGACGGCGCTTATGTCGGAATGTAATTAATCATTTATACCGAATTTTATTTAACTGCAATGGGGTAGTTTACCCCATTGCAGTTTGCGGATATTAAACGGGGTTGTTTTTCAACCCTGAT
>CAVALG010000025.1:0-902 GCA_963589585.1 Roseburia sp. AF12-17LB
CAGTATTGCGAAAGCGCTTGCGAATTGGCTTTATCGCATAAACATATCGGCAAAACCGCTCCGAAATCAATTTCTACGTTCGGTCTTGCAAAGTGCATTTTCCGTCTTTTGTCGCTCTGCAGGAAACTACATGCGATTTTCATCGTCTGCTCGTTTATATCTCCGACGAAAGAGATAACGAAAACGTTATTTTTATCTTCATCGCAATTGCGAACGAAAACGTTATTGCTATCGGGTTCGAAATCGAGCAACGTAAGGTCGCTTACCGATATCCTTGCCACGTGCGCTCCGTCGAAAAGGTTTTCTATTGCCGCAGCATAATAATTGCGCATGTATTGCGAATCGGAACAAACGCACAAAGGCTTAAACGTTGCGAAACGTCTTATATCGCTGTTCAAAACGTTGTGCGCGATACTCTTGTTCGCCGCGTTACCCTGCGTAAATTCTGCAATAGCGGTATCGTTATACGAAAACTTACGCATAGTCAGCTTAAGCGGTAAATCCATATAGGAATTGACCGTATCTTTGTTGGCCGACAAAAGTAATTTCTCTTTGTCTTTGAAAAGTATTATTTCGCTGTATAAAAGATTTGCGTAAACGGGGAAATACACGTCGGGCGTGATTTGTCCGCGGCCGAAGGTCTTGGACAGCAAGATACACTCCCTGATTTCCATCGATTTCCCTATCGGGTAACGGCTCTGCGCTTTTTCCAGAATATCTTCATACGGCATTCCCTTGGCAAGCGTATAAAGCATATCCGTATACGTTTTAAAGTTTGCCTTGTCGTATTGTAACAATGCAAGAATACTTTCGATACTGTTCCAACGGGCGGCTCTCGTAAGATTCTTTATACCGTCGCGGATACTTTTTTTGAAGAAAATTCCTTCGCATTGTAAAACTCC
>CAVALG010000025.1:941-1934 GCA_963589585.1 Roseburia sp. AF12-17LB
GCCGTAACCTGACCGGCATGAGCTTTTTCCACAATATTTGCGATAACGCTTGCTTTGGTGCTACCGCTCGTTGCGGCAAGTTCATATTTGGTCGCGATATCCAACGCCTTACCTTTAATAGACATAAGGTCGTCGTCGTAACCCGTGTAAATAGAACGTATCTTGCATATTTCCGAATATTGGCGCAATCTACGATATCTTTTGTAATCTTTCAACGTAGCGACGTCGCCTATCTCTTCGGCAGTTGCCGCTGCGTACAGTTCTTTCTCTCTGTTCGCGTCTATAAAATAATAGCGCGAAAGCCGCTCGAAAACCGAACGGCCGTCGCAAAATCTGCCGACAACAGAATCGAAAATAAAGTAATCTACTAAAAACAATTCTTCCGAATAGCTATACATATATTTCACCTCTTGCCTTATTTATTGCAGGTATAACCTCGTCGATAATTCCGTATTCCAACGCCTGCCGCGCCGTCATAGTGTAGTCCCTGTCGGTATCTTTGGCTATAACGCGAAGCGACTTGCCCGTGTTTTCCGAAAGTATTCTGTTAAGGTTTTCCCGCGTTCTTTTAATATGGTTTGCCGCGATTATAATATCGCTTGCCTGTCCCTGCGCCCCGCCGAGCGGTTGATGGATAAGCACTTCCGTGTTTTCGGTCGCGCGACGATACCCCTTGCTGCCTGCCGAAAGTAAGAATGCGCCCATGGACGCAGCCATTCCGAGTCCTACTGTCACGATACGCGCCTTTACGTAGTTCATCGTGTCGTAAATAGCAAGCCCTGCCGATACGCTCCCGCCGGGGCTGTTGATTTGCATAATAATTTCTTCTGCGCCTTTATCTTCGAGATACTGAAGTTGCGCGATGACGAGTTCCGCCATTTTATCGTCTATCGGTCCGAACACGTTAATAGTGTTTCTCCTAAGCGAATATAACGGAGAAAATTCTTCTTTCATATCTTGTCTCCTTCTTTCTTTTTATTTTGCATATTCATA
>CAVALG010000025.1:1944-2306 GCA_963589585.1 Roseburia sp. AF12-17LB
TATTCATAGATTCGGACATCAGGAAAGATTCTTCTTTTTCACTTAAATCTGCGTCCAATAATCGTAATACTTGTTGAAAATTTCAGCCGATATCCTGTCGTCCGTTTCCATCTTGAGTACTATTTCTCCGAATTCGTCTTCCGCTATGTAAAAGACAAGCGCTTCGCCGTCCTTGGTGCCTTTTACTCTGCACTTAGGTTCCAATATTGTGTAAATAAAAAAGTCATCGCCTTTTTCATATGGAATTACGGCAACCTGCTCGAAAATATAAATTCTTCCTTTACGATCTGTAAGGAAAATCAAATCGTGATTATTCCTATTGAGAATAATGTCAAGAATTTCTTTAGAGCAGTCTTCAAAGA
>CAVALG010000026.1:0-2656 GCA_963589585.1 Roseburia sp. AF12-17LB
GCTGCGGTATGGTCTTTAAGCGGTAATTCTTTAACATCCTTGTAATCGCAGCGTGTGCAGGTTGTTGTGGTTGAGCCTTTTACCGTGCAGGTTGATTCTACCGTTACGGTTTTATAATCGTGGCCGAGAGCATTTGTTGTTTCACCGCCCGAAATGTGTGCTCCGCAATCGGCACAAACTACTTCTTCGGTCTTACCTGCAGTAGTACAGGTTGCGGCTACAGCTGCAATTGTTTTGGTATTCTTATGTTCACAGGTCGTGCTGCCGCCGTTTTGTGCATATACTGCTGTAACACCATAGAATTTGGAGAAGTAGTCGGTATGGCTGGTATTACCCATATTCCAAAGTCCGGCAATACCGAAAGCAGGTGTAAAGGTTGCCTTTACTTTGGTGCTGCTTGAATTTGCAAGATTATCCACACTGAGTTCTACCGGTTTAATATCTGCAGAATGTTCAACGCCTTCTTCATCAGTGTATATAACCGTGCCGTTTACCGTTACAACAGAATCTTTAACCGAGAGTTCAATTTTATAAGTGATATATTTCAATCTGTCGGCAGGCACATCTATGCCTATCGCACTTTTTTCAAGAGTGTTTACATAATTGCCGTTTCCGTCTGCCAATTCTACCGTTGTGTTATAGAACGAACTGCCATATGAACCGCCCGCCCTTAAAGTAATGTCTGTTTTCTGGTTAGGATATTTATTTGCGTTTAAACCTACTGCAAGCATATCGGTAGTTTCATCTGTATATGTCAGATAACCGATAACCGCACCGGCTATACCTGAAATATTCGTATATCCGCCGCCGTTACAGTTTTCCGGAGCAAGCATAGAGAATTTAGAAGGCGTATAGCCTGTAGGAGTATTTATGACAAACATTGCTCTGTCATTTGTTCTGGATATTTTAGCATATCCGTCCGCATTGTAACCGATACTACCCGCAGCACTTTTAGGTGTGCATACAGAATTATTCTTTAAGTCCGCAAGGCTGCTTTCACCTGTAGTTGTATCGGTGAAGTCCCAATCATAAACAATATCGTTATTAAGCATCGGGATTGTTTCGGTTTCTTCTTTTGAGCAAGTCGAGCAGGTATGTTTTTTAAGACCTACCGAAGTCTTGGTTGCAGGTGTTACTACCACCCATTCGCCCCAGGTATGACCTGTTGCGGGTATTGTTTCTGTTACTGTCTGACCGCAAACCGAGCAGGTTCCGGTTTTTACACCGGCTTCTGTACAGGTTGCAGCTTTGGTTACGGTAACATTTGTATACTTATGTCCTGCTGCAGGGATTACAGTTTCATTTTTATAATCGCAGCGTGAGCAGGTGGTTACCACTTTACCTGCTGTTGTACAGGTGGCTGCGGTAGTGGTTTCAATATAATTGTGTCCGAGAGCCGCCTTAACATTATCGGTATATTTCTTACCGCAAATTGTGCAGGTATATTCGGTATAACCTTCTGTAGTACAGGTAGCAGGTACAACTACCGATGTATAGTTATGGTCACACTCTTTTGCTTCAGCATATGTAGCCTTCATACTGTAAACATCTGTTGTATTGTATCCGCGCTCTTCGTTTACAAAAATACTGTTTGCGCACGGGAAGTAAGCGTAGTTTGCAACACCGAATGCCGATTCGGGTTCGTTATGGGTATATTTGGGGAGATCTTTATTATTAGAGAACTGACCTACCATATCGGTAACTTTATATGTAAATGATTCACCTGTAGCGGTCCATTTTACACCGTCACGATCATAAATAACATCCGCACGCATAGTGCTTTCGCCCGTGGCACTGTCATATGAAACATGGTACTCAATGTCCATATAAGGATAGTTGTTCTGATCAGCGGTAATAGAAACACCACCTGTTAATCCGCGATCATTTAATTTATTTATATCATATGTAGCCTGTGTTGTCTGGCCGTCAACCGCAACAAGATTGTATGTCATTGTTATAATAACAAGGCGAATCATTTTCGTGACGGTTTTATTATACGGCACATACATTACCCCGTAATTAAGCGTTCCGTTTTTGTTTATATTCACTTGGTATGTATAAATACCGTTTTCATCTTTTGCAAATATAATACCGGGCAACTCATCAGCCTTGCCTTCACCGTAAAAACTCAAAGGCTTACCAACTGCACCGCGCATAACAAACTCTTTACCGTAATACGAATCCGGAGTTTTTATAAGAGCGGCACGAAGTGATTGATCGTTGGCGAAAGGCTGGTTGAGATTGTTAACTGTGTTGTAAGCATAACTGTCAACCGAAGCATATATACGGTATGCTCCGCGCTCTGAATCGGTAGGTTCGGCGTAAGTATACAACTTTTGATGAGCATCGCCCATAATCTTGGTTGTTTTACTTTCGGTATCATTATAGTCTTCTTCGTTGTTGTAATCCCAATCATAGACTATATTATTATTTAGTTTGTCAATTTTTTCTGTTACCGTCTTTCCGCAGACCGTACAAACACCCTGACGCTCACCTTCAGCTGCATAGGTCGGTTCTACTGTTGTTTTCCAGTCTTTAACTTCGTGTGAAGCCGGAATAACATCGGTATATGTATATCCGCAAACCGAGCACTTATGCGTTACCGAACCGTTGGTTGTACAGGTTTTTGCAACGGTTGTATCCACATATTTATGAC
>CAVALG010000027.1:0-29358 GCA_963589585.1 Roseburia sp. AF12-17LB
AACACTTGCAGGAAAATTACGCCGTGCGGAGTGTTAATTCAATGCTTGCAAGTATCAACAGTTTATT
Source organism: Roseburia sp. AF12-17LB (assembly GCA_963589585.1). Lineage (GTDB taxonomy): Bacteria > Bacillota > Clostridia > Oscillospirales > Acutalibacteraceae > CAVALG01. The sequence continues at coordinate 68 of CAVALG010000027.1, forward strand.
TGCTTTTTTAGGTTGGCACGATTTAAGGGTGAAATCGCTGAAACTGCAACAACAGGTATTCTGTCCTGAAGAAAAGGAACTGACACGGGCGGAATATGCACGGCTTTGCAGAACAGCGGAACATAAACACAATGAAAGACTTAATCTTATTTTGCAGACTATATGCGGCACAGGCATCCGCGTCAGCGAACTGCAATATATAACGGTCGAGGCGGTAAAACAGGGCGAGGCAGTTGTAAACTGTAAAGCCAAAACTCGCTCTGTTTTTATTGTAAAAGAGTTAAAACAAAAACTGCTCCGCTACGCAGCAGAGCAAGGAATAAAAAGCGGTATAATTTTTGTGACGAGGACGGGCAAGCCGATAAGCCGTACTAACATCTGGCGGGAAATGAAAGCCTTATGCGAGGAAGCAAATGTTAACATGCAAAAGGTATTTCCGCATAATCTGCGCCACTTGTTCGCCCGTGTGTTTTACGGAATCGAAAAAGACATTGCTAAACTTGCGGATATTCTCGGTCACTCAAGCATAAACACCACAAGAATTTATATTATTTCCACCGGCACGGAACACCGTCAGCGTATGGAGAATATGCGGCTTATAATATGAAAAAAGCCACCGAAATCGGCGGCAGAAACATAATACTGATTATGTTGTATCTGAAATGTGCGCAACTGTATCTGCTACACTTACATATTAAATTATAGCATAAAAATGAAAAAATGTAAAGAACGACAGTGGTGAAAAGTGCGAAAACACGAAATTGTCGAAACCCAAACATCACAATAAAGCCTTTTTTAGGGTGTAATTTTTGACCCGTAAAATAAGGCTTGACTTTTTATACTCATTTATGGCTTGCCGGATTTCCGGTAAGTCTTTTTTATTATCCAATCTACAACATAATCAGTATTATGTTGCCTGGGTTAAAAGCAGGGGTGATAACAGGCGTGACAAAACAAGTTAAATCAAAACAACGGGTTGCCGACCACGGCGAGGTCTTTACCGCCGAGCGTGAGGTCAAAGCAATCTGCGACCTGGTTTCGCAGGAGTGTGACCGAATTGACAGCCGTTTTTTGGAGCCTGCCTGCGGCAACGGAAATTTCATTGCCGAAATTCTTACAAGAAAACTGGCAACCGTAAAAAGGCTTTATAAAAGTAATCCGTATGACTTTGACCGGTATTCCGTGCTTGCCGTTTCAAGCATTTACGGCGTTGACATTATGCTGGATAACACCGAGGAATGCCGCAAGCGGCTGTATGCCATTTGGGAAAAGGAGTATAAATCAGTTTGCAAAAAACAATGCAATGATGATACTTGCAAATCGGTTAAGTACATTTTAGAGAAAAACATTTTATGCGGCAACGCCTTAACGCTTATGTGCGTTGACGAACATCAAAAAGACACCGCTATTCCGATAATTTTCCCGGAATGGAGTTTGATGCTCGGCACAAAACTTAAAAGGCGCGATTTTCGCCTTGATGTTTTGCTTAAAGCAAATGAAAAGCCAAAACAAAAGCAAAATACGCTGTTTGGTACGGAGGACGATATAACCCGTTATTTATCTGAAAACCCCGTTACAGGAGAATATATGGCGGAGCCGATATGCGAATATCCGCCTATAAATTACAGGAGGATATGGGAAAATGGCTGACAGTTTTTTTGATAAAATCTATAAGAATAAAACGCAGCACACGCCCGATGTGCTTTCTTGCCTTGCAAATCTTTCAAACGATGAGGTGTTTACGCCGCCCGATATAGTGAATAAAATTCTCGATCTTTTGCCGCAGGAATTATTTTGTGACCCGAATACAACATTTTTAGATCCGGCTTGTAAAACAGGCGTCTTTCTTCGTGAAATTGCAAAGCGGTTATTGGTGGGGCTTGAAGATAAAATCCCCGATTTACAACAGCGCATTGACCATATTTTTCATAAACAGCTTTTCGGAATTGCCATTACAGAGCTAACAAGCCTTTTATCTCGTCGCAGCCTTTATTGCTCGAAATATCCGAATGGACCGTACTCAATCACACACTTTGATGATGCCGAGGGGAACATTCGGTACAGAAGGATAAACCATACTTGGGTGAATGGGAAATGTAAGTATTGCGGTGCTAATAAGGTACAGTGGCAGCGCGATAAAGAGCTGGAAACATATGCCTATGAGCTCGTCCACTCGAGCAATCCCGAGGAGATTTTTAATATGAAATTTGATGTGATTATATCAAATCCGCCATATCAGCTTAAAGTAAATGATAGCGGAAAAGGATTGGGTGCAATACCTATATATCATAAATTCTTTGAGCAAGCAAAAAAACTTAATCCAAGATACATTACAATGATTATTCCGGACAGATGGTTTGCGGGTGGTGTCGGTTTGGAAGATTTTAGAAAGAATATGCTTAATGATAAGCACATTAGTAAAATTGTCGATTATTCAAATGCCAACGATTGTTTTCCGGGGGTAGATTTAAACGGAGGTGTTTGCTATTTTCTATATGATTCCGCAGAACACACACTTTGTGAATACACAAATATAAATAATGGGAAGGAAACCACATCCAAAAGAAAGCTGAATGAATTTGATATATTTATTCGCAGCAATGAGGCATTATCAATCATAGATAAAGTGCTTGCGAAGAAAGAAAAAATGTTAAATTCAGAGGGAGGATGCAGTCCGCAAACACCATATGGCTTTTTATCTACATATGTTGGTGACTCAGAAAAGGTATACGCAGATGATTGCCAGTTGCTCAGCAGTAAAGGTTGGTCATATGTTCGCCGCAGAGATGTAAAAAAATCGATAGATACAATTGATATGTATAAACCTATGATTTCCAAATTATCTTGCGAACATGCGGGTGCCCCTGATAAGGCAGGAATGTACAGAGTATTAAGCCGAATGGAATTACTGACACCATCACAAATATGTAATCAATCATACCTGACAATATGCCCTACACTAAAAAAGAATGAAGCAACAAATGTGTATAATTATCTCAGAACAAAATTTGTTAGATTTTTGATATTGCAAACATTGATAGGTATGAATCTATCAATAGCAAATTTTAAATTTGTTCCGTGGGTTGATTTTTCAAAATCTTGGACAGATATGGCTCTTTACGATAAGTATAAATTAACCGAATCTGAAATCAACTATATTGAAAATACGATACGCCCAATGGACATACCGGGAGGTGACAACTAATGGCGGGAAATATCAGCCTATCCGACATTTTGCATAATCGTCCTGCGGTTGTGCCTACAATTTACGGCTACACTCTGCCCGATGTTGCCGACCATAACGGTTACATAAAAATCGGATATACCGACCGTGAGGACACAGAAACGAGAATAAAAGAGCAATTACATACCGCTGCGATTCCGTTCAGAATTTTATTCAAGGAATCTGCAATGCGTTCCGACGGAACTTGTTTTACGGATAAAGATATTCACCGATTACTAAAGCACAAAGGTTTTCGGCAATTAAACGAGGGCGAAGACCGCAACGAGTGGTTTTGCTGCACCGAAAAAGACGCGCTTGACGCCATAGAGGAAATGCGCACCGGTATTCGTTTTGAGGGGCAGCGCACTTGGACCTTTTCTATGCGCCAAGAGCAGCAAACCGCCGTCGGAATGGCGAAAAATATTTTGAGCAGGCAAAGGAAGAAGACCCGACCCGTCCGCCTAAATTTTTATGGAACGCTAAAATGCGTTTTGGCAAAACCTTTGCTACATATCAGCTTGCACGGGCTATGGATTTCAAAAAAATCCTGATTTTAACCTTTAAGCCCGCGGTTGAATCGGCGTGGCAGGAAGATCTTACACACCATGTTGATTTTGCCGGGTGGCAATTTGTTTCCAACAAAGAGGCGCGGTTTGACGCAAAGCAGCTTGACGAACAGTTTGAGGCTTGCGATAAAACAAAGCCTATTGTTGTTTTCGGCTCATTTCAGGACTTGCTCGGCACAAATGACGCAGGCGGCATTAAAGCAAAAAATGAGTTTATACACTCAACCAACTGGGACTTGGTAGTATTTGACGAATATCACTTCGGCGCGTGGCGTGAAAACGCCAAAAACCTCTTTGAAAAATTTGACGAGGAAAACGACGATTTTGATATTGAAAAATATCAAAAGGAAGAAGCGGGAAACGCCATTAACGAAACTTTTCTGCCCATATCCGCTTTTCATTATCTCTATCTTTCGGGCACTCCCTTTAGGGCGCTCAATTCCGGCGAATTTTTAGAGGATCAGGTTTTCAACTGGACATATTCGGATGAGCAGTCGGCAAAGGAAAACTGGCAAGGTACGGGCGAAAACCCGTATGCAGCACTGCCGAAAATGATTATGCTTACATATAAGGTGCCGGACTCCATTACAAATGTTGCCACAAGCGAGGGCTATGACGAATTTGATATTAACGAGTTTTTCCGTGCCGAATATGAAGAAAAGGGCAAGCCGGAGACCGCAAGATTTGTATATGAGGATTATGTGCAAAACTGGCTTAAAATGATACAGGGCAACTATATGCCCGTAGACGGCTTAAAGCTTGGTGCGGAGCGACCGCCTATGCCGTTTTCGGACACAACACTGCTTAATGTACTCTCCCACACGCTTTGGTTTTTGCCGAATGTGGCAAGCTGCTATGCAATGTATAATCTGCTGCGGCAAAAGCAAAACAATTTCTTTGATGATTATAAGGTTATAGTGTGCGCGGGAACAAAGGCGGGTATAGGCATAGACGCATTGGTACCCGTGCTTAATGCAATGGGCGATCCGCTTAAAACAAAGACAATAACACTATCCTGCGGCAAACTTACAACCGGCGTTACGGTAAGGCCTTGGGCGGGCGTGTTTATGCTGCGCAACTTAAAATCACCCGAAACATATTTTCAAACGGCGTTCCGTGTGCAGTCGCCTTGGGAAATAAAAGACGAACACGGCAACCGTGAGGTGGTAAAAAAAGAATGTTATGTATTTGACTTTGCCTTGGAGCGTGCGCTGCGCCAAATTTCAGATTATTCCTGCCGCTTAAAGGTGGATGATACAAGCCCCGAACAAAAAGTTTCGGAGTTTATAAACTTTCTGCCGGTGCTTGCGTTTGACGGGTCATCTATGAACCGTATTGATGCACAGGACATACTGGATATTACATACGCCGGAACATCCGCCACATTGCTTGCAAAGCGCTGGCAAACGGCTCTCCTTGTTCATGTTGATAACGATACTCTTAAAAAGCTGCAAAGCAATCAAGACGCTTTGGACGCGCTTATGAATATTGAGGGCTTCCGTTCGCTTAATTCTGAAATACAGACAATTATAAACCGTTCCGAAAAGGTTAAAAAGCTTAAAAAAGAAAAGGGTGACGACCTTACAAAGCAAGAGAAAAAGGAACTTTCAGAAGACGAAAAGAAAGCAAAATCACTGCGAAAGCAGGTGCAGGAAAATCTGTTAAAGCTCGCCGCCCGTATTCCGGCGTTTATGTATTTAACGGACTACCGCGAGCAGACAATAAAGGATGTTATAACGCAGATTGAACCGGAGCTTTTTAAGAAAGTAACGGGACTTTCGGTTAAGGATTTTGACATTCTCTGTTCTATAGGCTTGTTTGACCCCGAAAAGATGAATCAGGGAATTTTCGGCTTCCGTAAATATGAAAATTCCAGTCTTTCCTACACAGGAATTGACAAACACGAGGGCGAGGCTGTCGGCGGCTGGGATACGGTACTCCGCCGTGAAGAATACGAGGCGCTTTATTCTAAACAGCAGGCAACCATTGCCGATTTAACAGAGGCAATTAGCCCTGCCGACACTAAAGCGGCAAATATTCAGCAAAAATCGGACGGCACAGTGCATAGCGTAGGCGCAGCCTACAAGCCTGCAGCCACCTCGCAGCCCGCTCCCGAAAAAGATTGGGACAAAATTCTTGCCCCCGTAGGCGTGGGAAGTGCGGTAAAACACAAGACCTTCGGCGAAGGTACCGTTGTTTGGATGGACAAGGCTAAAAAGTATATCCGCGTTGAATTTGCTGCGGGTGAAAAACAGTTTATCTTCCCCGATGCTTTTGTCGGCGGATTTTTGAGTGTTGAGTAAGAATTTATGCAAAAGCAAGAGATTGATACCAAGCGCCGGCATCAATCTCTTGCTTGTTAATAAACCGCCGGAACTATATTTGGGTATTTGGGGACTTTGGGTGCTTTGTACTTTTTAAAGCAGCATATATATTTTGGCGGCATTGCTTTTTTACAAATGTTATGCTATTATACAAAAGGTGATTAAAATGGTAAAGGTGTGTATAATAACAGGCGCAAGTTCGGGAATAGGCAGGGCTACCGCCGAAAATATGTTAAAACTCGGATACAAAGTATATGGCATTTCCCGCCGCGGCGGCGACATTGATAATGTAGTAAGTCTATGTGCCGATGTAACTAACGAACAAGAGGTTATTAAGGCAGTCAACACTGTTATGGCGGAAAGCGGACGCATTGATATATTAATTAACAACGCTGGTTTTGGCATTTCAGGCGCTATTGAATTTACGAAGACCGAAGATGCCAAACAGCAATTTAATGTTAATTTTTTCGGTGCGGTCAGAATGTGTAAAGCCGTGCTGCCGATTATGCGAAAGCAGGGTTTTGGGCGCATTGTAAATATCGGTTCGGTTGCCGGTGACATTGCCATTCCTTTTCAAAGTTTTTATTCTGCCGCCAAAGCGGCGCTGTGTTCTTACACGCTGGCACTTGCTAATGAAGTGCGTGAATTTAATATAACCGCAGTCTGCATTGAGCCGGGTGATATTCATACAGGTTTTACTGCTGCAAGGCGTAAAAACACGCAGGGTGACGATGTTTATAACGGAAGAATTTCGCGCTCGGTAGAGAAAATGGAAAAAGACGAGCAAAACGGTATGGCACCCCAAACTGCCGGAAAATACATTGCCAAAATTGCTTCAAAAAAATCGGGGAAGCCGGTTTTAATTATAGGCACACAATATAAGGCCGTGGGACTTTTGAAAAAAATTTTGCCGCTGCGGCTTATTAACCGCATAGTGGGTGCTATTTATGCCAAGTAACATTTTAATGCATCAATGCTTTCTGTTGTACAGTTATCATATTGAGTATTCATAAATGCTATTGCTTTATGAATACTCAATTTTTATATAGACAAAGCAATCAGGGTACAACGGTTCCTAAAACGGAGTGCTTTCCCGTCTTGTTTGCCTCATCACTTGTCTAACGAAAAAAGTAAAATTTATACTCTATTTGTGCCAATCATTTAAAATAATCCACAATTAAATAATTTTTTGTACATTTTTAATAAAATAATCTATTTAAAAACATAGAACCTATAAATATAATAATAATCGACGACAGGAAGTCGTAAAAAGAAACGGAGGTAATCAAGATGAAAAAACTATTAGCAATAATCCTTACTCTGGCGCTTGCCTTAGGTTTGACTGCCTGCGGCTCGGGTGACAGTTCAGCCGACGGCGAGGTTTCGGTATTTTATTACACTTACAGCGACACTTATATTTCCAGTGTGCGTTCGGCAATGGATAAACTTTTAAAGAATGCGGGTCTTAAATACCAGAACTATGATGCCAACGGCAATCAGACCACCCAAACCGAGCAGGTTACTACAGCACTTGCAAAAGGCTCAAAACTTTTGGTAGTTAATGTTGTTGACACCGGTTCAAACGATGCGGCACAGAACATTATCGACCAGGCAAAAGCACAAGATGTACCGGTTATTTTCTTTAATCGCTCGGTTGAAGAATCTGTTGTAACAAGTTACGATAAATGTGTTTTTGTCGGAACGGATTACGAAATGGCAGGCCATATGCAGGGCGAAATGATGGGAAAATACCTTATCGAAAATTACGATAAGGTTGACCTTAACGGCGATGGCAAAATAAGTTATGTAATGTTCAAAGGTCAGGAAGGCAATATGGAAGCAATCGCCCGTACACAGTACGGTGTTGAAGATGCCAACAAAATCCTTAAAGATGATGGCAGACCTGAACTTGAATTTTACGATGCTTCAAACAATAACAAATATCTTGTTGACCAAAACGGCCAGTGGTCATCAGCTGCCGCAACAGATTATATGAGCACGATACTTGCGCAGTACAGCGAAGCAAACAATAATATGGTTGAGCTTGTAATTGCCAATAACGACGAAATGGCTCTGGGTGCGGTTTCCGCCTTGCAGACCGCAGGTTATAACAAGGAAGGTACAAAAGCAATACCGGTATTCGGCGTTGATGCAACAGACGCAGCACAAAATGCAGTAAAGAGCGGCTCTATGGTAGGAACCATTAAACAGGATGCCGAAGGTATGGCAAAGGCAATTAACGATATTATCGCCAATTTCTTTGCTGATAAAGACGCCCTTGACGGTCTTGACAGTGAAAACCTTGTAGGCAAGTGGAGAGTAAATATTCCTTACGCTACCTATACCGGCGAATAACCGTTTTTTCGCAGCAGCTGCCTTCGGGCGGCTGCTGCGAACCCGAAGAAATGAGGTGACAGGAACTTATGTATGAACAGGATAAAAAAATGAAAGAGAAAACCGGAAACGGGAAACCGGTTTTGCTTAAAATGGAGAACATCGAAAAGTCATTTCCGGGCGTTAAGGCGCTTGATAAGGTTAATCTGACCGTAAAGGCAGGCACAGTACACGCGCTTATGGGCGAAAACGGCGCAGGAAAATCAACCTTGATGAAATGCCTTTTTGGGGTGTATAACAAAGATTCGGGTAATATTTATCTTGACGGTAAAGAGATAAATTTTAAAAATTCCAAAGAGGCGCTTGAAAACGGCGTTGCAATGGTACACCAGGAATTAAACCAGGCGCTTAAAAGAAATGTAATGGACAATATGTGGTTAGGCAGATTCCCGACGGTTGCAAAGGGTGTGCCTATAACCAGCGAAAAAAAGATGTACAAAGCAACCAAAGAAATATTTGAAAAATTAGAGGTTAATGTTGACCCTAAAACGGTTATGAGTACTATGCCGGTTTCACAGCGGCAGATGGTGGAAATCGCAAAAGCGGTATCATACAATGCCAAGGTTATTGTGTTTGACGAGCCTACTTCTTCACTTACAGAGGAAGAGGTTGAACACCTTTTTAAAATCATAAATATGCTTCGCAGTCAGGGCTGCGGTATAATATATATTTCTCATAAAATGGCGGAGATTTTAAGAATATCCGATGAAGTTACCATAATGCGTGACGGCAAGTGGATAGCAACGCGCGAAGCCAAAGATCTTACCACCGACGAGATTATTAAACTTATGGTGGGCAGGGAACTGACCAATATATATCCGCCCAAATCAAACAAAATAGGGGATGTTTTGCTTGAGGCGGACAACCTGAGTTCTGAATACGCCAAACTTAATAATGTAAGTTTTACTGCCAAAAAAGGTGAGATAATAGGCGTTGCCGGGCTTGACGGTTCTGGCAGAACCGAATTGCTTGAAAATCTTTTCGGCGTGTCTACTCGCAAAAGCGGAACGCTTAAACTCAACGGTAAAGAAATCAAAAACCGTAACCCCGGTGATGCAATTAAAAACGGTTTTGCACTGCTTACCGAAGAGCGCAGGGCAACAGGCATTTTCGGTATTCTTAATATCCGTGAAAATGCTACTATTTCAAGCCTTGATAAATGCAAAAAAGGCCCGTTTTTGAGCAAATCCAAACTTAAAGAAAACACCGATTGGTGTATTAAATCAATGCATATAAAAACGCCTGCTCAGGAAACAAAAATCCGCTCGCTCTCGGGCGGTAATCAGCAAAAGGTCATTTTAGGGCGGTGGCTGCTGACAGAACCGACGGTGCTGCTGCTTGACGAGCCGACTCGCGGTATAGATGTAGGCGCAAAATATGAAATTTACCAACTGATTATTGATCTTGCGGCTAAGGGTAAAACGGTTATAATGGTTTCTTCTGAAATGCCCGAACTGCTTGGTGTGTGCGACCGAATACTTGTTATGTCGGGCGGACAACTGGCAGGCGAGGTAGATGCCGCCGAGGCAACGCAGGAAGATATTATGACCCTTGCGGCAAAATTCGCATAAGGAGGAATGAAAATGTCAACAACACTTTTAAAAAGAAAAAGCCGTTTTTCTTTGTGGATGGAAGATTTTAAAGCGAAATCGGCAGCGGATAAACGCCGTGCAATTTCAGATTTGCTGTTCAACAATGCAATGTATATAATAATTGCGGCAGCGGTAATTTATATAGCAATAAGAGTTCCGGCATTTCTTAAACTGCCGTCAATCATCAATATAATTTCACTTACCGCCGCAAAACTGCCTATAGCACTCGGTATAGGCGGTGCAATAGTATTAACGGGTACGGATATTTCGGCAGGCCGCGCGGTAGGACTTACCGCCTGTATCGCTGCGTCGTTGCTGCAATCGGTAGGGTATGCGAATAAGATATTCCCAAGCCTCGGCGTAATGCCGCTTTGGGTGGTTCTGTTGGCGGTTATAGCCGTAGGCGCGCTGATAGGGCTTGTAAACGGATTTTTCGTTGCAAAATTCAAACTGCACCCGTTTATAGTAACCCTGTCAACCCAGCTTATAGTTTTCGGCCTTGTGCTTATGTATCTTATGATAGGCGGAAACAACGGTCAGACCCTTTCGGGGCTTGACAGTTCCTATACAAATTTTGTACGCGGCACACTGTTTACAATAGGTAATGTCGCAGTGCCGAAGTATGTTCTTTATTCCGCTGTTTTAACCGCGCTTATGTGGGTGATTTGGAACAAAACAAAGTTCGGTAAAAATATGTTTGCTGTAGGCTCAAACGAAGAAGCTGCCAATGTTTCCGGCGTTAATGTGTTTTGGACAATAGTGCTTGTTTTCGTTCTTGCAGGCGCTATGTACGGTATAACCGGATTTATCGAGGGTGCAAGGATTGCCTCCTGTTCGGCTAATACGGGACTTAACTACGAATCGGATGCTATAGCGGCGTGCGTTATCGGCGGTGTTTCGTTTGTAGGCGGTACAGGTAAAATCAGCGGCATCGTAATAGGCGTTTTCCTGCTGCAGATAATATTTGTAGGACTTAATTTCTTATCGGTTGACGCTAATATGCTTTATGTCATTAAAGGTCTTATAATCCTTGTAGCGTGCGCAATTGATATGAGAAAGTATCTCGCCCGTAAATAAAATAATCCGAAAGGCGTGAAGTCTATGGAAAAGAAGAAACAAAAAAGCGGCGGATTGTATTCAAAAATAAATATGTCCGTAAAAGCCGCCAATATTATGGTGGCAAGCCTTGTGGCGGTGTTGCTGATAGTTTCGGTATTTATAATAAGTCACAGCGGCTTTACGGTTAAATTTGATACCGACGGTGGGTCATATGTTTCTCCTGTTAAGGTTATGTATTCGGAAACCCTGTCTCCCGAAGACCCCATAAAAGAGGGTTATGAATTTAAGGGCTGGTTTACCGACCGCGATTGCACGGAAGAATGGAATACAGGCGACGGTGTAACAGGCAGTATGACGCTTTACGCAGGATGGATAAAAAAATAAGAGTTTGATTTTTGCCCCCGTTTAATGGTATACTTATACTATACGAAGATAAACGGGGGCGTTTTTAATGAAGTATACCGTTCTTGTTGTTGAAGATGAAAGAGAGCAGCGTCGCGCGCTGATTGAAACCGTTGATTGGGAAGCCGCAGGATTTGAGGTTATAGGTGAAGCTGAAAACGGTTTTGAGGCGCTTGAACTTACCGAAAGTCTGGAGCCCGATCTTATCATTACCGATATCCGTATGCCTATGATGACGGGGCTTGAACTTGCCGCGCGTGTACATGAACTGCGCCCTATGGTTCAAATGGTTATTTTAAGCGGGTACGATAACTTTGAATATGCTCGCGAAGCGCTTGAATACAACATAATAAATTACCTGTTAAAGCCGATATCGCCTGCCGAATTAACCGGGGAGCTTAGAGAGATACACAAAAAACTTGATGACAAGTTGGGCAGTGTGTTTGGCTCGCCCGATCCGGACCTTGAAAGAAAACTGCACAATCTTTCGGTTAATGAATTCCTGCTTCCGCTTATGCTCGGCAGCAATGAGGAACAGCCCGATGAATCATCGCTGATAGGCCGCGCAGAGGAACTTGGAATGGTAGACGAGGGTGAGCAAAATACCTTTTGCGTGCTGGTTTCAAAATTCAGAGATAAAGACGGCAACAAATGCACAAATGAGAAACATTCAATGTTTATTGATACCGTTCTTTCGCGTTATGTCCGTTCCCAAAGTTTTATAGTCTACGGCAGGGTGGTCACTCTTGTAATAACTGATAGCGGTAAGGATATAGACGCAATTATGGACTTGCCGCTTAAAGAAATAGTTCAAACTGCTAAAAGGGTAATGTTGCAAAGATGCACCGTGGGAGTCAGCCGCGGCTTTTCGGAACTTTCGGGATGTTCGGCAGCATATTTTCAGGCAATAACGGCAAGGCGTTACACGACCGACGGCGCAGGTCAGATACGGTTTATAAACGACCAGGAACACGACGGTGAATTGGAACTTGACAAAATAGAAAAATCCGCCGTTAAGCTGGAACAACTGTTAAAGGTGGGCGGAGAGGAAGAACTTGTTGATTTTGTAAACGGACTTTACGAAAACAACACACCAGAAAACGCCGAACTGCTGGTTATGCAGATAATTTCAACCGTGTACCGCGTAACAAGCGCGGTTTCGGATAAATCTGAACTTCTTGCGCTGTTTTCTGCCAATCCGATATTTGCGCGCCTTACTTCATACAGCAGCGAAAATGTTATGAGAAATGATTTAATAGATTTTTGCGAGAAAGCCAAAAAAATAATTTCCCGTTCACAGCGGTGCGAAAGCGAAATCATTTGTGATAAAGTGCTAAAAATAATTGACGAGCGATATTATGACGAGGCGCTTTCTCTTACCGGCGTCAGCAAAGAGTTGGGTATAAGCCCCAATTACCTGAGCGCGTTAATAAAGAAAACAAAAGGGGAAAACTTTATTAACTTGCTTACGGAACGCAGAATGAGGGCGGCATATGATATGCTTGTCTGCACGGGAATGAAGGTGCTTGAAATCTCAGAAAAATGCGGATACAGTGACCAGCACTATTTCAGTTACTGCTTTAAAAAGTTTTACGGCGATACTCCGAACAGGGCGCGAACGGCACACAGAGGTGAGTAAATGAAGAAAAAGTTTTCACCGAGTTTATGGGTGCTTTCGGTATTTTTAATTGCATTTTCCGCGCTTTCTGTGGCTGTAATATGCACGGTAATATTTGCATCGGTATATAATCGCGAAGTGCTGCGCGATGCTGAACTTTCAGCCGAACAATCGGTATCGCAGACCTCTACGGCGGTAAATAACTATCTTGAACTTATAAAGAAAAAACTGTCGGTAGTCAGTGATACTATAAAAGAATGTAACACCGTTTCGGATATGAACGAAAGGATTGCGGCGACTATTGAAATTGAGGAAGATATTTATGCCGTAACCGTGTATGATGAAAACGGTAATATAGTTAATTGCGTCGGCGGTGAAACTCCGCTTAAACAAAACATATATAAAGATTTATCGTTTGATAAAGCGCTGTTTTCTTCATCGGGCGAAGTTGCTGTTTCCGCGCCTCATGTGCAGACTCTTTTCGAGGGCAAATATCCTTGGGTTATAACTCTTGCAGTAAAAACCGATGCCTCTATTTTCGGCAACGGTGCTTATGTTGCAATGGATATAAGTTTTGCGGAAATAGCGCAGTATATCGATAATGTCGGCATAGGCCGCCACGGCTACTGTTTTATTACCGACAGTTCGGGCAATATTGTTTACCATCCACAGCAGCAGTTGCTTTTTTCGGGGCTTAAGACCGAAGACACCTCGGTTTTATGCAAACTTTCGGACGGAGTTCATAAAAAAGGCGATACTTTATATATGCTTGATACAACAAGCGACGGCAGGTGGCGCGTTGCGGGTATTAGTTTTACAGAGTCCGCAATGTCGGAACGGCAAGGTCAGGTGGCAATAAGTATTGTGCTTTCGGCAGTTGCCTGCGCTGTAATAGCAGGGATTACGCTGCTGATATATTTAAAACTTGTTAATGCTCCTGTTCGTAAACTTACCAGGGCAATGAAAGATTTTGAAAAGGACGCGGAAAATTTTAATTATGCAGGCGGCAATATCACGGTAAACGAGTTCCGCGAACTTTCCGACTCCTTCAGCCATATGTCGCATAAAATAAAAAAACTTATGGAGCAGATAAAGAGGGATGAAACTACCCTCAGGCGTACCGAACTGAAGGCGTTACAAGCGCAGATAAATCCGCATTTTCTTTATAATACGCTTGATTCAATACAGTGGATGTGCGAGCAGGGCAAAGCTGAGGATGCCGCAAAAATGGTAAGAGCACTTGCAAGGCTTTTCAGAATAAGTATAAGCCGCGGAAAAGAACTTATCCCAATAAAGGATGAAATACAGCACGCCGAAAACTATTTGATTATTCAAAAGCACCGTTACAGCGGCAGGTTTACCTATACCGTAAGTGTCGATAAATCGCTTGAAAGTTGTTTGTGCAATAAAATAACCATACAACCGCTTGTTGAAAATGCATTGTATCACGGTATTGCCGATATGGACGATGGTGAAATTAATATATCCGTAAAACGAGCGAATGACGACCCCGAGGATATCTTAATAACCGTATCCGATAACGGCGTGGGAATGACAGACGAGCAGTGTGCCGCAATTCTTGCGAAAGAACGCTCCGATTCCGTGGGGATAGGAGTGAAAAATGTTAATGACAGACTTAAGATTTATTTCGGTGAGAAATACGGTATTTCCATAAAAAGCGAACCCGATGTAGGCACTACTGTTACAGTCAGAATACCGGGAAATGCGGAGGACAGACAAAATGAGACTTAAAAAAATAATTTCTGTTTTGTTGGTTGCTGTTTTGGTAATTTGCCTGTCCGGATGCGGTAAAAGCAATGAAATTCGGGTTGCGGTTATTGTAAAGTCGTTAGACTCCGACTTTTGGAAAAATTTTAAAAGCGGAGTTGACTCTGCTGCGACCGAGTATAATGTAAATGTTACCTTTGAGGGGCCCGAAAACGAGGAAGACTATTCGGTACAGAATAAGATGATAACAAACGCGGCCCAAAAGGGCGCAGATGTTATAGTATTTTCGGCAATTGACAGAACAAGAAATGCACCTGCCGTAAATGCCGCTGCGCGTAAAGGCGTTAAGGTGATAACAGCTGACAGCGCGCTGGATTCGTCCCTCGTCAGTTTGTTTATAGGTACCGATAATCCTAAGGCAGGCGAAGAAGCCGCAAAAGCGCTTGCAGCACAGTTCACGAGTGGTGATGACATTAAACTCGGAATAGTAGGCTGTGGGAAGAAGACCGAAAATATCATTGAAAGGGAAGACGGACTGCGCAAATATTTGGGTGGGCTGCAAAATGCCGAAATAATTTCGTCGGTAACTGCAGAAAGTAATATTGAAAGCGCAAAGAGGGAAGCGCTTGATATCCTCAAAAGCCACCCCGAAATCAATGCCCTTGTCGGGCTTAACGAGTGGTCCACCCTCGGCGTTTGCGAGGCTGTTAAATCGCTCGGCGCATCGGGGAAAATTAAAACCGTGGGGTTTGATACCAATACAATTGCAATAGGAATGTTGGAAACGGGCGAAATGGGTGCGCTTATAGTGCAAAACCCGTTCGCAATGGGGTATTTAAGTGTTAAAAAAGCTGCAGAAATGCAAAGCGGTAAAATAAAAGGTAATGATGTTATATATACCTCTGTTACAACAGTTACCAAACAGAATATGTATCAGTCAGATATACAAAAAATACTTTTTGATTTTAAAGACGGAGAGTGATTTTTTATGTACAATGCTAAGAGTGACAGATACGGTAAAATGCCGTACAACCGCTGCGGTAAAAGCGGACTTAAACTTCCTGCAATATCGCTTGGGTTGTGGCACAACTTCGGGGACAATGCCGATCCCGACAATATGAAAGACTTGATTTTTACATCTTTCGATAACGGCATAACGCATTTTGACCTTGCCAATAATTATGGCCCTGCACCCGGCAGCGCGGAAAGGAACTTCGGTAAAATATTAAACAGTGACCTTTCTGCGTATCGCGATGAGTTGATTATAAGCACAAAAGCCGGCTACGAAATGTGGGACGGACCTTACGGAGATATGGGCAGCCGCAAATATCTGCTTGCAAGTCTGGATGCAAGCCTTAAAAGATTGGGACTTGATTATGTTGATATTTTTTATCATCACCGCCCCGACCCCGATACGCCGCTTGAAGAAACAATGGGAGCGTTGGCGCAGGCTGTAAAATCAGGTAAGGCACTTTATGTGGGACTTTCAAATTATAACGGCGAGCAATTGGCACAAGCCGAAAAAATTCTGTTGGAACTCAAATGCCCGTTTATAATTAACCAAAACCGCTATTCGATTTTTGACCGTACGGTAGAGCATAACGGGCTTAAAGATAAATCTGCTGAACTCGGCAAAGGTATGATAGTATTCAGCCCCTTAGCGCAGGGAATGTTGACCGACAGATATTTAAACGGTATTCCGAGTGACAGCCGCATAGCAACGGACGGCAGATTTTTAAAACAATCCGCAATAACGCCCGAGCGTATTAAGCAGATAAAGGAATTAAACACACTTGCGCAAAGCAGGGGTCAGACCCTTGCGGAAATGGCTCTTGCGTGGCTGCTTAAAGACGGCGCGGTTACTTCGGTTCTTATAGGCGCTTCAAAGTCAAAGCAGATTCTTGATAACATTAAAGCGGTAAACAATACCGTGTTCAGTGGGGAAGAACTTGCAGAAATCGACAGAATATCAAAATAAATAAAAAGAAATATCGGCAAGCCTGTAATTCCTGGCTTGCCGATACTTTAAAATCAGTTTGCTTTTACTGTATGCGTGGGGTTCTTTTCGCGGCATAAGTTGAGTGATTTTGTAAGTTCGTCAATTTTATTTGTTGCCTGTTCCGAAAGATTTTTAAGTTCATCTTCCGCAGAGCGCAGTAGTTTTTCAATACTGTCAACATACTCGGCGCTTAACCGTTCTTCTTCGCGGCAGCGAACCTTGATTTTATCGCTTTCGGCATTCATCGCGTCGGCGTTTGCTTTTGAAATAACATAAAGCCGTCCGATAGCCTTTGAAAGTTTTTGTATGTTTTCCGCCTTGTTTTCATATTCGCTTAATTTTGCTTTTATTTCGGCATTCTCGCTTCGCAGCGTGTTTAATTCTTTTCGCAGGCTTTGCACTGCTTTTTCATTCTCCTGTGATAATACGGATATATAGTTGCAAACTTCCTGCTTGTTGTATCCCATAAATTCCTTTTTAAATCCGTTGCCCATATTCCATCCCTTCAAAATCAACATTTATTTTTTCTATTGTAACACGTATTCTGAAATTTAACAAGATAGATTTTTTACCGCCGCACTTGTAAAATTTCCGTACTGCTGTTATAATCAATAATTGTAAAACATTCCGTAGGTTGTGAAATTATGTTGTTATCTTTAAAAGGAATATCAAAATCATTCGGTGAACGAGAATTATTTTCGGGAATTGATTTAGAGGTTGAAAAGCAGGAGAAGATCGGGCTTGTAGGCGTAAACGGGGTGGGAAAGACCACACTGTTTAAAATCATCACGGGCGAACTTGAACCCGATTCTGGCTCGGTTACTCTTGCCGCAGGTGCCCGTGTAGGATATTTACAACAGCACGTCTGCGAGGCATCCGACCGTACCGCGTATGAAGAAACACTTACCGTGTTCAGCCGACTTACGGAATATGAAAAGGAATTGGAGGAATTGCGGCTTAAAATATCCGAAACACCCGACCCTGTACTTATAGAAAAGCGCCAGGCACTTGAAGAAAAGTTTCAGTCTATGGGCGGTCTTACCTACGCTTCGCGCACACGCGCGGCGCTAAGGGGAATGGGCTTTTCGGAAGATGAACAGAATATGGCAACAGGACTGCTTTCGGGCGGCCAACGCTCAAAAATCGGACTGTGTAAACTGTTGCTTTCCAAACCGCAGATTATGCTTTTAGACGAGCCTACAAACCATCTTGATATATCATCTATAGAGTGGCTTGAAGAATATATAACAGGTTCCGAAAGCGCAGCGATAATCATTTCTCATGACCGTTATTTTCTTGATAAAGTTACCGTGAAAACCGCCGAAATTGAAAATCACCGACTGTTTGTAACAGGCGGCAATTACACACGATATTTGCAGCTTAAAGAGGAACGGCGGCTGAGTGAACAACGCGAATACGACAACACAATGCGCGAGGTACACAGAATAGAGGGGATAATCGAGCAGCAGCGCCGTTGGAACAGAGAGAAAAATATTAAAACTGCCGAAAGCAAGGAAAAGCAGATAGAACGCCTTACAAAGAATCTAAAGAAACCTGAAGATATTGAACGGGAGGTTGATTTTCACTTTAAACCTGCCGAGCGAAGCGGCGACGAGGTGCTGACCGTATCGGGAATTGATATAAAGTTTGGCGATAATATGCTGCTCGGAAACACATCATTTTTGCTTTTAAGGGGCAGCCGAACCTTTATAATGGGAGATAACGGCTGCGGTAAAACTTCGCTTTTGCGGCGTATACTTGCAGGCATTGACGATGAAAATGATAATTCGGTACGGATTGGTGCAAGGGTAAGCGTTGCATATTTTGACCAGCACGGGGCAAATCTTAACCCTAAATTAACCGTGTTTGATGAAATACATAACGAGTACCCCAAAATGAGCAATACCGAAGTGAGAAACGCACTTGCGGCGTTTTTGTTTACAGGTGATGATGTTTTTAAATCGGTAGGTGAACTTTCGGGCGGTGAAAGGGCGCGTGTTGCCCTTTGTAAAATGATGCTTTCGGGCGCTAATTTGTTTATACTTGACGAGCCTACAAACCACCTTGATATTTCCTCGCAAACCGTACTTGAAAACGCGCTGAAAGCGTATGACGGAACGGTTCTTGCGGTATCGCATGACAGATATTTTATAAATTCGCTTGCTACCGATATTTTTGTATTTAAAAATAAATCGCTTTGCAAAATTCACGGAAATTATAATGACTTTGTAAACTCCGCAGATGTGCAAAAGCCTGCCGCAGCCCCCAAAAAAGAGATGGGCGAGGGCGGAAAAAGTTATCATCTTCAAAAGAAAAAGGCTTCTGAGCGCCGCAGGCTTGAAACTGCCGCCGCCAATGCCGAAAAGAAAATAGGTGCGCTTGAAAATGAGCGTGATGAGTTACAGGCACAACTTGAAACCCCCGAAGTTGCAGCCGATTATGTTGAAGTTGCGCGGCTCAGCGGCGAAATTGAAGCCCTTGAAAAGGAACTTGAAAAAACGCTTGAAGAGTGGGAAGTCGCTCTTAACGAACTTTCAAACTTTGAAGAGAATGCCTAAACGCGGGATATTCAGCAGTGCCAAATAAATTCCAAGCAGCAAAAGCGTTGGGTTGCTGGCGCCGCATATAATCAGAAAAATTCCCGAAACTATTACAGCGGCTGTAAACAAAAGCGATATTATACCGCTTGCTTTTGCAGCTTTTTGCGGCATTTTTGAGCTTATAAGCAGCCCTGCAATCGTTCCGCCGTCCAATCCGTTTACGGGTAAAAAATTTATAATTCCCGTAATAAGTTCTACCGCGGCATGAACCGTAAAGATGTCAGCTTTTAAAAAATAGCCAATACCTGCGGTAATTGCTGCCGCCAAAACATTTACACCCGGTCCGCAGGCGGTAATAAACAGCCTGTCCCGTGTGTTGGCCGGGGAAAGCGGAGCGGTTATAATCACACCGCCGAAACCGAATTTAACCTCGTTTATACTGCAGCCCACGCGTTGCATACAAATCAAATGACCGAATTCGTGCAGCAATGTTGCAATCAGTGAATGTGTCAACAACCCCGTTTTATCTATTATAAGCATAGCCGTTACCAAAAAACAAAATGGCAGGGTAACGGTTATTTTTATTCTTTTAAAATAAAAAGCCATTTTTTACACCGTTTTTTGCGCAGGCAACAGTAAACGGGGGTCAGTTTTCTTGCCACCTATGCGTATTTCAAAATGCAGGTGCGGTCCTGTTGACCGACCCGTAGAACCCGAATACGCTATTGTTTCACCGGCTGACACCTTTTGCCCTGCTTTTACTGCAAGATTGCTGCAATGTCCGTAAAGCGTCTTTACATTTTTTGAATGATTTATAATTATGTAATTTCCGTAAAACGGGTTGGTTTCCGCCTTTTCCACAATACCCGGAAGCGCTGCCGCAACAGGTGTACCCGTGTTTACCGCAATATCAATCCCACCGTGATTTGATGCAGCGCCGTTTATAGGGTCGCTGCGGCCGCCGAATTCCGAAGTAACCGTGCCGTTTACAGGCCATATCAAACTGTTATGCGTGTCTGATTTAAGATCGCATATGTAGGAGGCGGATATTGATTTTGCGGTTTCGCCGGCGGCCTGTTCCGTGTCGCTTTCTGTCAATGTTTCTTCTGCTTCGGTACCGCCGTCCACACTCTTGTTATCATCATTATTTTTGCTTTCACTGTCGGTTTTCGGCGGCTCTTCAGCATTGCCGCTGTCGCTTTGCTCCTGTTGGTCAATTTCGGTAACGCCCGTGCTTTCGGCATTTTTTTCATCCGATTTTTCTGCTTTGCTGTCCGTAACCTGTGAAATATCCGTCCGCGTGTTTATTTCGGATAAAAGTTTCCCGGAAACCTGCTTGTACAGTTTGCCGTCTATCAACTTTAATCCCAATCCTATTACAAAAAGCGCCGCTACGGCAGCTATTTGAAGAACAATTATCCTAACTGCCCCGTCAAAAATCTTGGGCGATTTCTTTTGTCCATTTTCCGTTGTATCCATAATTTCACCGACCCGATTTTATTTCTGTTCGGTAATATATATGATTATTGCGGCTGTTTAATAACAAACAACCGCAATAAAACAAAAGTATTAAAATTTTTGGATTATTTGCTTGGGCAACCGAAAATCTTTTCCGCATTTTTATGAAAAATCAGTTCGTATTCCTCATCCGTAAACTCAAGCGACAAGCAGGAATCAACCTCATTTTTAGGCAGCCACATTGGGTAATCCGTGCCGAATAAAACACGATCACACCCGTAGGTTTTAATCATTTCGCGCGCCTTTTCATTGCTCATATACCCAAAAGAGGAGGAACAGTCAAAATACAGATTTGGCAGATTGGTAAGTTTCCGTTTGGCTTCGTCCCATACCGACCAACCGCCTAGATGTGCCGCAACCACTGTAAGTCCCGTGTAAATTTCCATAACAGGACGCAGTCTGTTGGGGTTTGAACGGTCATATCGGCTGTCGCCCGTGTGCATAAGTATCGGCAGATGCAATTCTTCGCATAGTTCATATATCTTAAGGCAACGGTAATCGTCAATCTTAAAATCTTGTATATCGGGGTGCAGCTTTACGCCGTGCAGTCCCAATTCGGTAAGGTGTTTGATGTCACCCTTAATATCACCGCTGTCAGGGTGCAGAGTGCCGAGCCCTATAAGCCGCCCACCGCTTTTTTCTACCTCTGCCGCTATAAATTCATTTATGCTTTTAACCTGCTTGGGCGATGTCGCAACCGATTGAACTATAAAACGGTCAATACCGGCGGCAGTGCCTTTTTCTATCAGTTCACCCACAGTACCGGAGCAGAGTGAATGCTCGCCGTAAAATGAATCCGTTCCGGCAGTGGCGCGGCTTGCAATTTTTTCGGGGTATATGTGACAGTGTGCATCAATTGTGTAATACTTTCCGCCTACCATCAGGCAGTCACCACGCTTTCCGCTTTCTGAAGCCCGAATTTCTTAATGGCTTCTTCACGCATTTTATATTTAAGAATTTTGCCTGCAACATTCATCGGGAATGCCGCAACAAAATCTATGTATTTCGGAACTTTGTGGCGTGCCATATGGTCACTGATATACTTTTTCATATCAGTCTCGGTCATTGTTTCGCCGTCTTTTAAAATAATGCACGCCATTATTTCCTCGCCGTATTGCTCATCGGGAACGCCTATAACCTGCACATCTTTAACCTTCGGGTGGGTGTAAATAAACTCCTCAATCTCTTTCGGGTAAATATTTTCGCCGCCCCGTATTATCATATCTTTTAATCTCCCGGTTATACGGTAGTTGCCGTCTTTTGTGCGGCAGGCAAGGTCGCCCGTGTGCAGCCATCCGTCACTGTCAATTGCGGCAGCGGTCGCTTTAGGCATTTTATAGTACCCTTTCATTATGTTGTAGCCGCGCGCAACAAACTCTCCCGTAACCTCATCGGGGCAATCTTCTCCCGTTTCGGGGTCAACAATTTTACATTCAATTTCCGGTAAGGCGCGCCCTACTGTTCCTACTCTTACCTTAATCGGGTCGTCGGTTGAGCTCATTGTGCAGCCGGGAGAGGATTCTGTCTGACCGTAAACAATGGTTATTTCACTCATATTCATCTTATCAACCACATCCTGCATAACCGAGATGGGGCAGGGGCTGCCTGCCATAATTCCCGTCCGCATATATGAAAAATCGGTTTTCTTAAAGTCGGGGTGTTCAAGCAGAGCAATAAACATTGTCGGAACACCGTGGAATGCGGTTATTCTTTCTGAATTTATGCATTGCAGGGCAGGCTTGGGTGAAAAGTAGGGCAGGGGGTACATAGTAACGCCGTGGGTCATACAGGCGGTCATTGCAAGCACCATACCGAAACAATGGAACATAGGCACCTGTATCATCATTCGGTCAGCGGTGGAAAGATCCATTCTGTCACCTATGCATTTGCCGTTGTTCACCACATTGTAGTGGGTAAGCATAACACCTTTCGGGAAACCCGTAGTGCCCGAAGTGTACTGCATATTGCAGACATCGTCTTTGTCAACAGCGGCGGCAAGGCGGTCAATTTCGCTTTGCGGAACCATATCGGCGCGTGATATTGCATCCTCCCACCTAAGCGCACCTTTTTGAGAATATCCCACCGTAATAACATTACGCAAAAACGGCAGGCGTTTTGAGTGCAGCGGTTCTTCGGGAGATTTCTCGGCAAGTTCGGGGCAGAGTTCCGCAATTATTTGCGCATAATCGGAATCGCGGTAGCCGTTTACCATAATTATCGTATGTGTGTCCGACTGTTTTAAAAGATATTCCGCCTCGTGAATTTTGTACGCCGTGTTCATAGAAACAAGCACCGCGCCTATTTTGGCAGCCGCCCAAAATGCAATATACCACTGCGGAACATTGGTTGCCCAAACCGCTATGTGGTGCCCCGGCTTAACGCCCAGCGAAACCAACGAGCGCGCAAATTCGTTTACATCTTCCCTAAATTCATAATAAGTTCGCGTGTAGCCAAGCGTGGTATACTTAAATGCATATTGGTCGGGAAACTCTTTAACAATACGGTCAAGCACCTGTGAAAATGTGCAGTCGATAAGCAAATCTTTTTTCCATACATATTTGCCCGTGTGGCGGTTGTTATAGTAAAGGGATGACTCGTCTTTTGAGGTGTCGCCGAAACAACTCATATAGTTTTCAAATTGGGGAAGAATGATTTCAATATCGCTTATTTCTTCGCACCATTCAGGGTCCCAATCAAGAGAAATGAATCCGTCGTAATTTATGGATTTCAAGGCGGATATCATATCGTTTACGGGGAGTTGACCCTCGCCCATAAGGCAGAATTCGGTTCCGCTTTCGGTATTTACTGCGTCTTTTATGTGTGAGTGCTTGATATATGCGCCTAAATTTTGAATGGTGGTGTTAGCGTCCTCACCGCCGCAAAAATATGTTGAATACATATCCCAAAGTGCGCCGAGCGAATCGCTTGAAAAGCCGTCAAGCAGGTCGCGTAATTTATCGGTACAGCAGAACAGCCCTGTGGTTTCAATTATAATTGTAATTCCGTTTTCTTCGGCTTTTTTAATTCTTGCCGCTATCCAATCACGGAAAATTCCAACCGCTCCGTCATCCTCGCGTTTGGCGCGAACGCGTATAAAAGGTATGTGCATATTTGTCGCTACCGTAAAGCAGTGGTCATATTCGTCGTTTGCCTTATCCGCAGCCTGCGCGTCGGATGGGTCGGACACCATATCAATGCACGGAATACTTAACTTCATTTCATAAAGTTTCCTGAGTGTTGCGGCGGTAGCATACCCCGAAAACACACCGTCCTTTTCGGTAAACATTTCACCTGCGGTGTTGTGTAACTCAATGCCCGAAAAACGCATTTCTTTTGCTATGCTGCAAAAATCGTCAAATGTATGACCGTGCCAACCTTTAGTAGAAAATGAGAGTTTCATTATTGCTCTGCCTCCTCATATACTATCTTGTTTACGGCATTAATGTATGCTCGTATGCTTGCGCCGATAATATCGGTTGAAAGTCCGTTGCCTGAATAAAGTTTGCCGTTGCAGCGGAGTTTAACCACGGCCGCACCGAGCGAATCGCAGCCCTCGGTTACCGCCTGTATCTGAAAATCGTCAAGTTCGTATTTATGGCCGATTATTTGCTCGATGGTGTGAAATGATGCGTCTACAGGTCCGTCGCCCAAGGCTATCGCCTCGATATTTTCGCCGTCCTTTTCCATTTTAATGTGTGCCGACGGTGCGATAATGTTGCCGTTGTTTATAACATAACTTATAAGTTTATATGTCGGGGGAACCTGCATTGCAACGCTTGCAACTATTGCGTCAAGTTCCTTGTTGCCGACCTGCTTTTTTGCCGCCGTGCGCTTAAATTCTTCATATACGCGGTGTTCATCATCTGACGACAGGTCATATCCGAGCGTGCAAACCGCCGCCGAAATAGCCTCAAAATCATCGTCTTTATCATACGCTGCGGTGTTTTCCTCAGATACAGCAACTGCTCTTTCTTCGGTGTGCGTCTTGCCGATTATCCAGCCTATCTGTTTTGTTATACGGTTAAGTTCAGTGTATTTAATATCCGTAAATACGCCGAGGTGATCTCCGTATTCGCGTATAAGCGAGGCAAAAGCCCTGTAATCAACTATATCAGCGCAATTAACTGCGCATCTTACCGTATCAGCCCCTGCGTTAATTGCAACTGCAGCGGAAGCAATTGCTGTGCCGAAACTGTTGTAACACGAAATGCCCATATTTACATTTTTAATTTCGGGTATCCATTCTTTAATTTCAGATATAAATTTTCCAAGTTCATCGGGCAGCATAACAGCGCCGTTGTCACAAAGTGTAACGGTTTTAATCCCTGCGGCAATTGCGGAAGATATAATTTCGGAAAGGAATTCGCGTTCTGCCCGTGTTGCATCAACCGCAACAAACTCAACATCATCACAGACTTTTGCTGCCGCTGTAAACAGTTTTTTTGCAAGTTCCAACATAGCGGGTGCTTTTTTATGGCAAATGTATTCCATTTGAACGGTTGAAACGGGTAATTCAATCCTTAATTTTTTGTTTGCCGTGTTAGCCAGTGCGTCGGCGGCAAATTGAACCTGTTCTTCTGCCATACCCACGCTGACCGAAAGGGTACTGTGCTTTACAAACGCACCTGCTGTTTTAATAAGCAAGGCGTCGGTTTTGCCGTTTTTAATTTCCGGTATGTTAATTACGTCGGTGTTTAGGTTATCAAGGTGCCGTATGATTTCAATTTTTTCTTTAAACGAAAGGGAAGTTTCGTTTTCAATAAGCGTTGCGTCCGATACAATGATTTTTTTCATAACAAATACCTCTCTTTAAAAAAGTATAAATAAAAAATCCCTGAAGCAGTTATGCTTCAGGGACGAATTTCTCCGCGGTACCACCCGAATTACCGTTAATCTAACGGTCACTCAATAAGACTCAAACAAGTCTTCAGCCTTGGTAACGGGGCTTGCCGTAATTTCTTACTAAAGGCAGATTGAATATGCCTGCAGTTCGGAAATTCTGCTCCGGAATGAGACTCACACCTTCGGCTCTCACGATTGCTTACACCAACCGCAATCTCTCTGTGCTTTAAACCGAAAAGGATAATTCCTTCAATGCATTTGTTCGTTTTTTGGTATTATAACACCGGTGTTTTTATTTGTCAATATATCAATTTAAAATTTCCACGCAAAATCAATAAATAGACATTGGGTTAATATTCTGTCCGTTTTTCCATACTTCATAGTGAAGGTGCGGACCTGTTGACCAACCCGTGGTTCCTACATAGCCTATTACCTGACCTGCTTTAACTTGCTGACCTGCCGATACTATACACTGGCTCATATGGCCGTAAACCAGCGTGTAGCTTACGCCGTTTGCATTAACATTAAGGTAAGCGTAGTTGCCGTAACCTCCGCCGCAGCCGCAACTTCCGTTTTTCTTGTAGTTGTGGGTACAGGAATTGCCTGACTTAAGGATGACACCGTCACCGACAGCAATTATCGGCTTGCCCATAATTCCGCTGCCTGCAATATCAATGCCCTTATGTGTTGTACCCCAACGCTGACCGAAGCCGCTTGAAAGGTTTGTATATCCGGGGACAGGCCATTTGAGCGTTCCCTCATAAACTGTTTTGTTTACAATTGAACCTCCGTTGTTATTACCGCTGCCGCTGCCGGTATTTTTGTTGCTGTTCATTGCATCAAGTATGGTTTTCATATCTGCCTGTAATGAATGTTGTTCTTCGGTCAACTTATCAGTGCTTGAATCAATTTTGCTTATTACCGAGGCTATCTCGTTGCTCTGTGAATTCAAACTGTCTTGTTTTGCTTTAAGGTCAGCTTGCACACTTTGTTGATTAGCCTTTTCGGTTTCAATTTGTTTTTTGTTGGCTTCAATCTCATTAACCGTGTTTACTATGGTATTAACAAGTTTTTTATCACGGTTTGAGGTATTTACGGAAAGTTGAGCCATTGTCAAATAATCCGAAACACTTTCGGAATTGAGCAATACAACAAGGTCGCCGCTTGTGTTGCCGCTCATATAAATAGAGCGCATACGTTTACGGAATTCAGCTTTTGTGTCCTTAATTTCAGACTCTTTTTCGTTTATTTGAGCCTGACATTTATCGATCTGAGCAGAATATTTGCGCAGTCTTGCGTTGCAGTCGTTTATCTGAGCCTGTGTATTTGCAATTTGCTCCTCAAGTTTTTTCTTAAGTTCTTGCTGTGACGCTTTATCTTTTTTAAGCTGCGCAAGTTCGTTGCTTATCTGCTTGGAACGCTGTTGCAACTGGCTGTATGATGCAGCCGACGCTTTAGGAGCAATATCGCCCCACCCTACGGCGGGCATAAATGCAGTTATTGCAACTGCCGAAACAACCGCTACCGCTTTTACAAGTCCTTTTTTAAATTGCACTGAACTCGCTCCCTTCTTTTCGTAAATACTTACTGATTATAAACAAACTGCCTATAAGTCCTGCGGCAATGCCTATAACCAAAAATCCTGCTAACAGTACCCATACCATATCGGCAAAGGGGACAGGGTTTGCTATTGTAATGCTCTTGCGCAAAATTTTAAGAACCGCTTTGTAAACAAAGTATACAAGCCCCGTTGAAATCAATGCCGAAATAATGCCCAGCATTATACCCTCAATTACAAACGGTATGCGGATAAATGAATTTGTCGCACCGACCGCTTTCATAATTCCGATTTCAAGTTTGCGGTTGTACATAGTTACTCTGATGGTGTTTGATACTATAACAAGCGAAATAATTGCGAGGATAATTGCAATGCAGAAACCTGCCATATTTATGCCGCCTTTAAGTGCGGTCAGTTTTTTGGCAACCTTCACATTTGATTGAGTTGAATCAACACCGTCAATCTTTTCAATCTGTTTTAAGGTATCCTCATATTTTGTAATATCGGATATGGTAACATCTGCACCGTCCGACATCGGGTTTTCACCCTCAGATGCATAGTCAAACGCCTGCGCGCTGTCTTTAAGCTGGTTCTTTTTAAGTCTTTCAAGCGCTTCGGCTTTAGAAACATACACCGTATTTTCAACATTCGGCAGTTTGCTTATAGCGTCGCAAACCGCTTTTGCTTCTTCTTCGTTATGTACTTTATACATATCTTCGGTAACTTCCGATGGGTCAAGGATTTTATCATCGTCATTATTACCGTATATTACCGAGTTAGCGTCATTGAAAAACACCCTAATAAGGTTTTCTTTGCTCATATCGCCCATTGCACGGTCAAGGTTCTCCACTATCAGAGAAAATGCGCCGATTATAAGCATACAGGCGACCAATACGCCTACAGAGGCTATTGACATTAACTTGTTGACCCAGACATTTTTAATTCCGGTGCCTACAAGATACCTGAAAGTTCTTGGTTTCATACAGCACCTCCGTCTGCGTTGTCGGCAATGATGTGGCCTTTGTCAATCATCACAACTCGCTGATTAAAATCTCTTACCAATTGGTGCTCATGCGTAACCATAAGAACTGTGGTGCCGCGTCTGTTGATTTCAGTAAGAAGTTCAACTATTTCATAAGACATATTCGGGTCAACATTTCCCGTAGGCTCGTCCGCTATAATAAGGCTTGGTTTATTGACAAGCGCGCGTGCAAGACCCACACGCTGCTGCTCGCCGCCCGAAAGTTCAACCGGCATAGCGCGCGCCTTATGCCCAAGCCCGACCATATTAAGAACACGGGTAACATTTTTGCGTATCTGTTTGTTCTGAGCGCCTACAACACGCATAGAGAACGCAACATTTTCAAAAACATTAAGGTTAGGTATAAGCCTGAAATCCTGAAAAACAATACCCATAGTGCGGCGCAGCATAGGAATATCGCGGCGGCGCATCTTTGTAAGATTAAAGCCGTTGACCGTTATATTTCCCGTGCTGGGGCGCTCTTCGCGCATTATAAGTTTCATAAATGTTGATTTTCCTGCGCCCGAAGAACCTACGACGAAAACAAATTCGCCCTTGTTTATTTTAATATTAACATCTTCAAGTGCGTGTGTACCGGTGGGGTAGGTTTTTGAAACACCGTTAAATTCAATAATTGTTGACGAAGCTGCCGAAATCGGATTTTCCGTCCTCGTCTGTGTTTCCGGAGTAATAATATTGCTCACCGCTTTCGTGTGTTTTAATGATTATCAGTATTTAACCGGATTTGAAGAAAGGTATTTATTTACCATAAGCGCGATTTTAAGAACTACCGCATGATTGAATATTCTAAGGTCAAGTCCGGTAAGTTTTTTGATTTTTTCAAGTCTGTATACCAAAGTGTTTCTGTGTACAAACAGTTTTTCCGCCGTTGCGGATACATTAAGGT
>CAVALG010000028.1:0-4786 GCA_963589585.1 Roseburia sp. AF12-17LB
GGTAAAAGTAAATGGTATAACATTTATGTTGTATTGATTTATAAACCCATCCGATAGATTGGCAGATGTGTCAGTAAAGATTTTTATCAATTAAAACACTCCTTTCGTTTGATAATACAATGTGATATTACCACAAATAACGATTTTTAACAACCTACAAAATGATTTTGTAATTGAACGAGAAATAATTACCAAGTAGAGTGTTTTTTAGCCTGTCTACCGTCGGTAGAATCGGCGTAAATACTGCGTTTTCCAATAGTATAAAGCAAACCTCTCAATTTATGCAGTAAAACATAAAATCGGGAGGTTTACATAAGTCACCTGCGGTAGAGATTATTCAACATCAAGTTTACCGTCTTTAATAACAACATTAACGGCACTATCGGGTAAAACACTGCCCTCAACAATTTTACGGGCTACCAAAGTTTCAACGCCTGATTGCAAAAATCTCTTTAACGGTCTTGCGCCGAACTGGGGGTCATAAGCGGAATCAATAACATAATCTTCGGCTTCATCGCTCATCTTAACCATAATCCGTTTATCGGAAAGCCGATCGTTCATTTCCGAAAGCAGCAATGTGATAATTGATTTAACATCATTTTTTGTAAGCGGTTTATAGAATACTATATCATCAATTCGATTCAAAAACTCAGGTCTGAAGGTGCGTTTTAAAAGAGTATCAACATTTTCGCGGGCTTTTTCTGAAATGTTTCCGTCATCACCTATACCGTCAATTATATAATCTGCGCCCAGATTAGATGTCATTATAATTATTGAGTTTTTAAAGTTTACGGTTCTGCCCTGTGAATCGGTTATTCTACCATCGTCAAGCACCTGTAAAAGCAGGTTGAATACATCGGGGTGTGCTTTTTCAATTTCATCAAACAATATAACCGAATAAGGTTTACGGCGTACAGCTTCTGTCAATTGACCGCCCTGGTCATAGCCCACATATCCGGGAGGCGCCCCGATAAGTCTTGACACGCTGAACTTTTCCATATATTCGCTCATATCTATACGAACAATGTTTTTCTCATCATCAAACAACGCCTCAGCCAATGCTTTTGCAAGTTCGGTTTTGCCTACGCCTGTAGGGCCTAAGAACAGGAAGGAACCTATCGGTCTGTTGGGGTCTTTAATCCCTGCACGCGACCTTAAAATGGAGTCGCAAACTTTTTGAACGGCCTCGTCCTGCCCTACTACCCTTTTATGCAGAGTTTTACTTAGGTTAAGGATTTTATCCCTCTCGCCTGCTGCAAGTTTTGAAACGGGTATACCCGTCCAACGGGATACGATTTTTCTTATTTCCTCATCGTCAACCCAATCGCGTAACAACGATTTGTCGCCGTTTGCGTTATTCTTTTCAGCCTCGGCAAGTGATTTTTGAAGATTCGGCAAAATACCGAATTTCAGTTCTGCGGCTTTCGTCAAATCATATTTGTTTTGAGCCTTTTCAATTTCGGCGTTTGTCTTTTCGATATTGGCGCGCAGTTCCTTGACCTTATCTATATTCTTTTTCTCGGTTTCCCAAGCGGATTTCATAGAATCAAACTTCTCGTGCAAATCTGCGAGCTCTGCCCTGATTTCATCAAGATGATGCCGTGATAAATCGTCTTTTTCTTTTTTCAAAGCTTCTTCTTCAATTTCAAGCTGAATGATTTTTCTTGAAATTTCATCAAGTTCCGTAGGCATTGAGTTCATTTCGGTTTTTATAAGCGCGCAAGCTTCATCAACAAGGTCAATTGCCTTATCAGGCAAAAATCTGTCAGATATATATCTGTCCGAGAGTGTGGCGGCTGCGATAAGCGCACTGTCATGAATCTTAACGCCGTGGTAGACTTCATATCTTTGCTTAAGTCCCCTTAAAATTGATATGGTATCTTCAACGGTAGGTTCATCAACCAAAACGGGTTGGAACCTGCGTTCAAGGGCGGCGTCTTTTTCAATATATTTGCGGTATTCGTCAAGCGTGGTAGCGCCAATACAATGCAGCGCACCGCGTGCGAGCAGCGGTTTTAAAAGGTTACCTGCATCCATTGCACCGTCGGTCTTGCCTGCCCCGACTATAGTGTGCAGTTCATCAATGAACAATATAATTTTACCGTCTGATTTTTGAACTTCGTCAAGTACAGCCTTAAGTCGTTCTTCAAATTCGCCTCTGAATTTCGCACCCGCAACAAGCAAACCCATATCAAGCGAAAAAATCGAACGGTCACGCAGGTTTTGCGGTACATCGCCGCGGACTATACGAAGCGCAAGCCCCTCGGCAATAGCGGTTTTACCAACACCCGGTTCACCTATCAAGCAGGGGTTGTTTTTGGTTTTCCTTGACAAAATTCGGATAACATTTCTTATTTCGTCATCGCGCCCGATAACGGGGTCAAGTTTTTGATTTCTTGCAAGCTCTACAAGGTCCTGACCGTATTTTTTAAGCACATCATATGTGCTTTCGGGGTTTTCGCTTGTTACTCTGCGGTTGCCGCGTATTTCCTTTAAAACATTAAGTATCGCCTTGCTGTTTATCGAATGCTTATTCAACAAAGGTTTAATATCAGCCGCAGGTTTTTCTACAATACCTAAAAGAATATGTTCAAGTGAAACATATTCGTCACCCATCTTGCCTGCTTCATTCTCTGCGTAATTTAAAGCGGAATCAAGTTCAGGTGACATATACAACTCGCCGTTTCCGCCCGAAACTTTTGGCAGTTTTGATATTACATCTTCAATATCTGTTTTGAATCTGTTTACATCAACGCCGATTTTTGAGAGTATTTGAGGAATCAATCCCTCATCAATTTCTAACTGCGCTTTAAGCAGATGCGATTGCTCGAGTTTTTGGTTCCCGTATTCTCTTGCTATTGATTGTGCATTTTCTAATGCTTTTAAACTGTTTTGAGTTAATTTTTGAATATTCATATATATTCCTCCCAACTGTAAAGTTTGGTTAAATTGTAATATTGCCCTTAACTATATGATTATTATAGACAAGTGCAACCGATTTTTGTGCCGATAGAGTATCCACACAATTAAGGTAAGACTTAATTGCTCTATCAAACGCATTTATATATTCGGTAATCATCTTGCTGTATTGACCTATAGGAATATCCTTACAAACCCTTAATTTTCTAAAATATTTGCCATCTTCCGCGCGGCTTTCAACGGGCCCTAAATGTTCATTTTCAAGCGTTGCCCAAACCTGCAAAAAGTCATATATTCTTGAAAGAAGCAGAATGTTTTGTGTGCGAACGGCAACTTTTAATTCTCCGAAATTGCCGTTTTCAGGCACTCTGTAAAGCCCGACGCTGTATTTAAGCGTGGGGTTATATTTAAAGGTCAGAGCCGTTTGCATAGATATCGCTTTTGAGGATTGCGGAGCGTGAATTTTGAATCCCTCAAACCCTAAAACCGTATTATAAATATCATCAATCATATCGCATATGGTTTTTTCGGGTGTTGTTACGGAAACATATTCAGCCAATATTCTATCTATTGTGTTTGAACGATTTGAACCGTTCAAATATGCGATCTTATCAATTTCGCGCACTACATCTTCGGACAATACAACCGAATATACGCACTTACCCATCTGTGCCCACCTCCTATATATAATATTATATCGCACTTATATAATTTGTCAAGTGATTTATATAAACTTATTTACAAAATATAAAATAACAGAGCATAATCGTACAATGGTGTTAACCGGCATACGATATGCTCTGTAATATTATTTATTGATCTGACATAAAACCGAGGCGCAAAACATTCCGTTGTAGGTTTCAAATTTGCATACACCGTTATACTGTTCGGCTATGCCTTTAACCGACTGTGTACCAAGCCCTATACCTCTGTGTTTTGTTGAAATAAGGTATCCGTCATCGGTTTGCCTCAGTTTCCCTTTATATGTATTGTCAACGGTAATGCAAAGCGAATTGACATCAGCGTCCGCCCGTACAACAATTTTTCTATCCGCCTGCGGCATTTCTGATTTACAGGCATCAAGCGCATTTTCAAGCAGATTACCGAAAAGAACCGAAATATCTGTATCCGAAACAACGGTTTTATTGGGTATTTTCGCATTTACAACATAATCAATACCATTATTTTCAGCCTGCTGCGCAAAGTATAAAAGCACTGCATTCGCGGCGGTATTTTCACAATAGTTTACAAGGCTGTCATCAGGCAGGCCTGCCCCGTATTGTTTTAAATACTTTTTAAGTGAGTCATAATCACCGTCATTTAAATATTCTTGCATAAGCGCAATATGGTGGCGCACATCGTGTTTGGCGCGGCGTGCTTCTGTGATTTTGTCTTTTAAATTTTCATACTGTACGGTTTGCATAGTGAGTTGATGATTGCGCTCTTTTAGTTCAAGAGTTTTGTTTTGCTCTAAAATCAGGCGTGTTACAACATAATAAATTAAAACCGCGCCGACATTGACGATAAACAGAAAAAGTGCGTTTTGCGGTCGTAATGCTATTTCAAGACTGGAGCGTGTTTTATTGCCGTAAAACGCATAATACCACATAACATAAAATGTTGCGGGTATTAACCAAAGGTATTTCCATTCAAATCCCGAAGGTTCTTTTTCAACGGCAGGCGTATATACCTTTCGCATATAAAGAAATACGGGAACTGCGAGGATTATTTCAACGATAAAAAGCATCAGCGAAAATGACCAGCGGTAGTTTTGCACAGCAAGTTTCGGGAAAATCAGTCCCTCAAATGTTTTTGCGGTTATTACCGCTAAGTTTGCAATGTTTGAAATCATAAGCAGTGTAAAAAG
>CAVALG010000029.1:0-2246 GCA_963589585.1 Roseburia sp. AF12-17LB
CCCTTACGCTCGGTTTTTACAACATACGAGCGATTTTTTGAAGAATCCTTAAAAAGAATATCCTCCATAATTCCATTTGCAGGCTGCGGCTGCCCGTGCACTACGGCAAGGTACTCTTTAAGCATCTTGTGCGATGCAATAGCCTTTGACAGAGCTGCGGAAGCCAATCTGCTTTTTGAGTAAACCATCACTCCGCCAACCGCTTTGTCAAGCCGATGGAGCGTATCCACACGGTAACACCCAGTCTGTTTTTTAAGTGCGTCGGGCATATTTTTATCCTTCAAATTGCCCTGTTCCGACAAAAGCCCTACGGGTTTGACGCAAACAATTATATCCTTGTCGTTTACAAGCAACTCTATCATTTTATATCAACTCACGACCCGAAAAATAATCGTTCTCATTGTCAAAAAATTGTGAATACCAAACAATAAATGTATAAACCGTCCATATTTTGCGGCTGTTGTCGCACTTGCCGTTTTTATGGTCATCAAGCAGTTTTATAAGTCTTTCGGTATTAAAATATGTTCTTGCCGTATTTGAAACAAAGGCGTCGCGCACAAGCGTATAGTACTTATCCTGTTTAAGCCACACCCTTATAGGAACAGGGAAACCGAGTTTTTTCTTCTGCGCCGTAAATTCGGGCAAAACGTCGGCAGCCGCTTTTCTGAGCGCCATTTTTGTATGCGTAGCGTCCACCTTATCGTAAACAGGTATTTTTGAAGCAAGTTCCAAAACCTTGCGGTCAAGGTACGGAACACGCACTTCAAGCGAATGAGCCATACTCATACGGTCGGCTTTAAGCAGAATATCCCCGATAAGCCAAGTGTTAATATCAACAAGCTGCATTGTGGTAACCTTGTCTTTACCGCGGCAAAAATCGTATATTCCCGATATCGCCTTTGTGGGCGCAGGTGCACCTACAGGCTCTTTAAGCAGTTTATTACGCTCTTTTACAGAGAACATATTGGCGTTGCCTATATACCTTTCCGAAAGGTGTTGACCCTGCCTTACTAAGAAATTTATACCGCGTTTTTTAGGCAAAAGCGAACAAGCCTTGCTTACCGCTCGCCTTATAAAGAAAGGCAGTTTGGCGTATGCGCCGCCTGCAAACGCTTCGGAATATATGCAATATCCGCCGAAAAGTTCGTCTGCCCCCTCGCCTGACATTACAACCTTAACGTACTTAGACGCAAGTTGGCTTACAAAGTAAAGCGCAACTGCCGACGGGTCGGCAAGCGGTTCATCCATATGGTACTGAACATTTGGGAATTCGTTGAAAAATTCTTCTGTAGTTATAACCTTGCTTATGTTCTTTATGCCGATTTCTTCAGAAAACTTTTTGGCATATTCTATTTCACTGTATCCCGTATCGGCAAATCCTACGGTAAAGGTCTTGTCCACGCGCGCCAAGGCAACCAGGTAACTTGAATCTATACCGCTTGAAAGGAATGAGCCGACCTCAACATCGCTTATTTTATGCGCATCTACCGATTCGCGCATAGTTTTATCAATCTGTTCGGCATATTCCTCAATTGTGCCGTCCTGTGGGGCAAAATCGGCGGTGAAATAACGCTCGATCTCCAATTTTCCGCCGCTAAGCGTAAAATAATGACCGGGACGCAGGCGGAAAACGCCTTTTAAAAAACTCTCGTCCAATGCTGAATATTGGAATGAAAGATACTGCTCAAGCGCCTCGCGGTTCAGTTCACACTTAAAATTAGGAAACTGTTTAAAGGCTTTAAGTTCGGACCCGAATACAAATGATTTTTCACAAAATGTGTAATAAAACGGCTTTATACCGAACATATCACGGCAACCGAACAGGGTTTTTGTGTTTTTATCCCAAATTACAAACGCAAACATTCCGCGCAGCAATTCGGGTAGTTTTTTGCCGTATTCTTCATACCCGTGTAGCAGCACCTCGCTGTCGGTATTTGTTTTAAATTTATGTCCCTTTGAAATAAGTTCTTCCCTTAACGGTTTAAAATTGTAAATTTCGCCGTTAAAGACCAGAACCTTACTGTCATCCTCATTAAATATCGGCTGCGTTCCGCCCTCCAGGTCAATAATGCTTAAACGCCTGAATCCAAGCGCAACATCACCGTCAACATATTTGCCGTCGGAATTCGGGCCGCGGTGAGCTATAGACTCCATCATTTTTTCAATGGTGACATCTGCTTTTTCAAAATCAGTAAAATCAGTAAAACCAACAAATCCACACATAAGCCTTTACCTCTGCTAAATTT
>CAVALG010000030.1:0-2927 GCA_963589585.1 Roseburia sp. AF12-17LB
TGACCCAATCGTATTCGGGGAAAATAGTTGTGACAATGCTCAGTTTATCAGTCTTGTCAGTTTTATCAGTCTTATCATCACTCTGCTTCCCGCAGCCGGCAAGAACGCCAATCAGCATAAAGAGGGCAAGCAGCATTGCAGTTATCTTTTTCATAGATTGTATTTACCTCCGGATTATTATAATAACTTAAAAATGAGCGCAAAAATACAAGGGTAACGGTAAAACCGCAAAAGTTTACCCAAAAGCAGGCAGACTTCACCCTTGTAAAAAAGTTATTATTTTAATCCGTTAATTTAACCTTAAGCAAAATCAAAGTGTAACCCCGAACGGCATTTATGCAGGCGGAGATACTTATGTATAATACATATGCAAGCACTGCAGCGAAACCCGCGGTGCAAACAGTTAAAGAAAGAAACTTAAGCGCATTTTCGCACGCATTTATTTGATAACAGACAGGGCAGTTTTCGCCGATACAGATATGGTTGGATTCCGCCGCGATATAAAGGGCGGAATAGAGCATAACGAACAACAACGCTACAGCAATCAATAATGATATAATGCGTTTTTTCTTTGTCATCATGCTCACCTCCTGCTATTTTCTGCAACCCTCACAGACACCGTAGAGGATTGTTTCGGTCTTTTCAATCTGAAAACCCGTGTTTCTTAAAGTGTTTTGAATCAGTTGTGTTGTGTCTGCTTCATCCAAGTGAATGCTTTTTCCGCAGACTCGGCAAGAAAGATGCAAATGCTCCCTACATTCCTTTGCCGCAATATATTGATAATAGACTTCTCTGGTATTCTCTCGGATACTGCGTTTCAGTATCCCATCTTCCTCCAAAGCGGATAGATTACGATAAACAGCGCTGATGCTGATGTTATCTGCCGTCAGTGCGTCAGCTATCTGCCGTGCGGTCATCTGTTCATCGGTATGCATTGCCAAATATTCAAGAAGCAGTTTTCTTTGCCGGGTTAAATACTTTGCCATTAACTACACCCCGATTTGCAATCTGTTCGCAAATTATTATACACTTACCCAATGCATTTGTCAATATGCAAATTATTCGCAAATTGCACAGTAAAAAAACGGGGCTGTACCTATATACGGTGCAGTCCCTTGGTTCGATTATTCATATGTATATAAATTTTATAAAAGATTGCCCGAAAACTTTCCGTAATTTTGTAAAGCCGGGTAGTTCCACTGGCGCAAAACCTCGTAAATTCCGGCGCATACGGTGTTAGAAAGGTTAAGACTGCGCGCGTCCGCAATCATCGGAAGGCGTACGCAGGTATCAAGATTTTGCTGCAACAGTTCTTCGGGCAAGCCCTTGGTTTCTTTCCCGAAAACCAAAAAGCAGTTATCCGGGTACTCGACCTCTGTGTATGTATGGGGCGCTTTGGTGGTAAAGAAAAAGAAGTTGCCGCCCCTGTTTTTTTCGGCAAAATCGGCGTAGTCTTTATAATAGGTAATATCAAGCAAGTGCCAATAATCAAGCCCTGCGCGTTTTAACTTTTTATCGTCGATTTTAAACCCCATAGGTTCAACAATATGCAGTCTTGCGCCCGTGGCAGCACAGGAACGCGCAATATTGCCCGTGTTTTGCGGTATTTCCGGCTCAACGAGCACAACATTAAGAGTTGCCATTACCGTCACTGTCCTTTCGGCTGCCTAATTTATTAAGCAGTGTTACCACGCAGATTATTATAATAGTAACAATAAATATTCCTGCCATACCGAGCCCCATAACTTTAAGCGCATTTAAAAATGCAGACATTGAAATACTCATAATCAATCACCCCAAATAAGAGAATAAGTTTAAGATAAGTCCGCCTGCGATAACCGAGGCAATCTGACCCGAAACATTAACGCCTACGGCGTGCATAAGCAGAAAGTTCTGGTTGTCTTCCGCCTGCCCCATTTTATGAACGACCCTTGCCGACATCGGGAATGCCGAAATTCCTGCCGCACCTATCATCGGGTTGATTTTGTTTTTAGCAAAAATGTTGATGATTTTTGCAACCATAACACCGCCTACAGTATCGAAAATAAAGGCGACAAGGCCAAGTCCCAGTATCATAAGCGTTTTGGGATTGAGGAAGGCGGCCGCCGTCATTTTAGCCGCCACGGTTATGCCGAGCAGCAGAGTTATAAGGTTGGCAAGCACCTTTTGCGCGATTTCCGACAAACTGTCAAGCACGCCGCACTCCCTTATAAGGTTTCCGAACATCAAAAATCCTATAAGCGCAACCGCTTTAGGTGCGAAAAGTCCGGTTATAACGGTAACAACAACAGGGAAAAGTATCCGCACGGTTTTTGAAACATTATCCTTTGCGTAGGGCATACGGATAAGGCGTTCTTTTTTGGTTGTTATAAGTTTGATTACGGGCGGCTGAATTATCGGAACAAGCGCCATATAAGAGTACGCCGCAACGATTATAGCCGGCAGGTAATCCGAGTGCAGATAGTTCGCGACAAATATTGAAGTAGGACCATCAGCCGCGCCGATTATGGCGATTGAAGCGGCATCTTTGGGAGCGAACCCAAGCAGCGAAGCAAGGGCAAGCGTGAAGAAAATACCGAACTGCGCCGCCGCACCGAAAATCATAAGTTTAGGGTTGGAAAGCAGTGGGCCGAAGTCAATCATCGCGCCGATACCTATAAACAAAAGCAGCGGAAAAAGTTCGTTTGCAATACCGCTGCCGAACAGAATATCAAGCACGCCCTCTTCTTTTCCCTGCGTTATCGCGCCCGAAAGCGGCAGGTTAACAAGTATCGCGCCGAAGCCCATCGGCAATAAAAGCGAGGGTTCCATATCCTTTTTAATCGCCAAAAATATTAACAACGCGCCTATAAGCCACATTATCGGCTGGCGCCAGTCAAGATTGGCAAAGTTTGAAAATAAAGCCTGCATTCTATCACGTTCCTTTA